>JBHJHK010000464.1:0-3594 GCA_050330975.1 Candidatus Competibacterales bacterium | reverse complement strand
ATCCCCGAACCGCAACACCTCGCCGTGGCGGCGGGGCGGGCCGGCATCTACGTGGCCACGGGGGTGGTGGCGGGGGGAGCGGGGCGTGGCCAGGGGGGAGGCGTGCTGAGCGCGGTGGTGTTCTTCGCCCTGGGTCAGGGGTTGGTATTCGCCCTGGCCCACCTCTACGACGCCATCACCCCCTTCGACTTGGAAGCCGAGATCCAGCGGGGCAACACCGCCGCTGGCGTCGCCTTTAGCGGTACCCTCATGGCCATGGGGCTCATTATGATGGACGCCGTCAGCGGCGATTTCATCGGCTGGAGCGATAGCCTGTGGGGCTTTGGCCGCGAGGCTGTCACGGGGTTGGTGCTGTTGGTGGTGGTGCGGCAATTGGTGGACCGAGCCCTGGTGCCCGGCGACGACCTCAATCGAGAAATCGCCGAGGACGGCAACCTGGCAGCGGGGTTCGCCGAGGCCGCCGTGGCGTTGGCCTTTGCCGGGGTGTTGGTGGCGTTGTTGTGAGACGTCGACCCTTGAGCTCCGCGTTCACCCCTTTGCCCACGACCCGGTGATATCCATGGCCGAGACCCTCGCCCTGTGGCATCCCCAGCAACGTCAAGCCCTCTTGGGCGTCCTGCTGTTGTCGGGGGCCATCCTCTACCTGGCCACGGCGCTGTTCTACGACTTGGGCCGCGACACCCAGCGCTTTAGGGCTGTGGCCGCCGGGGACGAGGTGCCCCTTGAACTCGAGAGTGCAGGCACCTATCGCTTCACCATCCGCAATCCCCGTCTAGATCGCGCCTGGCAGTTTGTCACCGTGGAGATTCTGGACGCCGACCGCCAGTATCTGTTTGGCTTTGGCGACGAGCTCTACCACGCCACGGGCTTCGACGGTGAACGCTGGGAAGAGTGGGACGACCAGTACCAAATCAAATACGTATTTCCCTCCCCCGGAAGCTACTATTTGCGCCTCGACGTAGAGCAGGGCTCGTTGAACGCCTTGCGCTCCATCGCCGCCAGTCCCACCGGGGGAGACACCCGCTTTGCCATTGATATCGCCCTCACCCGGGTGGGGGGAAGCAGCCTCCCCCACACCCTGGGGAGTATTCCATTGCTGTTGGCGGGGCTATGGTTGGGGCGCCGGGCCCTAGTGGTGGGCTTCTTGGCCCTTTTCAACCTCGAACCCTAGGAGGTCGCGTTTCGTGGACGCCGCGCTACGCCGTTTGCTGTTGAGCCTCGGTGCCGTCATCATCGTGGGTTACGTGTTGCTCATGGCCGTGGCCAACGGCGGTTGGGGCTATCCCGAGGGCTTTGAGCCCGGCCACTGGTCTTACCGCCAGGGCCGGGTTCAGCTGTACCCCAGGGGCGATGCCAGCCTGCGCCTGGGGAGCGTCACGGGCCCCAGGGGTAGTCTGGGCGGCCTGTCGGGGGGCAAGTAACCCCCTGCCATGGCCGTCTCCCTCCCCCGCCTTGAGACCAAGCCCCACCACCGCCAGCGCTTTGCCCTGATCTACGGGGTCTTCATCGCCGGGCTGTGCTCCATTGTCTACGAATTGCTCATCGCCACCACCGCCGTCTATCTGCGGGGCGACAGCGTGGTGTGGTTTTCCCTCACCATTGGCCTCTACATGGCCGCCATGGGCATTGGGGCCTTTCTCTCCAAATACATCACCGGTCGCCTGTTGGCGGTGTTTATCGGCGCCGAGATCCTGTTGGGATTTTTGGGGGGCTTGAGTGTTCCGGCCCTCTACGGGGCGTTTTTGTTCGAAGGGGCCTTTGACGCCTACTACGGTTTTTTCACCCTGACCATCGGGGTGCTCATCGGCCTGGAGATCCCCCTCCTCACCCGGCTCCTCCAGCGCTACGACGAGCTGCGGGTCAACCTAGCCCACATTTTGTCGTTGGATTATTTGGGGGCCTTGGTAGCCACCTTGGCCTTTCCCTTTGTGCTGTTGCCCTGGTTGGGCACCTTTCGCACCGGCTTGCTGTTTGGCCTGGTCAACCTCTCCATGGCGGGGCTGGTGCTGTGGACCTTCCGCCACCGCTTCGCCCCCGAGCGACGGCACTATGCCCTGGGGCTCTTGGGGGGGGCGACGGTGGCACTGGCCGGGCTGTTGCTGGCCGCCGAGGGCTTGTTGGGGCTGTGGCACCTGCAGGCCTATGGCGACCGGGTGCTCTACAGCCAGCGCTCGGCCCATCAAGAGATCGTTTTGACCCGCCAGCGGGACGATTTGCGCCTCTATCTCGATGGAGATCTCCAGTTTGCCAAAAGCGATGAACACCGCTACCACGAGGCCCTAGTCCAGGCACCTATGATGGTGTACCAAGGGGCTTCTGGGGGCCCCACCGTTGGCAAGGTGCTGATTTTGGGGGGTGGGGATGGCTTGGCGGCCCGGGAGGTCCTCAAGCACCCCGGGGTGGCCGAGGTGGTGTTGGTGGATTTGGATCCGGCGGTCCTCGAGTTGGGAGCCCGGCACCCGGCCGTTGCAGCCCTCAACGACAATGCCTTTCGGGATCCTCGCCTCAAGCCGGTGGCCGCCGATGCCATGGGTTACCTCGCCGAGCGGCGGGGGCTATTCGATGTGATCATTGCCGATTTGCCCGATCCCGACGCCGCGGCGTTGGGGCGGCTCTACACCCGGGAGTTCTACAGCTTAGTGGGGGCCAATCTGGCACCGAGGGGCATCTTTGTCACCCAGGCCACCAGCCCCTTCTACGCCCCCGAGGCCTTCTGGGGGATCTACCACACCGTGGGGGCGGCCTTTGAGTTCACCGTGCCCTACCACGTACTGGTGCCCTCCTTTGGCGACTGGGGCTTTGTCATGGCGGCACCCCAAGCCCTGGCCCCCCGCATGGCCCAGGCCCCTGAAGTCCAGGTGGCCACCCGGTTTTTCGACCGTGCCACCTTTGAAGAGCTGCGGTCTTTTCCCAAGGATATGGCGCCCTTGGCCGTGGCGGTGAGCACCTTGGACCATCCCCGGGTAGTGGACGCCTATCGGCGCGGCTGGCGGCAGTGGTGATGGGAGATTCCCCTTTAGTCCTTTGCCCCGGGCGTGGATCAGTAACCAAGTGATCGCCATGGCGGCCAAGGTGGCGCAGGCAAATCCCACTGCCGCGGCCCATGGCGTGACAAAGGCAGCCCTTCTAGCGCCGGGTCGGCTCGGGCCATGGAATGGCGCGGTAGTCGCGACAGCGGTGGGGATAAAACGTCCGCACCACCACCCCGTTGGGTGCCCGGTTCGCCACGGGCTCTAGGGCCTGGCAATGGGCAAAGGCCGAGGCGAGTTCTGGGGGCGGCTCGGGACGGGTGGCCACATAGAGCCCAGGACGCCCCACCTCCACCTCGGGCCCCGGCCACAGATCGTAGTGGGCAAAGCGCCGCTTGGCTCCCACCAAATAGACGGGGATGGGCTTGGGCCAGTAAAACGCCAAGGGCCCCACGTGGGTATAACGGTCGGTGAGGATAAACTGGGCCTCGGGGGCCCGAACAGCCAGCGCCATCACCCCCCCACGCCAGCCCATGAGGGCGTGGAACGGCATGGCCTGCACGCCCACGAGCCCCGGAAAATAGGCTAGGGCGATGATCACCGCTGACAGGGCCATCCCCAACCC
>JBHJHK010000463.1:0-7676 GCA_050330975.1 Candidatus Competibacterales bacterium | reverse complement strand
GCCACCGCCATAGCCCCCTCCCCCGGGAACTGGAGTATCGGATACGCCATCGGAATGGCGACTACCGCTGGTTTTTGTCCCGCTCCATCGGCGTCCACGACGCCGAGGGACGCCTAAAGCGAGTGGTGGGCATCGTCGGCGACGTCACGGAGCGCCGCCAGTTGGAGGAGAGGCGCTTCCACGCCAACAAGCTGGAGACCCTGGGTCAGCTGGCTGGACAAATCGCCCACGACTTCAACAATCTCCTGCAAGTCATCGTCGGCAACCTGCAATTGGCCGAAGAATCGGTGCCTTTGGCCGACGCCCATCGGTCGTTGATTGGCGATAGCTTGGCGGCCGCCCGCAGTGGCGCCGAATTGACCCGGCAGATGTTGGCCTTCTCTCGACGCCAACCCCTCCACGCCTCGCCCCTGGCCCTAGACGAGTTTCTGGAGGGATTTACCCGCCTGGCCCAGCGACTGCTGCCGGAGACCGTGACCCTGACCATCCATCACCGAGTTCCGGGACTGGTCTTTGCCGTCGATCGCCATCAACTGGAGAGCGCCCTCCTCAACTTGGTCCTCAATGCCCGCGATGCCCTGGCCGATGGGGGCGGTATCGACCTCATCGTCGCCAGCGAAGAGTGTGTAGCCGAGGAGACACCGCCGTCGTGGGGGGAGCAGCTCCGCCCTGGCCCCTATCTGCGCTTTCAGGTCAGCGACCACGGCTGTGGTATGGCAGAGGACACCTTGAATCGCGCCCTAGAGCCGTTTTTCAGCACCAAGGGCGATGGCGGCAGCGGCTTGGGGTTGAGTTCGGCCTTTGGCTTTGCCCGCCAAGCCGGGGGCGATCTCCGCCTCCACAGCCGCCCCGGGGCGGGTACCGATGCCATCATTTACTTGCCCCGGAAGACGGTGAACGGGGCGCCGGCCAGGGACATCCCCCGGGTGCCTCCCCCGGGGAACGCCGGCGCCTTTGGGCAACCACTGGGACGGGGCGAGCGGATCTTGGTGGTGGAAGACCGCCACGACCTGCGCCGCTTCGCCCTCCGGGCCCTCAAGACCTTGGGCTATGCCCCCTCTGGGGTGGAAGACGCCGAGGGGGCCCGGGAGATGTTGGCCAACGGGGAGCCCTTCCACTTGGTCCTCGCCGACATCCGCCTGCCCGGGGCCATGGATGGCCTGGCCCTGGGCCAATGGCTTCGCCAACACCGGCCGGATATCCCCGTGTTGTACTCCACCGGCCACAGCGAGCAAATCCACCAGATTGCCAGCCACCAACTGCTGCCCAAACCCTACGGTTTGAACCAGCTGGCCCAGGCGTTACGCCGCGCCCTGGGCTGATGGCCCACCGCTGGAGCCCTGGGCCCAGGGCTCGTCCCACCCCTTAAACGCTTCCCCCAGACCCGACGACGAGTAGGTCTTACAAGATGGCTCGAAAACTCTTTACTTGGTTTGGCGTCATCATCTTGACTTTTAGCTTTATCGGCTTTTGGGGGAGTTTTGTCCCCCTTGGGCCGATACCCAGCTGGCTTAGGGAGTTATTTGAAGATTTTTTCGTCGAAGTGCTGATACAGGCTATCAAGTCGTTTTTTCAGCTCAACGTTCGGCAAGACGACATGGCATTTTTTTTGACCGTGGTGGCCATAGGCAGTATTATCTGTGCTTCCATCTTGCCCAAGAACAAGGCCTATCGCAGAAGCTGGTTATTATTTTTGCCCATGGCGGGTTATACGGCCGCTGTCTGCCTGGGATCATTTTATATACAATTTATCATCAAATCGCTGGACAAGGAATACGCCGCCGAGTGCATTCATGAAACCACGACCAATTGGCATTTTTGGCAATTCGTCGATCTATTTATCAATAGCAATTGGCCCATTGCTCACTGCAGGATACACCAACGCCCTTTTGAAGGTGTTACAGACGACAGTGTCGCCAATCTTGCCTTCTTGGGCCTATTGCTTTTGCCCGTTGCAGTGTTAATCACTTTCCTATTGCGGCGTTTAGATATCAACAATATCCTCTATCGCAATATCAAAGCGGCACTGAGTTCTATTATTGTCGTATTCGGTTTGGGGCAAATCGATTTCACCGCTTTTTTCGCGCCGTCGACCACCGCAGCCATCGGCGATATCGCCTTGGCTCAACGGGTGGGCGAGAGCTTTCGCGACTGTGATTTTTGTCCGGAAATGGTGGTCATACCAGATGGGGCTTTTACCATGGGCTCTACTCCAGAGCGAGCGGGACGCCCCGAAGATCGGCTCTTCGACGACGACAAGCGCCGGATAGACAACGAATGGCCCTTGCGCCAGGTGACGGTTCAGCCCCTGGCCGTCGGCAAATACGAGATCACCTGGCAGCAGTGGCAAGCCTGTGTCGATACCGGCGGTTGCGAGGATAACGCCAGCAAACAACCCCTAAAATACTTTTCTCCCCACCGAGATCTGCTGGGCGATGCCGGCTGGGGTCGAGGTTCGCGGCCCGTCA
Organism: Candidatus Competibacterales bacterium; assembly: GCA_050330975.1. Classification (GTDB taxonomy): domain Bacteria; phylum Pseudomonadota; class Gammaproteobacteria; order Competibacterales; family Competibacteraceae; genus JBHJHK01. Next base: position 5,208 of record JBHJHK010000463.1, on the reverse strand, counting down.
TCAATATCTCCTGGCAGGATGCCCAAGCCTATCTCCGTTGGTTGTCCGCCCAAACGGGCCAGCGCTACCGCTTACTCACCGAGGCAGAGTGGGAGTATGTCGCCCGGGCCGGCAGCCAAACCCGCTTTAGCTTTGGCGATGACAGCGAGCAACTGTGTCGTTACGCCAACATCAAGGATGCCGCCCACCAGCGGTGGTTTTGCCAGCAGCCCCACACCGTATGTGAGGGGACCGACCACCGGGCCCGCCACAATGGGTGCCATGACGGCCACGTTTTTACCGCACCCGCGGGTTCCCTCAGGCCCAACCCCTTTGGCCTCTACGACCTCCACGGCAATGTGATGGAGTGGGTGGAGGACTGCTATCGCAAGCGCTACGTCGGCGCCCCCACCGATGGCTCGGCGGTGACCACCGGGGACTGTAACCGCCGGGTGGTGCGGGGCGGCAGTATGGAGTTCGGCGAGATAGTGGCGCGCTCGGCCCATCGCAGCTGGAAGTACCCCGATGATCGCGCCCATTTTGTGGGGATGCGGGTGGCGAGGGAGCTGTAGGGCTCCATAGGGGTACACCGGTGTCAACCCATCACCCGTCGATGCGTTGTTTACGGTGTCGACGACGATAGCCCCTCACAGGGTGGCTTTCGCCCGTCGCACGGTTCAACAGCTTCAGAGGATGGGATGATGAGACTGCACATCGACGGGCAGCGCGCCATGGCTTCCTGGGTCCATGGGTTGACTTCCTTGCCATGGCAGGCGGCCACTGTGGCAACCCTCTTCGCCGCGGCGCTAGCCCAGGCGCAACCCCCCGAGGTCGCCCTCTATCCCCAGGCCGCGGCCGAATACTCCCGTTGGCGGGGTGGCTCAGCGGTGCTGGTCGCCGATCGGCGGGGCATTGTCTTTGAGGACTACCACAATGGCGCCGGCCCCAACACCGCACCCCATATCCAAAGCGCCACCAAGGCCTTTTGGGCCGCCGCCTTCGCCATCGCCTTCGAACAGGGGTGGATGACCTTAGACGAACCCCTGGCAGACACCATCACTGAGTGGCGCGACACCCCCAAGGCCGCCATCCGGGTCGTCGATCTCCTCGAACTGAGCTCGGGCCTAGAGCAGGCGGTGGAATACATTCAGGGCCTCAACCCCAAGGCCGATGATATTTATCAATACGTGGTGGATGAGCTCAGGCTGGTGACCCCATCGGGCTATCATTTCCAATATGGCCCCAGTCACTATTACGCCTTTGGGGTGTTACTGGAGCGCAAGCTCCAGGGAGCGGGTTATTCGGGGGACCCGCTGCAATTCCTCCAGCAATGGGTTCTCGACGAGATCCAGCTGTTTCCCGTCCATTGGGTTCGCGACGATGTGGGTAACCCCCATATCCCCAACGGGGCCCATATGACCGCCCGCGATATGGCCAAATACGGTATGTTGCTGCTCAACCAAGGGCGCCATAACGACAAAGTACTGTTTTCCCCTGAAACATTGTCGCTGTTGCTAGATCCGGCCCCGACCAACCCCGGCCACGGCAAGTTCCTGTGGTTAAACACCCCAGGAGGTCGCGGCGGTTTTGATTTTCAACAGGCGCCACCCTTCGCCTGTGGGGGATTTATCTATCACCATGGCTTCGACGACATGTTTGCAGCCCTAGGCGCTGGTAAGAATCGCCTCTATGTCATTCCCAGCATTGGCCTCGTCGTGGTGCGCCAGTCGTTGGGGGATTACTATGACACTCCTGACCCCAGGGCTTTTGTCGATAATGATTTTCTCACCAGGCTGTTTCAAGGGCCCCGTGGCACCCGTGCCCAGAACTTGAACCCCATCGCCGCCGAGCCAACGACGGCCGAGGACTCGAATGGGCAGCCAACGAGACGCTGTTTTAATGACGATTTTTTAAGTGATCGTTGACCGTGGGAAGTTGGGATACAAACGCCCCGTGGGGAGAGTTTGTGGCGTCCCGACCAGGAATCGAACCTGGGACCTACAGCTTAGGAGGCTGTCGCTCTATCCTACTGAGCTACCGGGACGGGGTAGTGGCTGTGCTCAATGGAAAATTATAGCGCCTTGACCCGCAAAGTCGAGCCAAGGCCCGGCGAACCCAAGGGCTAACCCTAGTAGATCTCCCGGTAACGGGCACACTGTTGTCGAGCCTCTAGGTGGCCGACCACGGCCAACTCGGCTCGCTTGTTGGCCAAATAGGCCCCCAACAGCCCATGCCCCAGCCAACTGGACGCCTCTTCAAAGCGCTCCAACTGGGTCAACGCCGACCCCAACGACTGGGGTAACCGCACCAACCCCAGTTGCTGTTTTTCCGTCGCCGACAGGGTATCGAAGGTCTCGGTGGTGGGTTCGGGCAATGGCAACTGCCTCTGCAACCCCGCCACCCCCGCCCACACTAAGGTTGCCAACGCCATATGGGGACTGGCGGCGGCATCGGCCACCCGATACTCCAAGTTGAACTGCAAAGGGGGGGCTTTGGCCTTGGGGGGGGTGGCCACGGGGCAAATGCGCAAAGCCGCCTCCCGCTGTCGGTAACCCAGGTTGTTGTAATAAGCGCTAAAACGATGGGGCATGAGGCGCAAGTAGGACACGGCGCTGGGGGCGGTCAAGGCCACCATGGACGGCAAGTAGTGCAAAATACCGGCGAAAAACGACGCCACCTGGGGATTGATGTAATGGGGGGCGTCGGCGGCATAGGTGATGGGTTGGCCTGCGGCATCCAACAGACTCAAGTGGATGTGGGCGCCATTGCCCGAGGCATCGGGGGCCACTAGGGGGGCAAAACTCACCGTCCGTCCCATGGCCCTGGCCGCGGCTCGGACGATTTCCCGCACCGCTACGGCCCGATCGGCCGCCTTGAGACCCAGGGCGGGGGCGCAGTTGACCTCCCACTGGCCAGCCCCGAACTCCGGCATCAACCCCTCGGGCTCCACCCCCCCCTGTTGCAGGGCATGGGCCAGGGTCTCCAAAAAGGGGCCAGAGCGGTACCAGGCCCCAAAGCCATAACCGGCGTTGCCCTTGTAATCGGCGTCTGGACAGTAGAACTCGTGCTCAAAGGCCGCCTGGAGTTGCAGCCCCCCCAGGGCCTCCAGGGCCCCCAGGGCACGCCGCAGAAAGTGCCGCGGACAACATTCCCAGGGCGCGCCGTCGGGGTGGATGATATCGGCCAGGAAAAAGCGCGGCGGCGGCTGGCCAGCCACCGTCACCAAGGGGACCTCGGCCTCGGGGTCGGGTATGAGCAACAAATCGCCAAAGGCCCCCCACGGGCCGTCGGCCAAAGTATCAAAGGCGGTGATCATGGTCTTGGTGGGGGCCCAACCCACGCCCTGCTCCAGGCGGTGGGGCAGCTGGCGGGCGGGAAAACCCCGCCCCCGCACCCTTCCTCCCAAGTCGCAGGTGCCCACCATGACCATCGGCTCGCGTTGGAGGTCACTCATGGTATCGTCGTGTCTCGTTGTTTTACGCCAGTGGTTTGCGCCACTATAGCGCCATGGCCAAAGACATCAACGAATCCCCGGGACACTACCGCACCCTAACCCCCCAAGACGACACCCAGACCCGTTGTCAGTTGCGCTTCGACCGGGGCACGTTGCTCCTCGAGGGCAGCCCCTTGCTGCCACCGGGGCTCGAAGGTACCTTTGCCTTTGACCCCCGGGTCGACGCCTACCGCGCCCCGGCCCACCGCTACGCCGAGGTCCTCGCCCTGCTGCGCCCCTGGCTGGACAGTAACCGCGCCCCTCGCTACCAAAAACTGGCCCTGGAGTTGGCCTTGAGCCTCACCCCCTACCCCCACCAGGCCCAAGCCCTCAAGGCCTGGCAGGGGCGCAAGGGGCGGGGGGTGGTGGTGCTGCCCACCGGGGCGGGGAAGACCTTGGTGGGCATCCTGGCCATGACCTGGGCGCGGCGGGACGCCCTGGTGATGGTGCCCACCTTGGATTTGATGCACCAGTGGTACGCCCTCCTCAAGGCGGCTTTCCCCGGCGCAGAAGTGGGTCTCATCGGCGGCGGTTACTTCGAGGCCAACGCCTTGGCCGTGGCCACCTACGATTCCGCCGCCCGCCACATGGAGCACCTGGGCAACCGCTATGGCCTGTTGGTGTTCGACGAGGTCCACCACTTGCCCTCGGAGTTCTACCGGGGCATCGCCGAATTCGCCCTGGCCCCCTACCGCTTGGGCCTAACGGCGACCCCCGACCGCAGCGACGGCAAGCACCGGGATCTCGACGACCTGGTGGGACCGGTGGTCCACCGCCAGCGCCCCGAGGAACTGGCCGGGGATGTCCTGGCGGCATTTTCCCTCCGCACCCTCCACGTGGATCTCTCGCCCCTGGAGCGGGAGGAATACCAGCGGCTGCTGGCGGTGCGCAACGATTTCCTGCGCAGCCGCAAGATCGGCCTGGGATCCTTGGAGGGTTGGAATCGCTTTGTCATGGTCTCAGCCCAAAGCGCCGAGGGACGGCGGGCCATGCAGGCCCACCGGGAAGCCCGGCGCATCGCCCACGCCACCCCGGCCAAACTGCGGGCCCTGGCCACTATACTCACCGGCCACCCCAGGGCGCCGACGGTGATCTTCACCGAGGACAACGCCACCGCCTACGAGATCTCCAGCCACTTTCTCGTGCCCTGTATCACCCATCAAACCCGGGTCAAGGAGCGCCAGGATATCCTAGAGCGCTTCAAGGGGGGCCAATACGTGGCGCTGGTGACCTCGAGGGTCCTCAACGAAGGGGTCGACGTCCCCGACGCCACCGTGGGGGTCATCGTCTCGGGCACAGCCAGCAACCGCGAGTTTGTCCAGCGCCTGGGGCGCATTTTGCGCCGGGGGTCGGGGGAGGACAAACGCGCCGTGCTCTACGAGATCATCGCCCGGGAAACCCGCGAGGAGCGGGTGGCCCAGCGGCGGCGGGAGGAGGCCTCCCCCCCCGGAGATCTCCCGCAAACTGGGGATCTGTTTGACGCTGCAGGCCATCCCCTAGAAGTATCGCCTCCGCCGGCGGCCCCGGGAACCCCTGGGGCCAAAGACGCCGAGGTGGGCGACGGCTGATGTTACCCTCGGAGCTATTGTTGTCCCGTCGCCAAGGCGACCGCCTGGAACCCCGCTATCTCAAACCCCATCAACGGCCCTGGGCCCAGCGGGTGCTGGAAGTCATCCGTGCCCACCACCGCAAGCCCCGAGGGGAGCTCACGGCGGCACTGCGGGGTCTGGAAGGGG
>JBHJHK010000462.1:0-7982 GCA_050330975.1 Candidatus Competibacterales bacterium | reverse complement strand
GCCCCAGCGGGGGCCGCCCCATTCAGCGCCCCTGCCACGCCGCGGGCGACCTCTGTGGTGTCGCGTCCCCGGGCGACGTCCAAGGCGCTCTGGGTGGCGATCAGTATGGGGTTGAGACCCGATGATGTTTCGGGGTTGGGCTGGACCTGGGCGATGTCCCGGCCGGCGACGATGCGCAGGGGCACGGACCGGTCGTCGGTATTATCGACCGTCGGCGCCGCGGCGGGGGGGCCATTCCAGGGCAGGGCGCGGAAAAACGCCACCGCCTCCGCGACCGTCGCCGGCGCCGTCACCGCCCCGTCGACCTTCCCGGGGACCTTCCCGGGGACCTTCCCGTCGACCTTCCCGGGGACCTTCCCGGGGACCGCCTCGCGCCGGGCCGGCGGAGGCACCGACTGAGGGCCCTCGGAAGGCGTCTCCCGACGGGGGGGAGGCACCACCTGGGGCAGGGCCGCCGCGCCGCCACCGACCCCGGCAACCGCTCCGGGATCGGCGCCGGCTCGGTCGAGACGGGGGGCCGTCCAGGGCAGAGCGGCGAAGAAGGCGTTGGCGTTGCGCAGACCGATGGGGTCTGGCGCCGCGAAGACCCGGGGGGTGGCGGGAATGTCGGGAATGTCGGGAATGTCGAGGATATCGGGGGTGGCGGGGGACGGGGTAGCCACCTCGAGGGCTTTGCCCCGGGGAACCGCAGCGGGGGCGATGGCGGGAACGGTGGCCCGGGATTCCCCGGGATTTTCCGGGCGGCGCGGGCGACGAGGGGTGGCGGCCTCAGTGCCCAAGTGGGCGGCACACGCCGCGGCGACGGCTTGCCACCGCCCGGCGACGGAGTGCCCGGGGGCTCGGTCCAAGACAGCGGCGGCGAGCTCGAACATGGCGCGTCCCCCTAGCCGTCCAGCTGGCCGAGGATTTCGCTGGCCCCGGCGCCCTCGCGGCGCCAAAACTCGGCGGCGTTGACCTTCTTCTCATCGCCGATGAGAAATTTGCAGACGTCGTTGCCCATGGAATAGCACTGGATCTCAATGCACTCGCGATCCTTGCGGTCGTAGACGGAAAACACCCCGGAAAACAGCCCCGCGTAGAGGTGACACACGGGCTTGCCGAGCATTTTCATGGATTTGGCCACGGCGGAGTTTCTGATCTCCACCACCGTGAGGTCTTTGTCGGTGAAGCTCAAATCCAAGGTCCAGGCCCCAAAGCCCGTGATGGTCATGGGCCACCACCAGGATTCGAACACAAAGCGCTTGTTCATCTGCCAGATATCGAGTTTGCCGTTGCCGAACTCCTGGCGCATGCGGTTGTTAAAGCGCTTCATGTCCTGCTCGGCCCAGGCCTTGCCACAGCGGTACATGAGCAACGTGCTGGCGTTGCCTACCTCTTCTTCGATGCCCAGGTGCAGGCCGTTGATAAACGCCTCGGTGACCCGGGCGGCCCGCTGGCCATCCCGCAAGATAATGGCGCCTTTCTCCGGGTCGTGGCGGAAAAACTCCTCGGGATGAAAATAATTGTGGTAGTTGGTGTAGCTCCCCGCCACGGGGTCGATGGCGGTATAGGCGGGCGGTTGTTGGCTCATGGTCGCGTCCTTGGGGCCTTGGGGTGAGCACGGGTTGTGGCAAATCGATAAGGATTAAACGCGGGGCTCTCAAGCCCGGTCGGTATCCACCCCATGGGGGGAGAAATCCAGTCCCTTGAGCTGCATAATGGCCGAACGGGTAATAATTTTTCCCTGTTGAATCAATATCATCCCATTGATGGGATGGAGGATGGGCTCGCGGGTGCGCTGGCCGATGAGGGTTTCTAGCTCGGCGAAGGACTCCACGTACAGCCCCCGGGGCAGCTCGACCTCAACCCCCTCGCCGATGACGTGGGCCTGGCAGGCGAGGCGACTGTTGGGGGCGGCGCCGCTCAACAACGAGAGGGTGAGTTCTTCCCGGGGGGTGGGCGGCGTGAGGCCCTGGGGGTTGGCGGTGACGTAGACGTGGCACGTGGCGCACAGCCCCCGGCCCTTGCAGAGCATTTTGACGTTGAGCTGTTTGCTCAACAGCGCGTCGAGGAGGCGGTCTTGGGTGTGGACCGCCACGGCGCTGCGGTCGTGGTCAAAGGTGACGGCTTTCATGGGGTGGCCTCACTGGCGATGGCTTGGGTGGTGCCCTGGCGGCGGAGCAACGCCCCTTTGAGGGCCGCGGCGTCGGTGCTAGAGAGGCTCAAACCTCGGGTCTGAAACCATTTGAGGGTGGATTCTGGGGTGGATTCTGGGGTCCCATGCCCCTCGATGCCGCCGGGGTAGCACAGCTGTAACCCCAGGCGCCGCAGCGCGAGCACGGCGTCGTCCCGGGGGTCTTCCCCCCCCGGGGGTGACATCCGCTGGGCCATGGCCTCGGCTTGATCCAGCAGGCGCAACCCCAAATCCTGGCCCAGGAGGGTCTGGCTCATCTGGCGCAGTTGGACCGTCAAGGGGTGATCATTCCCCAGTTGTTGCTTTAAGGCCCCGGCGAGGGCTTTGAGGGTTCGGGGCAAGAGTTCCTGGCCGTCGTCGTCCCCCAGGGCCAACCACAGGGCTGTGAGGCCCGGGGGGGCTCCCCAGGCCGAGGCGCCGTGGAGGTCCGCCAGGGCCAGTTGTCGCACCAACAACTGGCAGGCCCGGCGTTGCTCCGGGGTGAGACCGGGGGTCGGGGTGCGATCCAACCAGTGGCGGCGGGGCAGGGTCAGGGCGTTGACCTCCACCTGGAGGGCGCTCTGGTACAGGGCGGTGACGGCGTCGAGGGTCGCCGGACTCGGCCGGTGATCCGGGCCGAGGCCCAGGGCGTCGGTCCGGGAGAGGGCGAGCTCATCGAGGCCATCGCGCCGGCGAGCCCAGGTGCTCAGACGCCAGGCCGTCAGGCCCGGCCCGCCGTCGAGGGCCAGCTGAAAGACGCTGTAGCCGTCGAGCTGGCGGCGGCCCGTCAACTGTTCTTCCCGGTCCAGGGCGCGGCCGAGGTGGTCGCAAGCCGCCACCCACTGGCGCCGCAGGGCGGCGTCGAGCAGGCCGCCAAAGGCCTCCGTCAGGGCGTCTTGGTGGTGGGCCCACGGGTCGGCGGTGAACTCGGCCAACACCGGGCTCGCCAGGGTCAGGCGCTGGGCCACGAGGCGCCCCGGCACGGGCGCCGTGTCGGGGGTGATGGCCGCGCCCACGAGGCCCCCCACGGCGTCGCGCCACTGCTGCTCCTGGCGCTGGGTGTCGGCGAAGGCGAAGTCGTCGCTGGCGAACAGATTGTCCCCCAGGGCCTGGAGGCCCCCCAGGCCCGGGGCCAGGGCGTCCAACTGGGCGACCCACTGGAACAGGGCCAACCGCTCCGCCCGGTCGAGGGTGGGGCGCAGTGCCCCGGGGAGGGCTTGGAACAGGGTTCGCCACTGGTGGGCTTCGAGCCCCAGGCACGGCACCAGGCGTTCCACGGCAAAGCGCGCCAGGTCCAGGGCGGCCAGGGAGGGAACGCGGCTGCTCAGGGTTTCCCCCAGGTGTTCGACCCACTGCCCCATCAGCCGCGGCGCGTCGTCCAGGGGGCGCTCCGGGGAGGCCAGGGTCATGAGTTGGCGCTGGAGGGCGGTGGCCAGGGCCCGCCCTTGGTGGTTGATCTGGCGCCCCAGGGCCAGTTGGCGAATCAGCTGCAGACCCCGCAGCAACGCCGTCGTCCAGTAGCCGCTGATCCCCTCGGGCAGTTGCTCGAACACCACGTGGATCACCAGGAGCCACTTGCGCTCCAGGGCGCCGGCGGTGGTGTGGTTGAGCACCAGCTCCAGGGCGGGGATGACCCGCTGCCAAGCCAGTTCTTCGTCGCCGTGTTGGCTCAACTGTTCCAAAAAGGTCTTGAGGGGCAACGCCACGTGGTGGTCGTTGACGTGGCCCTTGAGCCACTGGTCAAAGGGTTCGATGAGGGGGGAGGCGGGGCGCCCCTCCCCCGCCAGGCGGCGCCAGCGGTCGTTGGTGGTGGGCGTCGGGCACCAGGGCCAGGGCAAGGTGCCGTCGGTGGCTTCGGGGGCGTCGTCGACGACCCCCAGGACATCCCGGTGGGCGTCGGTGAGCAGGCCCTGACAGGCGCTGGCGGCCCCGGCTTCGAGGTTGTAGCCCAGGGCCTGGTGGAGGCCCTGGAGGTTGGCCACCAATTCGCTCCGGGGCAGAAAGCGCAGTAAAAATCCCACCCGCTGGCCCCACTGGCTGGAGAAGCTCGCCGCGGCCAGGGCCGGGTTGATTCCCCGCCGGGCCAACAGCCGCAGGGTGGCGGCATTGGCCAGGGCAAAGGTGTCGTTGAGGGCGCGCCGGTCGCCGGTGTCCCCGACCTCGCCACCGTCCTCGGCGCCGTCCTCGGCCTCCAGGGTGCGGTGGAGGGCCTCTTGGGCGTAGATTTCGCTCTGTTTGACCACGGTGGCCAGCTTGTAGAGCAGCTGGTGGCTGACGACGAGGTCGGGCAGGGCGGCTTGGAACTGGGTCAACGCGTGGTGTTGGCGCTGGAGGGACGGGCGACCCTTGAGTTGTTGCCCCAGGTGGCGAAACCCGCTGAGGAGTGGCTGGGGGGCGACCCCGGGGCTCTGGCCGTAGAGGCGGGCGCCGTAGGCCCGCAGGGCCCGGCGCAGGCCCCCGGGGTGACCCCGCAGCCGGCGCTGGGCCACGAGGCCCACCAGGGTCCCCTGCCAATCCACCAAACGCCGCCCCGGGGCGCCGTCGGCCAGCTCCGCGAGGTCGTCAAAGGACCCACTGTCCAAGGGGTGTTGGAGGTTGTCGGCGACGACCTCATCGAGGTGGGCCAAGAGGGGATCGAGGGCCTCCACCAGGGCATCCCAGGGTTTGTCCACCTCGATTTGCCGCAGGGCCAGGGCGATCTGAGCCCCCTGGCGCCAGAGGACTTCGTCGGCCTTGACGTCCAACCCCAAGGTGAGTTTGCGGCGCAACAGCGCCTTGGCGGCGGTGGGTTTGCGGTGGAGGGCCAACGCGTCACAGGCGGCCACCAGCACCCCGGCCAGGGCGCGGACACAGCGCTGGATGGCCGGCCCCGTGGCCACCCCCTCCGCCAGGCGGGCGACGAGTTTTTGCCGCGGTGCTTCGCTCTGGGTCACCAGGGAATGGGCGGCGGTGGCAAAGTGGAGCAGGCGGCTGAGGCGCTCCCCGGCTTGGAACAGCCAGTCCAGTTGGGCCCGCTCAAAGCGCCCCCGCAGGGCCTCGCCGGCGGCCTCCACCAACTCGGTGACCTCCCCGGCCGTCAGTTTGACGGCGGCGGCAAAGGCCCGGGGGGCGAAGTGGGCGTTGAGGTCGTCTTCTAGGGGGGTGTCGGGGAGGGCGTCGAGGAGCACGTTGAGGAGCAGCCACTCGGCGGCGGCGGGGGAGCGCTGGGCGATGGGCTCCAAGCCGCCGTCCACCAGGGCGGCGATAAAGGCGAAGCGGGGTACGGCGGCGTGGAGTACATCCAAAGTGTCCGCCAAGCTGTGTTCCATCTCCCCGCTCTGGCGGTACAGCCAGTGATCCAACACCACCAACAGGCGCCGCCACTGGTCGTCGGGGAGGGTGTGGGCCACGATCAAGCGCCCGATGAACAGCTGGAGAAAGGCCAGTTGGTGGACGATGGCGTTGGGGTAGGCGGTGCTCACCCAGTCCACCACCAATTCGTCGAAGCCGCCCTGGAGGGCCGTCAAATCGAAGTCGTCTTCTGAGCCTTGGTCGGTGTGGCGCAGCTCCTTGGAGACTTGGCGGATGAGGCCGTCGCGCTGGGAGGCCAGGGCGCTGCGGTCTTGGACGGCGGTGGTGTGGGCCAGTGTGTCTTCGAATAGAATCAGCCCCGCGAGGTAGCCGAAGTCGGCGATGACGGGGCGGGCGGCGAACAGCAGTTGTTCGCCGAAGTCGACGATGCCCTCGTGGGCAAAATCGTAGTGGAGTTGTTGATAGAGCTTTTGGCCCAGGGCAAAGCGGGGTGGGGCGTCTCGATCGGCAAAGCCCTCGTAGACCTGCTGGCAGAGGCTGTCGATAAACTGCTCGTGGCTCGTCTGACCCCGCAGGGAGAGGGGGGGTAACACGGCGACCAGTCGGGCGACGATGTCTCGGCGTTGGCCGATCAGTTGGTCGAGGTGTTGACGCTCTAGGACAAAACCTTTGAGCCACTCATTGAGGACGACCTTGGAGTGGATAAAGTGTGCGAGTTCCATAGCCTGTTCCCAAGGTAAGTTCCATTTGTCCCGAGGGGGTGCGACACCGGTCGTTCGGCAAGGCGCTGCGATTCTCTATCCTTGGGGGGATCGGAGAAAATCGATAACAGACGGCCTCTGGATGGAGCCTTTAGAGGGTGTTGCACGCTCGTTATTAGATGATCTCAGAGTACTGAGCTTTTGTGAAGCACCTGTATGAACATTATAACGATTTGTGGATCATTGCAACTGAAGATTTACAGAATGAGTTGATAGCTATCACTGATGCTCTGCGTGGTTTCAGATCGATGCGTTCAGATGATACGCACTCGTTCAGGCGAAGAGATAATCCGTGAGAAACGTCTGGCTCCAGGTCTGACCAAAGCTGCGCATCAGCAGTTTCCAGCCCGGGCTGTGGTCCCGGTGGTGGTCTTTGTAATCCCGCAGACGGCGCTGGTGTTGCGCCGCAGCATTGGCGTCAAAGCCCTCGGCCTCGGGCAGCCAGGCCACTAGGTCTCCCCACAGGGTGTGGTGGACGACTTCGAGTTGGTCGTGGTGTGCTGGGTTGGTGGGGCGGGTGAACACATCCCAGCCGGAGCGACACTCCGCGTACCAGGGAGGGGGGGCGGTGGCGTCGGCTAGGGTGGTGGCGCGCCGGGCCCGGTGGGTGAGGTCGGCGGCTTTGTGGCGACAGGCGGCGGAGTCCCCCAAACAAGGGGTGTCGATGACCGCCACCACGGGCCGATCGCCGAATACCACAAACTCCATGGCGTACACCGGCAGTTGCCACGGGGCCTCGGGAAAGAAAAAAAGGGTCACGATGTCGATTTTGGGGGCCGTGATGCACACCCAGCGCCACTCGCCCCAGGGGGGGATCCCCCAGGCGGCGCTGTCGAGGCGCAGTTGGCCCCGGCGCTCGTCCCGCACGGCGCACACTTTGTCCGCCGGCCAGGGGCGACGCTCGCAGGGGTGGGGGGCCAGACGGGCGTGGCTGTCCACCACCAGGGGGGCAAAGCGCGCCATGGCTAGCCTCCCACCGACAGGGAAAGGGGGAGTTCCGGTGCCTGGGGGGGGTGGGCCGATCCAGGTGTGGGGCCGGCGATGCGTCGGGTCTCCCCCGGGACCGACGCCGTAAAGACCACGGCCTCGTCCTTGACCTCGGCGCTCACCAGGAGGCGGCCATCGAGACTCATGTGGAGATGGCACGTCGCCGGCGGCAAGGTCGCCACGGGGTGGGGCGTCAGATCCCGCCGACATCCCCACAGCTGCCCCGCCGCGTCCAACCACAGGGCGCCGTGGGGTAGCAGGGTGACGGCGCGGGTGGTGGGGGGCAAGGGGCGTTGGTGGCGGTCGCCTGCAAAGGGCAGGTACCACAGGCGGTGGTGGTGGCGGTCGAGGTCAAAGCTCAGGGCCAAGGCACCCCCTGAGGCCCGGACCAACTGGACCACCGGCCCGTCTAGGTGCCACTCCCGCCGCCGTTGGCCGTCGTCGCTCTGGAGCAGCACGCGCTCTTGGTTGAGGCCCCCGCTGGTGGCGTGGGCGGCGTCCAACAGGGCGGCCCGGGGGCCAAAGGCGTAGCTGGGGTTGACCCACACCCGGGGATTACCGGTGTCCAAAAACATCTGGTGGGTTTGGCGATCGCTCAACATCAGGCGCCGGTCGTCGAGGTCGAGGGCCTCGAGGCCGCGGCCCGTGCGGCGCAGGCAACGGCGCTGGCGCCGGGGCCAGGTGAGGGTGAACAGCCGATCGTCGTTGACATAGGCTACCCCCTGGGGCAACAGCGCCATGGGACCGTTGGCCGGCAGCATGACCGTGGGGGCGTCGGCGGCGAGGGGCTT
>JBHJHK010000461.1:0-3222 GCA_050330975.1 Candidatus Competibacterales bacterium | reverse complement strand
GCCGTCCAGGGAGAGCGGGAAACCGAGACCCGCGTCGCCACCCTGTTGGCCTTGTTCGAGGCCCTGTTGATCTTGCTCATGGGGGGGGTGGTGCTGAATATCGTCCTGGCCATTTTGCTGCCAATCTTTGAACTCAATCAGCTGGTGCGCTAGGGCCTGAGTGAGGGGCCGGGGGGGTTATGGACCCGGCGAGGGGCTTATGGTGTCGGGGGACGACAAGGGCCACAATAGAACGTCAATCACTGTCCGGCTCACGGGATTCACAACGCAACCCCGGGGATGAGTATTTTGCGATCCCAGGGTTACCCCCGGACTGCCAAACGGCGCCTGGGTCGGCGCAATGACCGGACGGTCAGGAGGCAATAGACAATGACGTGGAGACCACTGAGGGGCCCAATGGGCTGGGGGATCTTTGGGCTATGGCTGTGGCTTGGCCTCGCCGGCGCTGCCGTCGCCCAGGGGGTGGCTGGGGCGACGACCTTTGAGGACTGCCAGACCCAAGGGGGGGAGTCCATGCGCCAGGAGATCCGCGCCACCACTCGCCGCACCCTGGAGCGAGCCCTGTTGCAGGTGGACTACCAGCAGTTGGTGGATGAGCGCTGGCAGGCCTTGGGGTTGGGGGTTACCCTCGACGACCTAGTGGCCCAAGCCATCGCCGCTGCCAAAGACGACAAGGGTTACTTCGCCCGGCTATCGTCCATGTATTCCAAAGACCAGGGCCAAGATCTGGCCAGTTATGTCTCCCAGCGGGTCTATGGCTCCACCGTATTCCAGCGCCGCTTTGATCTGTTGGCCAACGACTTGGCCAACGCCCTAGCCCAGCGCCTGGGGGAGGCCGCCACCACCGCCCAGGCCGTGGCCGTATCTTGCCTCCAGGCGTTTATCTCCACGGGCTACGGCGAGGCCGTCCGCGACGCCTTTAAAGTGGGTATCGACCCTCTGGTGGCGGGTCCCGCCCTGGATCGGATGGCGGAGGTGCCGGGTTTGGATGTGATGGATTTCAAGGGCACCATCGCCGGAGTCACCCTGTTGGTGTTGCGCCAATCCGCCCAACGCTTGACGGCCCGTATTACCCAGCGTCTCGCTGGACGCATCGCCGCCCGCTTGGCCGGGAAGGTGGCGGTGCGATTTGTCCCCTGGGTGGGATGGGGTTTGGTGGGTTATGACCTGTGGACTGGTCGCAATGGTATCTTGCCGGAACTGGAGCGAGAGCTCACCTCCGAGGCGGCCAAGGCCCAGATGCGGGCCGCCATCGCCGCCGACCTACGCCAGGCGCTACCCACCCAGACCGACGGCGTGGCCCAGGTGGTGGCCGATGGCGTCCACGCCCGCTGGGTGGCCTTTAAGCGCCAATTCCGCCGGGTGTTGGCCCTGGCCCAGGACCACCCGACCTTTGGTCGCTACCTGGATAGCCTGGCCCCCGGGGAATTCGCCCGCCTGGCCGCCTTGGTGGATATCCTGCTCCAGCTGGGGGGCGAAGACCAGGTGCTGGCCGCCCTGGAGCGGGGGGAGTTAGAGCGGGCCATGGGGCTGCCCGGCGAGGCCTTGGGAATCATCGAAGACCTGGGGTCCATCGCTCCGGCTCTGGCGTGGTGGGAGTTGGTGGGGGTGCGCATCGTCGCTGTGTATCGCCACGGTCTCCACCGCCGCCTCGACCCCGAGGCCTGGGAGTCTGGGCAACTGGACGTGTTGCTATCCGTGGGCCAGCCCCGGGCCATCGCCACCCTGGCCGGCCTCGAGGTGGAGGCGCTGACTCCCCTGCTGACCCTACCCGTCGCCCACCTGCGCCATCTGGCCACCCGGTTAAATCCCGCGGCCTTGGGGGCGGTGGCCTGGTATTTGGAGCGACTAGACCCCACCGGGCGAGAGAGCATGTTCCAGCAACTCCTCACCGACTCCCACATCCCCCGCTTCCTGGGTAGCCTGGCGGTGCGGCGGGCGGTGGTGGAAAGCCGCGATCCCAGGGCGGCGTTGGCCTTTATGGGGAAGCCCGTACTCCTCACCGACCCCTGGACCCTCTACGGCGATATCCAGGTCCTGGCCAGCGGTGCCATTAGCCCCTCCTTGGCCTGGCACAAGTACGGCTTGGCCTTGGGTTGGCTCGCCGCAGTGGCCCTGCTGCCCCTGTTGCTGCCCCTGTTGCTGTTGCGCTGGCTGTTGGGGGGGCGCACTAAGGTGGTGGTAGCCAAGGTGGCGAGTCGCTGACGGTTGCCATGATCCTCTCCACCCTCGACTACCTGCCCCAGGGGCCGGTGCGCACCGGCAGCCCGGTGTTTGCCTGTGCCATCACCGCCGCCAACGTCTTTAAAGACTGGCGCGAACACCTCACCAACACCCTGGGTGGGCGGATGCGCCACTACGAAGCCCTCATGGAACAAACCCTCCAGCAGGCCCTGGAGCGCTTGGAGGCCAAAGCCGCCGCCGCCGGGTACGATGGGGTGCTGGGGGTGCGCATCGCCCACCCTTCGGTGGTGGATGGCGGGGTGGAGATCGTGGTCTACGGCACGGGATTTCACTTTACAACAACCCAACCAGCCCCGGATCCAGGGAGCTAGGGCCCTGGGCGGTGGGGACTTCAAAGCGGCGCCGCTGGCGCGTGGACTCCATCCCGAAGTGACCTTGCCCGCCCTTGGCGAGGATGGGGCAGGAGCACAGCAAAAACCCGTGTCCCCAGAGGAGGACACGGGCTTAGAGGTAAAAGGATCGAGGAAACTATCTGTTGTCGAGTCAGCGACGGGTCGCCAACCCGGGCCTCGAATCCAACAGCTGGTTTAGCCCTTGAGGTGCTTGCGCTGCTGGACGGTGAGGGCCACCAGACCCAGACCCATCAGCGCAAAGGGGGCGGGGTTGGGCACGGGGGAGATCTGGGAGAAGGTGCCGATGGTGAAGTCGTCAAAGCCAAAGCGGTCGCCGGTGCCGGTGGTGGTGGCGAACTCGACGCTGGTGAAGACTTCAGTTTCGTCTTCCCCCAGGATGCCCAGGTAGAACACCGAACCGCTGGTGTCGCCACCCGAGCCATCGGTATTGTTGGTGTTGATATTGAACACCTCGGTGGTGCCATCGAGGAGGGTGAGGATCAGCTGACCCTCGAAGTCGCCGATATCCGTGGCATAGAAGCCAAAGGCCGAGATGGGGCGGTCGACATCCACCGCGAAGTCGGCGCCGGCGTCGGTCAACAGGAACTGGGAACCGCCGGGGGTGATGTTAAAACGACCTTCGCCG
>JBHJHK010000460.1:0-2293 GCA_050330975.1 Candidatus Competibacterales bacterium | reverse complement strand
GTGGGGTTTGGGAACTCAGTTTGACGTCACATTCCTCCTCTCAAGGGTTCGACGTGGTTGGGTGTGGCCTCGCAGCCACCTTTGCTCACCGCCGCCACCCCCCTTCGCTTGTCCAACTGCTGGAGGGCATTGATCAAGGTTACCACCACCCGGGCCCCCGAGGCGCCGATGGGGTGACCCAGGGCACAGGCACCGCCGAACACGTTGACCCGCTCGTGGGGAAGTTTTAGTCCGTCCATGGCCGCCAGGGTGCCCACGGCAAAGGCCTCATTGAGCTCCCATAGGTCGACGTCTGCCGAACCCCAACCCACCTTGGCCAACAGCTTCTCAATGGCGGGGATGGGGGCGGTGGTGAACTGGCTGGGGGCCTGGGCGTGGCCGCTATACCCCACCAACCGGGCCAGGGGCCTGCAGCCGAAGTCCCGGGCCAGCTCGGCGATGGTGAGCACCAGCGCCGCGGCGCCGTCGGCGATGGAGGAAGCATTGGCGGCGGTAATGGTGCCATCGGGGTGGAAGGCTGGCTTGAGGGTGGGGATCTTCTCGGGGCGGGCCCGGCGGGGGGGTTCGTCGTCTTGGATGGGCGGGGACCCTGGGTTGACAACTCCAAGGTCTGTGATCTCGGGGCGGAACCGTCCCTCCCGACTGGCCTCTAGCGCCCGCTGCAGCGAGGCAAGGGCAAAGGCGTCTTGGTCAGCGCGGGTGATCTGCCGCTCGCGGGCGGTGTCTTCGGCAAAATGGCCCATGAGGCACCCGGTCTCATAGGCATCCTCCAGGCCATCAAAAAACATGTGATCCACCACCTGAGTGTGGCCCAGGCGCTGGCCAGCCCGCAGTCGCGGCAGCAGGTGGGGGGCGTTGCTCATGGACTCCATCCCCCCGGCGGCGATGCACAAGCCAGGGTCGAGGGCGATGGCGTCCATGGCCATCATCAAGGCCTTCATCCCCGAGCCACAGACCTTGTTGACCGTAGTGCAGGCCACGCCCTGGGGCAGACCGGCCCCCAGGGCCGCCTGGCGGGCCGGGGCTTGGCCCAAGCCGGCGCTGAGGACGCAGCCCATGATCACTTCGTGGATTTGATCTGCGGCGAGGCCCGCCCGCGCCAATCCCCCGGCGATGGCCACCGCCCCCAGTTGCGGAGCGCTCAGGGGCGCTAGCTCCCCCAACAACGCCCCCATGGGGGTTCGGGCTTGGCCCACCACCACCACCTCTCGACCGCCGCTGCTCTCACCCTTGCCCATGGTTGGCTCCCAATCCCGCAGCGAGTGGCTCACCTTCGGGTATCTTCGATGAGCACGCCATCGTCGGGCAGCTCCCCGGGAGCCATCAACACCACTTCCCCCCGCAGTTGGGTCAAGGCCCGCAAGTCGGCGGCGATGGCCTCCGCCAGGGAGGAGGGATCAGCGCCCTGGGAGGCCACCTCGCAGCGGAGGGCCATTTCGTCCCGTTCCCCGGGGCGGCTGATGATCAAGCGCGCCCGCTGGACGGCTCCTTGGCGCTGTACCAGGGCGTGGATCTGGGAGGGACGGACAAATAGCCCCCGCACCTTGGCCGCCTGGTCCGCCCGGCCCAGCCAGCCCTTGAGGCGGAGGTTGGTGCGGCCACAGGGGCTCGGCCCTGGGATCACAGCGGACAAATCGCCCGTGGCAAAGCGGATCAGCGGATAGTCGCGGCGCAACAGGGTCACCACCACCTCCCCCACCTGGCCCGCCGCCGCCGGCTGGTCGGTTTGGGGGTCGATAATTTCGACGATGACCCCTTCGTCCACCACCAACCCCTGGCCCGAGCGGGTCTCGTAGGCGATCAAGCCCACCTCGGCGGTGGCGTAGCACTGGAGCACCGCCAATCCAGCTTGGGCAAACCCTTCCAAATGGGCGGCGGTCAACGCACCCCCGGAGACCAAACCCCGCTCCAGGGGCAGGGGGATACCCGCCTCCTGGGCGGCCTTCACCAGTGCGGCGAGGAAATCCGGCACCCCGGCAAACCCCACGGGGCGGTAGGCGGACAGGAGCTGGAGTTGCAGTTCCATGGGCGCCGTACCGGCGGGGATCACCGGACACCCCAACGCCCTGGCCCCGGCGTGGAAGATCCAACCTCCGGGGGTGGCGTGGTAGGAAAAGGCGTTGTGGATCACCTGGCCCTGGCGAAAACCCGTGGCGTAGAGGGCTCGGGCCAGACGCCAGTAGCTCGACTCCAGGGAGCCGGGCTCAACCAACGGCCCCGGCGAGACGAACAGGCTGTCGAGGGGCGCGGCGGGGGGGGCGGGGGCTGCCCGCGGGGGGGGGGGGGCGGGGGG
>JBHJHK010000459.1:0-10181 GCA_050330975.1 Candidatus Competibacterales bacterium | reverse complement strand
TTCCCGAGGCAATGCCATCGAAGCCCCCCGTCCCCTGGCACTCCCCCCGGGCAGTATCCGCGCCCTGTTGGCTTTGATCGTGGTGATCTTGGTCATCGACCAAATTTTGTCGGGTCAATCGCCGGGGCTGTTGCTCAGTGAAACGTTGTTGATCGTCCTCGCCCACTACTTTGCCCAGCGCCCCTCGGTGGCTCTGCCGCCCAAGTTAGCCGAGCGCTTGGCGAGCCACGGGGTGGTGGAACACGCCCCCAATCCCCTGTGGTTGCCCACCAACACCATCCGCAGCATTATTTTTGTCTCGTTCCTCATCACCGCCGTAGTCCTCTTCCAGCGGGGGGAACTGTTGAGTTCGCCGGCGGCCACCACCGTGGTGGTGGTGCTGATCTACACCAGCGGCTATTGGCTGCGACCCCGCCCTCGCTCGACGGCGGCGTCCCAACCTCCCCCCAAGGGGTTTTTCAAGCACCTATGGCGGTTGTTAGGCCATGGGTTTATGCACCTCAAGGCTTTGATCATTGTGTTGTTGGGGCTGATCTTGTTGCTGGAGGGGCTGCTGGGGGAGCTAGAGACCATGCCCATGTGGATGCAGGAACTCACCTTGATGTTGGTATTGTTTTACTTCGGGTCCCGTTAATTCTTCGGCGCGACTCCCCCAAGACTCCGGGGGATGGCGGTGGAGGTACCCAACGGCGGGGCCATCGCCAGGGCAGACTGTTTTCCGGAAGATCATTGGGGTTATCCTGGGCCGATAAATCAACCCCAAAGGAGTCCTCACCATGGTTTCTTCGCACCGCGCCCTCGGGGCCGTCGGCTCACTAGTGGCTCTGCTGCTGGCCACCGCCGCCGGCGCTTCGCCCGCCCCGACTGCTCCCCACATCGCCGTCATGGCCTTTGAACTCAACGATTTGACGTTGGACCCCCGCACTCCCGAAGAGCTCGAGCGCACGGCTTCCATCAAACCTTTGCTGGAAGAGACCTTGAACCGGGAGCAGATCGCCCAGCTGGTGTCGGTGACGGCTGAAGCCGAGGCCGCCAACGTCGCCGTGGGCTACTTGTTTGAGCGCCCCCAAGAGCTGGCCGCCGTGGGGCAGACCCTGGAGGCCGACTACGCCGTGGTGGGTAAAGTCCACAAGCCGAGCTTTTTGTTTGTGTATCTTCTCGTGCGGATGGTGGAGGTCAAAAGCGGCCGCTGGGTGGGTGACTACACCCTGGAGATCAAGGGCCCCCAAGAGCGCTTGACCCGCCGGGCAGTGGAGCGCCTAGCCGAGCGCATCGACCGCACCGTCGCCAACGTCGAGGGACGTGGTTCTACACCACTTGAAGGTAGCTAGCATACTCCACGTCGCTGACCCGCCGACTCAGGAGATCCAACTCCTGACGTTTGCAGGCGTGGAACAGGTGGCGATAGGGAACGCCAAAGGTCTCGGCGATAAAAGCCGACTGCTCAAAGGCCTCTAGGGCGGCCTCCCAGGTGCGGGGCAAGCCGTGGCCACAGAGGTAGCCATCCCCCACCACCGCCGGTGGTGGCTCTACGGCGCGCTCCAAACCCCACTCGATCCCCCCTAAGATGGCTGCCAACACCAAATAGGGATTGGCGTCGGCCCCCGCCACCCGATGCTCTAAACGCCGGGCCTCGGCACCGCAGGCGGGGATGCGCACCGCCGCCGTGCGGTTGTCATAACCCCAGGTAGGGGCCAGGGGGGCCAGGGTGTGGGCCTGGAAACGGCGGTAGGAGTTGGCGTGGGGGGCAAACAGGGCCATGGCGTCCCCCATGCTGGCCAATAGCCCCCCCACGGCGTGGCGCAATAGCGGTCCGAGACGCACCTCCGATGCCAAGGCCCCAGGGGGTACCACCTCCTCCCGGGCCAGGGCATTGACCCCCCCGCGGTCCATCAGACTCACATGGACGTGGAGTCCACTGCCCGCCTCCCCGCCGTAGGGCTTGGCCATGAAGGTCGCCGCCAACCCAAAGGACCGGGCGGTCTCCCGCACGGCGCGCTTGAGCATCACCAACTGGTCGGCGGCCAGCAGGGGATCCTTGACGTGGTGGAGGTTGACCTCGTATTGCCCCGGAGAATATTCGGCCACCAGGGCGTCCAACGGCAAATCCTGACAACGGCAGGCACGGCGCAGGGCGGCGAAGAAGTCGTCGAAGGCCCGCAACTCGTCGATACCGTAGAGCTGGGGGGCTTCCCGGCGCTCGCCCCCGGGTGCCACCGGTGGTCGGGGCACCCCGTGGGCCACATCCACCAGGTAAAACTCCAACTCCATGGCCACCACCGGGGCAAGACCCCGGGCTCGGAGGCGGGCCACCGCCGCCCCTAGCTGCTGGCGGGGGTCGCCAAAAAAGGGCTCGCCACTGGCCTCCACCATGGTGAGCAACACCTGGGCCCCATCGGTGCGCCAGGGGACGGGCTTGAGGGTGCCGGGGATCGCCATGCACACGCCGTCCCGGTCACCGGTCTCAAAGATCAGGCGGCTTTCCACCACCTCGCCCCCCCAGACGTCGATGGCAAACACAGAACGGGGCAGTTTGACCCTGCCCTGGACCAGAGAAGACCGAGCATCCCCGGCTAGCCACTTGCCCCGCAGCACGGCGTTGGTGTCGGGGAGTAAGAGTTCGACGCCATCGACCGCGGGGTGACGGGCCCAAAAGGCCTCACATTCGGCGGCAAAGGGAGATTCTGCAGGGTTGTTCATGGATTCTTCGCGGGGCAACACCCCAAAACGGGGACGCTCAGGGAGCCAAACTAATCCAAGTGGATTTGAGTTCGGTGTACTTTTCCAGGGCGTGGAGGGAATTGTCCCGGCCAATCCCCGACTGCTTAAAGCCGCCAAAGGGCACCAGAATATTGCTCTCGTCGAAGCAATTGACCCATACCGTGCCGGCCTTGAGGCGCTGGGCACTGCGGTGGGCCTTGTTGATGTCGCTGGTCCACAACGCGGCGGCGAGCCCGTAGGGGGTGTCGTTGGCGATGGCCAAGGCCTCGTCGGGGTCGTCGAAGGGGATGGTGGCCAGCACCGGGCCAAAGATCTCCTCCCGGGCGATGGTCATCCCATTGTCCACGGCGTCAAACACCGTGGGGGCGATGAAATAACCACCGCTGTCCCGGCGTACCTGTTCCCCCCCCAACACCAATCGGGCACCGGCCGCCCGGCCCTGGTCGAGGTAGCGCAACACCCGCTGGAGTTGGACGGCGTCGACGATGGCCCCCATCTGGGTGGCGGGATCCAGGGGATCCCCCACGGCCAGTTGCTGGCCAACCTGCAGCACCCGCTCCAACAACTGGTCTTTGATGCGGCGGTCCACGAGCAGCCGCGACCCGGCGGTGCACACTTCCCCCTGGTTGAAGAAAATCGCCCCGGCGGCGGCCTTGGCGGCGGCGTCCAGATCCCGACAGTCGGCGAACACCACGTTGGGGGTCTTGCCGCCGCACTCCAGCCACACCCGCTTCATATTGGATTCCCCGGCGCACACCAACAGCCGCTTGCCGGTGGCAGTGGACCCGGTGAAGGCCAGACAATCCACATCCATGTGCCGGGCCATGGCTTCACCAGCCTCGGCTCCAAAGCCCGGCACCACGTTGAGGACACCTTTGGGCAGACCCGCCTCTAGCCCCAAGGCCGCCAGGCGAAGGGCCGACAGGGGCGACTTCTCCGAGGGCTTGAGGACTACGCTGTTGCCGGCGGCCAAGGCCGGGGCCAACTTCCAGGCGGCCATGAGCAAGGGGAAGTTCCACGGCACGATGACCCCCACCACCCCCACGGGCTCCCGGGTGATCAACCCCAGGGCGTCGGGGCCGGTGGGGGCGATCTCGTCGTAGACCTTGTCGATGGCCTCCCCATACCAACCCATGGCCCGGGCCGTCAGGGGAATGTCGATGGTCGAGCTATCCTTGATGGGCTTGCCCATATCCAAGGTTTCCAACAGGGCGAGCTCCTCGCCGTGGGCCTCGATGAGGGCCGCCCAGCGCTGGAGGACCTTTTTGAGGGCCAAGGGGGGCTGGCGGGCCCAGTCGCCCCGCTCAAAACAACCCCTGGCCACGGCCACGGCCCGGTCGACGTCGGCGGCGGTACAGCGAGCCACGGCGGTCAATACGGCACCGTTGGCGGGGTTGACGCTCTCAAAGGTGGCGCCGCCTTCAGCGGCGACGTAGTCGCCGTCAATGAAGGCCCGACCCTCGAAGGTCAAGGCGGCGGCGCGGGCTTGCCAGTGGGCAGCGGTGGCAGGAGTAAAGGAGGCCATGGACAGCTCTCAAGAGGGTTTATTACCCCTAGCATAGTCCATTAACGCCGTGGGCGCGGCAAGGCCCCGGGGAGTCGGGGGCGCTGAAGCCGGAGTGACTCCGCTGGATCGCCCTCGATATCCCGCGGCATTGCCAAGGCGTTAATCTTGTATAATCAAGGCGTTCTGCAATCACGGTAACCCCTTTATGAGCACCGCCCTCGACACCCGCGCTTGGCAAGACCTCGACACCCGCGCTTGGCAAGACCTCGACGCCCGCCATTACCTCCACCCCTTCACCGACCACAAAACCCTCCGGGCCAAGGGCAGCCGCATCATCACCAAGGCCGAGGGGGTTTACCTGTGGGACTCCGACGGCCACCAGATCCTCGACGGCATGGCCGGGCTTTGGAACGTCAACGTGGGCTATGGCCGGGAGGAACTGGTGGAAGCCGCCGCCGCCCAGCTCAGGCAAATGCCCTACTACAACAGCTTCTTCCAAACCGCCCACCCCCCGGCCATCACCCTGGCCAAAACCCTGGCCGAATTGGCCCCACCGGGCCTTGAACAGGTGTTCTTCACCAGTTCGGGCTCTGAAGCCAACGACACCGTGGTGCGGCTAGTGCGCCACTTCTTCGACCTCCAAGACCAACCCCAGCGCAAGGCGATCATCGGCCGCCACAACGGCTACCACGGCAGCACCGTGGCGGCGGCATCCCTAGGGGGCATGAAGCCCATGCACGCCCAAGGGGGCTTGCCCATCCCCGATATCCACCACATCCCTCAGCCCTACTGGTACGGCGAGGGGGGCGACCTCTCCCCCGAGGCCTTTGGCGAGCAGTGCGCCAAGGCGTTGGAAGACAAGATCCTCGAGCTTGGCCCCGACCGGGTGGCGGCCTTTATCGGCGAACCCATCCAGGGGGCGGGGGGCATGATCATTCCCCCCCCGGGCTATTGGCCAGCCATCCAGGCCATCTGCCGGCGCTATGGGGTGCTCTTAGTGCTGGACGAGGTCATCAGCGCCTTTGGCCGCATCGGCCACTGGTTTGCCAGCGAATACTACGGCCTGGAACCGGACCTCATCACCTTCGCCAAGGGGATCACTTCGGGGTACTTTCCCCTGGGGGGCGTTCTGGTGGGCGAGCGGGTCGCCTCAGTCCTGGAGAGCTCTGGCCAGGAGTTCTACCACGGCTACACCTACTCCGGCCATCCGGCCGCCTGCGCCGTGGCCCTGGCCAACCTCAAAATCCTCCGCGATGAGGGCCTCGTCGAGCGCATCCGCCACGACACCGGCCCCTACCTCCAGGCCCGTTGGCGAGAACTCGCCGAGCACCCGTTGGTGGGGGAGGCCCGGGGACTGGGCTTTTTGGGGGCACTGGAATTGGTGAAGGACAAAGCCCAGCGAACGCGCTTTGAGCCCCAGGGCCGGGTGGGGTTTATCTGCCGGGATCACTGCTTTGCCCAGGGCTTGGTCATGCGCTCGGTCCAAGACACCATGATCATCTCGCCGCCGCTGATCGCCGAGCGCCACCACATCGACGAGTTGGTGGCCAAGGCGCGGCGCTGTCTGGATCTCACCGCCGCGGATCTCGCCCGGTAGGGCCGCTGGCCCCAGGGGTCCTCGCCCCCCTCCCGCTCTGCTCCTAGTTCTGGGGCTGGGATGCGGCTCGCCAGCGCCACCCCCCTGGCCCACGGCCCAGTCGAATACCTGCCACCCCGACCGCTGGCGCAGCTCGGCGATCCAGTGGTGGGCCGTCACCGGGGCACCACCCACCCCTGGAGGGCGCGGGTCGCCGCCGGGGTTCCCGTCGCCACCATATCCACCAGGTCCTCGGGAACGGGGTGGCGGGCGAGTTGGAGGTAGAGGATCAACATGGCGGCAAAGGTGCGGTGAATGGCGGCACTGCGATACAAGAGCTTGCCGTCTTTGCCGGAAAAGTAGATGTGGGGATAGGGATTGGCCTCCCACACCACCATCTGACCATCGCGGTCGTAGCCGTAGTCAAAGGCGACGAAATCCAGTGCGAGCTCCCGGCGGGCTCGCTGGAAGTCCTCGTGGTGGGGATCGGGACGGTCGATGTAGCTCAACTCCTCCCCCTGGGTGGCCGGGGTGTAGAGGTGATCTGCCCTCCGGGTGATCCAGTGGGGGGAGATTACCAGATGGTAGCTGATGCCCACATCCCCCACCGCCAGGTAGCGGTACTTGCGATACAAGCCATCGGCGTTGGCCACATCCACCAGTTCCACGGCGACGGGGTGGGAAAACGCCCCAAAGGGGATCGCCGCCACCTGATCGCGGCTGTCCACCCGGAAGACGGGCCCCCCGTGGCCCCGGTCGTTGCGGATGAAAAAGGGCGGCGTGAGTCCCCCCAGGTGGTCGCGAAAGGCCGCTTCATCGACGATGGGGCTCATGCGCGGCGTCCGCAAACCCGCCCTGGCCATGCGCCGCGCGCCCTCCCACTTGGTGGCATGGGCCAGGTGCTCGACGCGGTTGACCACGGGAATGCCCCGTTCATCACAGGCCAACGCCAGGGCTTTGGCTTGGGCAAAACCCGCCGGGCACCAGTCCTCCACAGGGTCTTGGAGCCAGGGCAAAAACAGGCGATAAGGGGACCAATCCGCCACGGTACAGGGCAACAGTCGCAGCTCGAACAGCTGTCGCTCCGGGCGGTCGTTGTGGGCCAGCCAGCGGAGCAAAGGATCGTAAAAACCCGCCCCAAGGGGATGGCGCAACACCAGGAAACGGCCGTTCTCCGCCCGCCTTCGGTTGTGCCAATGGTCTTTCAGGCCCTGCTGTAACCAGCGGCGCAGGGTGCTCACCTTGCGCCTGAAGTGGCGATAACGGCTCGTCAAGCCCAAGATCTCCCGTCAAACGCCAGCCGCCCCCGGCGATGGCGTCCACAGTCTAGGCCAGATGGGTCCATGGCGCACCGGATAAGCGCCCCACTGGGGGCGACGCCGGGGCCAGTGGCGGGTCTTCACAGCCGCTGCATGGCCACCATGGCCTTGAAGCGGGACGCCTCGGCATCCCGCAGCTCGTGATAGGAGCCCTGCTCCACCAAACGCCCCCGATCGAGGACGTAGATGCGGTCGACATTGCGGATGGTGGCCAGGCGGTGGGCGATGATGACGACGGTCATCTGGCCCTTGAGGGCGTCGATACTCTGCTGGATGTAATCTTCCGACTCGCTGTCCAGGGCGCTGGTGGCCTCGTCGAGGATCAGCAAGTTGGGCTCTTTAAACAGCTCCCGGGCGATGAACAGCCGCTGGCGTTGGCCGCCGGACAACCGCACACCGCGATCCCCCACTACGGTGTGATAGCCCTCGGGAAGGGTTTGGATAAACGGGGCGATGTGGGCCCGTTGCGCCGCCTCTTCCACCCGGCGCAACAAGTCGGGGTCTCGGTCGATATCGCCGGCCCACAGGCAAATGTTGTTGGCCAGGGTATCGTCAAACACCACGGTCTCTTGGGCCACGTAGCCGATTTGCCGGCGCCACGACCCCAAGTCGACCTCCTCGGCCGCCGTGCCATCGATGAGTAGCTGGCCCCGTTGGGGCCTCAGCAACAACACCAATAGATCCACCAAGGTGGACTTGCCCGCCCCCGATTCCCCCACCAAAGCCACCGTCGTCCGGGCGGGAATAACCAAGGAAACCCCCTTGATCACCGGGTCCAGGTGGGGGCCATAGGCAAAGTGGACATCTTTTAACTCGATACCGTGGGTCAAGGGTCTCAATGGGCGGGTGCCCCCCACCTCGCGCCGGCGCTGCTGGGTGGCGAATTCCTCGTGAACCAACTCCACCGAGCCCACCAACTCCATGGCGGTCTGCCAGCGACCTTGGATTTGTAACACCAAGATCAACCCCCGGTGGAACAACACAATAGATACGATGATGGGGGCCAAGGGCTGGGCCATAACGGCGATTTGAAAGATGACAATGGCGATGATGAACAACGCAGCCACCGGCTCGGCGATGGTGCGGGTAAAGGCGGCGGCGATCAGGTGACCCCGTTGATAACCAGTGAGGCGCTGGATGCTGGCCATCACCCCACCCCGCAAGGGCTCGACTTGCCCGGTGGCGGCGAGATATTTAAAGGCCTGGAGGCATTGGATCAACAGTTTGCTCAACTGGCCACTCTCCCGAGCACTCTGGCGGGAGAGCAGGCGCACATGGCTGTTTAAATAACGGAATAAACCCAACATCAACATGCCCACCAACAACGCCATGGCACCAAAGCGCCAGGCGACGACAAAGGCCAAGACGAAGTAGCTGAAGACGGCGATCAACCCGGTCGAAAAGTCGATGAAGGCATTGAAGCAGCGGTAAAAGCCATTGATCTGCTCGTTGATGACGTTGATGA
Source organism: Candidatus Competibacterales bacterium (assembly GCA_050330975.1). Taxonomy (GTDB): domain Bacteria; phylum Pseudomonadota; class Gammaproteobacteria; order Competibacterales; family Competibacteraceae; genus JBHJHK01. The sequence continues at coordinate 1,593 of JBHJHK010000459.1, read as the reverse complement.
AGTGGCCCGTGTTGCGCTGGGTGTAATAGTCGTAGCCCATGCGGCTGTAGGCGTCGAACATCCGCCCCCTGAGGGCGCCCACGAGCACCGCCTGCAAATGCCCCGCGTAGGCGCCCGCGGCAAAGCTCACCACGCCCTTAAACCCAAAGACTACGCCGATGATGGCCAAAATGGCCACGGGCGATTCGCCAAACCCCAAGGCCTGCAACAGGTCGCCGAGGAAGTCAGCCACACCGCTTTCGCCCTCCATGTCGGCGCCCAGGGTCTTAAGCAGGGGCAACCCCATGATCAAGCCGAAGCCCTCGGCGAGGGCGGCTACAAAACTCAGGGCGAAGACCAGGTACATCCGCGGCCCGATGTAGGTCTGGAAGATCCGCAAATGGGCGAGGAACTCGCCGAGGGAATTCACAATGGAGGGGTCTCCCCGAAGGGGGCTAGCAAGGGACGCCCAAGGAGCGGGCAACTTTGCACAGTGATTTGCACAATGAAGGGTGACATAGTATCCATGACATCGTCTATAAATTGTGGCGAAGTATTCTAACCCGATCCCATCCCGACAACAGGGGTCTTAGGGCGCTGGGCAGTCCATGAGCGGGTACGGTAGAATCGAATCCAATGCGGCCAATGTACCGACACATCGACAACGGGCAACTGTCGTGAAGCTCAACCCCTTTTTTGTCAAGCAGTATCTCATTTTGCCAACCCCGACCTTGGGGTTCGTCGCCCTAGGGCTTGCGCTGCTCATAGGCGCGCTGTGGGAAGAACCCTCCCCTTGGGGTCTCGCCATTGCGCTGTGGCCCTTTGGCAAGCGACGCGTCGAGGAGCGAGAACCCCCCATCCTGGCGTGGCTGGTTCCCGTCAACCCCGGCGCGATGGGCAAGTACCCGGTGCAACAAGAGATTTGTCGCATCGGTCGCGCCGAAGACAACGACGTCTGTATCAACCACGACACTGTGTCGGCCCAACACGCCCAGTTGCGACAACGCCGCGATGGCTTCTTTGCCATCGAGGACTTGAATTCCACCAACGGCACAGTGGTCAACGGCAAAGTCATCAAAAGCCGGATCCTGCGGGACAACGACCTCATCGAAATTGGTGAAGTGCGTCTGCGCTTGGTTATCGAAAAGGGTGCCGGCTTACCTTCCGCCACCTAGGAGTAGTGGGGCAAGGACCCGAGGGGCCCGCCCAAGGGCCCTTACCCATCCCCTGGGAATAGACTACGGCAATGGGCCTTGATGCCGCCCCGCCGGATGGGCTGGAAGCCCCGTGATCGCTTGAGGAAATTGCCATGCCCATTTTTCGCCGTCCCAAGCCCAAGACTGACCCCGACAAAGACAAAGATAGAACGTCACCCGGCGAAACGGTGCCCAGCACTGACCCGGCCACCCCACGACCAGAGCACCAGACTCGCCTGCTGGGCAAGGCCTCCGGTTCCCCCGCCGCGCCGCCCAATGCCCCCGAGCGCCCCAAGGACCGCACTCGCCAGTTGAGCGCCCGCCCCCCTGGGTCCCGGCCCAGCGGCCCGGGACCCGAACAACCCGCGTCCGGGCGACCCGCGTCCGGGCGACCCGCGTCCGGGCGACCCGCGTCCGG
>JBHJHK010000458.1:0-10369 GCA_050330975.1 Candidatus Competibacterales bacterium | reverse complement strand
CACCTCACCGACGCTGCGATTGTGGCCTCCCCCCACCCCCCGGCGCCCCCCACGCTGCCCTTGATGCGGCTGTTTCGCCACTTGAGTCCCACCTTGCGGGCCTGGGCCATCGAGTGGTGCCGCGACGAACGCCAACCCCGGACGTTCTACCTCTATCCCCGCGAGGCCAGTCGAACGTCGAGTTCAACCCCCGTGGGCAGCCTCAAGCCAGACTCGGACCCCTGGGGGTTGTACGATAGCCTCGAAGCCGTCATCGCCCACCAACGGTTGGTGCGCCCCACCAATCAACGCCCCCTGGCGCGCTTTTTGACCTGTTGCCTGTCCCGAGCCGCCCATTCCCCCCGCCGTTCCCTACACCTCGACGTGGAGCGCTTGGTGCTGGCCACCGGTGGGGTGTGTCCGGCGCCGGGGGATGTCACCGCTCTGCTCCACAACGCCATCTGCGCCACCGAGGCCACCGCGGCCCTCGGAGGCTTCACCGTCGCCCCCATCCCCCGGGGGGCGCGCTACGTGTACCGCCTCCAGCGGCGGGCCCCATCGACCTGGGCGGCGGCCTCTTGAAGCCCCACCAAGAACAATTTCTCGCCCTGGTTCTGGCGCGCCGCGCCCTGGGCTTTGGCCAATTCACCCTCAAATCGGGCCGAGTGAGCCCGTACTTTTTCAACGCAGGCCATCTCCACCGGGGGGAAGACCTCTTGGTCTTGGGGCGCTGTTACGCCCAGACCATCATCGAGGCCTCCTTGGGGGTCGACGGCCTGTTTGGCCCGGCCTACAAGGGCATTCCGTTGGTGGCGGCCACCGCCATGGGGTTGGCGGAATTGGGCCTGGATCTGCCGTGGAGTTTCAACCGCAAGGAGACCAAAAACCACGGTGAGGGGGGCGACGTGGTGGGTGCCCCCCTCGAGGGTCGCATCTTGGTAGTGGACGACGTCATCACCGCCGGTACGGCCATTGCCGAATCGGCCGCTTGTATCCGCCGCCACGGCGCCGAGCTCGCCGGGGTCGCCGTGGCCCTCGATCGCCAGGAGCGGATCGGCGATGCCCACGATGCCCCATCGGCGGTGGAAGAGGTCGGCCGGCGTTTTGGGATCCCCGTGGCGGCCATCGCCAACCTCGACCAGCTCCTGACCTACCTCAAAGCCCACCCCAAGGCCATGGAGGCGCCCCCCCTCGCCGCCCTGGCCGACTATCGCCGCCGCTACGGCGTAGTGGCCTGACGCCCGCCCCTTAGCCCCCGTCCCCCAGGCCCAGAGCGACTCCCAGGGCCGTGAGGGTCACCGCGGCGCCCGCTGGAAATTTGAAGTCCACCCACGCCGACAACTCCGTGGTGCCGGGATTGATTTCCACCGTCGTAATGCCCACCTCCCGGGCCCAAATCAGCGGCGCGCTGATGTAGGGAAACAGACTTGTGGTACCGACGCTAAACACCGCGTCAAACCCCCGTTCCAGTTCCCGGTAATACCGATCCATGGTGGCCTCGGGGAGGGTTTCGCCAAACAACACCACGTCGGGGCGCACCACGGCGCCACAGCGGGGACAGATGGGGAGGGGGGGAAGGGTTTGGTAGTCGGCCACCGCGGCGCGGTGGACACACTGGGTACAGCGCAGGCGGTGGAGGTTGCCGTGGATTTCCACCACGTGGTAGCTCGTCAGCTCCCCATGGGCGACGGCCAAGTGGAGACCGTCGACATTTTGGGTGAAAACCCATACCTCGAATTCTTTGGCCAAGGTGGCCAAAATCCGGTGGGCGGCATTGGGAGTGGCGCCGCGACAGGCGGCTTCGATGTCTTTGAGGTAGCGCCAGGTGAGCTCGGGGCGACGGGCGAACATCTCCCCGGAGAGGATGGTTTCGATGGGTAGGTCGTCGTCGGTGAGGCAGTCCTCGTAGAGCCCCCCCACCCCGCGATAGGTGGGTAACCCCGAATCGGCCGACACCCCGGCCCCGGTGATGAACAACAGCCGCTGGGCCCCGCGCAGACGGGTGATCAGGGCGGACAGCAGGGGTTGATCAAGGGCCAAAAGCACACCTTGGACGGGGAGTTGGCCAGGGGGAGTAGCACCCCGTCACCAGCCCGCCGGCAGGCTTCGGTGGATGATCAAGCGCTTGCCCTCGGTGGAGATGTAGCCCCCCACGGTGAGTTCCCGCAGGATCCGTCCCACCATCTCCCGGGACGCCCCCACCATTTTGGCCATGGTCTGCTGGGTGGGCTTTTCCTCGACGATCAACTTGCCGCCCTCCCCCTCGACGGCCATATCCCGCAACAGCTTGGTCAAGCGCCCGTAGACATCCATCAGGGCAAAGGCCCGCAGGTTGACGGTGGTGGCCTGGAGGCGATGGGCCAACTCGCGGATCAAGTTGACGGCGATGTCGGGGTATTCCTTGAGGAGCGTCATGAAATCGCCGCCCGAAATCACCGCCAGCCGGGAGGCCTCCATGGTCATCACCGAGGCCGAGCGGGGCAACTGGGCCACGTAGGCCAGCTCGCCGAAGTAAAAGCCCTCACCCCGGAGGGTGATGATGACCTCGCGGCCGTCTTCGTCGGCCAAAAACACTTTGACCTTGCCCGCCACCACCACGTAGAAAGAATCGGACTCATCCCCCTCGTTGATCACGATGGCGTTTTTCGGGAACGCCCGGATGGTAAACCGCGTGGCGATTTGCTCGAGGGCATCTGGCCCCAGGCCGTCGAACAGTGGAACGTTTTCAAACATGTCGCAGGGCTCCCGTCTTTCCCGAAAGGATTATCTTCCCACAAAACGCCTCGCCAGACAGCCCATCCTCCTCCGGCAAAGGATGCGCCCCCCTCACTGGGCGGCTCCCAAGGCCAAGGCCAGCTCCAGGGTCTTTTGCCGGGCCGCTTCGTCCTGGACCCGGGGGGCGCCGATGGCGGCGTCCATCTCCGGCCAACCCCGGGTGTGCTGGAGGATCAACTCCGCCAGGAAATCCATGTGGTCATCCCCCTCGTTGAGGGCGGCAATGTAGCGGTAGTCCTGGCCGCCGGCCTCGAGGAAATACTCCCGATTCTCCTCGTCGATTTCGGCGATGGTCTCCAGGCAGTCGGTGGAAAAGCCCGGGCAGATGACGTCGACGCTCTTCACCCCTTGCCCCGCCCACTCCTTGAGGAGCTCGTCGGTGTAGGGCTTGAGCCACACCTCATCGCCAAAGCGGGACTGGAAGGCCACCGCCCAGCGCTCCCGATCCAACCCCAGGGCCTCCGCCACCAACCGCGCCGTCTTGTGGCACTGGCAGTGGTAGGGGTCGCCGGCGGTCAGCGCCGAGCCGGGCACACCGTGGAAGGAAAACAACAGCCGCTCCAGGGGGGGCTTTTCCTCCCAAGCGGCGCGGATGCGGCCCACCAGGGCGTCGATGTAGGGGGGGTAATCGTGGTAGTGGTTGACCATCCGCACCTCCGGCAGCCAGCGCCAGTGGGCCAGTTCCTGGGCCAGGGCGTCAAAGGTGGAAGCCGTGGTCGCCGCGGCGTACTGGGGATAGAGGGGCAACAACAGTACGCGCTCGGCCCCGGCCGCTCGGAGTTCCCCCAGGGCGGCGGCAATGGAGGGGTTGCCGTAGCGCATCCCCAGGGCCACCGCCACCTTGCCGGGACAGCGCTCGTCGAGGCGCCGCTGTAGCGCCGCCACCTGGCGGCGGCCGGTCACCAGGAGCGGCGACCCCTCGTCGGTCCAAATCTCGCCGTACTCTTTGGCCTTGGAGCGAGGGCGAAAGGTGAGGACGATGCCGTAGAGAATGGGCCACCACAAAGCCCTCGAACCGAACACCTTGATGTCCAAGCGGGGATCGGAGAGGAACTGGCGCAGGTAGCGGCGCAAACCTCCGTAAGTGGGCGTATCGGGCGTGCCCAAATTAGCGACTAGAATACCCGTACAGGGAATCTGATCGTGGTGGAAGGTAGTGTTGGGCGTTCTATCCAACATAGCCATGGCAACGAATGACAACCAGGTGACATTTTTTTTACCGAGTCCGGGGACCCGATGGCGAAAATTTCAGTATCATAACCCACCATACCGGCCCACAGCCCACTCGACCATTGCCATTTTTCACGGTTTCCCAGCGACACCCCCCAACCCCACCACCGCCCACCACCGAGGAAGCTCCATGGATCTGCGCGCCGAACTGAGGGGACGTTTTGGACTCGACGGCGTCGAGTATCGCGTCGACTTGGACAAATCCCAACTGTTTCGCGAAGCCCTGGCCCACGATCGCGGCCGCATCGACAAAAATGGCCCCGACGACGCGCCCAAGGCCTACGCCACCGCCCTCGGCGAGCATGGTCCCCTGGTCTATAACAGCCACCCCACCTGCACCGGGCGCCGGGTGCAAGACACCTTTGCCGTCGCCTGGCCCGAGGTGGCAGATACCATCTGGTGGAAAAAAGACCTCAAGCCCCTTGAGCCGTCGCGCTTTGAGCCCCTGTTGGCCCGGGTGGTCCAGCACCTCAACGCCCGCCAGGCCGCCCTCTACGTGCAAAACGTCTACTGCGGCTGGCATCCGGCCTACGCCATCCCCTACCGCTTCATCGGCGAGTACGCCAGCCACGCCCTGTTCGCCCACACCATGTTTCCCAAGGTCATAGCGGGCGTCGACGACCAAGAGGCCAAGCGCTGGACCATGCTCAACGTCCCCTCGTTCCGCTGCCAACCCGACCGGGACGGCACCTTGAGCGAGCGGGCGGTCATCACCGACTTCAAGCACCGCATCATCCTGGTGTTGGGCCGGGCCGATTACTGCGGGGTGGTGAAGAAGTCTCTATTTGCCGTCATGTGCTACCTGCTCCCCGAGCGGGGCGAACTGCCCATGCACTGCTCCGCCAACATGGGCACCGAGGAAGACAGCGCCGTTTTGTTCGGCCTCTCGGGCACCGGCAAAACCACCCTGTCCGCCGACCCCAACCGGCAACTCATCGGCGACGATGAGCACGCTTGGACGGATGAGGGGGTCTCCAACTTCGAGGACGGCTGCTACGCCAAGCTCATCGACTTGGACAAGGCGGCGGAGCCGGTGATCGCCCAGGCTCTGTCCATGCCCTTTACCCTGATAGAGAACGTCCCCCCCCTGGAAGGCCAACCCCTGGCCGCCACTGACCCCCAGGCTTTGGATTTGGGCGACCGGTCCATCACCGAGAACACCCGCTTTGCCTACCCCTTGAGCTGCAACCCCAATATCGCCCCCGGCGCCCGAGGCCCCCACCCCCAGACCATCGTGCTGCTGACCGCCGACGCCTTTGGGGTTTTGCCCCCGGTGTCGATCCTCGACGAAGAGCAGGTCATGTACCACTTTGTCTCGGGTTACACCTGCAAGCTCGCGGGTACTGAGGTGGGGGTGAAGGAGCCCCAGGCGGCCTTTAGCCCCTGTTTTGGCGCCCCCTTCATGCTCCGTCAACCGGCGGTTTACGCCCGGTTACTCGCCGACAAGATGCGCCACCACCGGGCCCGATGCGTGCTGCTCAACACCGGCTGGTACGGCGGCCCCTTTGGCACTGGCCGCCGCATGCCCATCAAACACACTCGAGCCATGCTCGACGCCGCCCTGGCGGGTCAACTCCACGGGGGGCGGGTGGACTACGCCATCCACCCGGTCTTCAAACTGCGCATGCCCCTCTCCTGCCCTGGCGTGCCGGCAGAGCTCCTCGATCCCCGGCGCTCCTGGCAAGACCCCGAGGCCTACGACCGCCAGGCCGAGAAGGTGCGGCAGATGTTTCACGACAACTTCGTCCAACACGACTTCGCCGCCCTGGGCATCAAACCCATCATGTAACCCACCAAAGGCCCATGAACGATCCCTCTCCCCCTGATGACTCCCGCCTCGCCCTCAAAGAGCACCTCGACGCCCTGCGCCGGGACATCGACACCACCCCCCATTTGGACGACGCCACCCGCACCGACCTAGCGCTGTTGGTGGATCGGGTGGAGGCAGAACTCGCCGTGGCTCCCGACGATCCCAAGCCCCCCGAGGCGGCGTTTTCCTGGGAGGACGCCATCAGCCGCTTCGAGGCCGCCCACCCAGCCTTGGGGATCTCCCTGCGCAACATCATGGTGACCTTGGGTAACATGGGCATTTGACCCGGGCATTTGGCGGTCCGACCCCCCCCCGCGGGCGGGGTCGGGGGGTCCTTGGGACCTCAGCCGTAGACCAGTTCAGGCAGCCAGGTGACCAGCCGGGGAAAGAGGGCCAATAGCCCCAACGCCAACAACTGGATGATGATAAACGGCACCACGCCCCGGTAGATGGCCATGGTGGAGACCGAAGGTGGCGCCACGCCCCGCAAGTAGAACAGGGCAAAACCAAAGGGTGGGGTCAAAAAACTGGTTTGGAGGTTGATGGCAATCATCACTCCCAACCAAATGGGGTCGAGGCCCATGGCCAGCAAGATCGGCCCGACGATGGGCACCACCACAAAGGTGATCTCGATAAAATCCAACACAAAGCCCAGCAAAAACATCACCACCATGACGGCAAATACGGCCCCGACGACGCCCCCCGGGAGGTCGTTGAGGAAAGCGTGCACCGCCTCATCGCCGCCAAACCCCCGGAAGACCAGGGAAAAGATCGAAGCGCCGACGAGGATAAAAAACACCATACAGGTCACTTCCATGGTGGAGCGCATCACCGCGGTGAGGCGCTTGAGGTCGAATTGACCCCGCAAGACCGCCAATAGCATAGCCCCCACCGCCCCCACCGCCGCGGCTTCGGTGGGGGTGGCGATACCCCCCATGATGGAGCCCAGTACGGCGACGATGAGCAGCAAAGGGGGCAACAGCACCACCACGGTGCGCAGCGCCAACTGGCCGGCCCCCACCAACCGCCGCTCGGCGGCGGGGATAGCCGGACAGCTCGTGGGTTTGATAAAGGCCAGGACGGTTAGATACACCAAGTAGAGGAGCACCAACAACAACCCCGGGATCAGGGCGCCGACAAAGAGATCCCCCACCGATACGGTGTCGGGGGCAAAAATCCCCATGCTGAGCTGGGCTTGCTGGTAGGCGGCGCTGAGCTGGTCTCCCAGCAACACCAAGATGATGGAGGGGGGAATGATTTGACCCAAGGTCCCCGAGGCGCAGATGGTGCCGCAGGCCAGGGTCGGATCGTAGCCCCGTTTGATCATGGTGGGCAACGACAACAGCCCCATGGTCACCACCGTGGCACCGACGATGCCCGTGCTGGCCGCCAACAACATCCCCACCACCGTCACCGAAATTCCCAACCCCCCCCGCAGGGGACCGAACAACAACGCCATGGTGTCGAGGAGTTCCTCGGCGATCCGAGCCCGCTCTAGCATCACCCCCATGAACACAAACAGCGGCACCGCCACCAGGGTCTCGGCGGTCATGACCCCGTAGAGGCGACTGGGGAAAGCCCGTAGGTAGGCGGGGTCAAACAACTCCACCTGGATGCCCACAAAGGCGAACAGCAAAGCCACACCGCCGAGGGTCAGAGCCACCGGATAGCCCAGTAACAGCACTAGGCACACGGTGGCGAACATCGCCAACGCCATCCATTCCACGGTCTTAGATCTCCTGGGATATGGCGTTGTCCCCCCGCTCTGGGGCGAGACTGGGATCGGCGAGGATGGCCGAGCTTCGAGCCGCCAAGGCCACGCCCTGGAGCAGGATGAGCACTGGCGCAATCACCAACAGCGTTTTGAGGAGGTAGACGTAGGGCAAGCCACCGGCCTCCCGCGACCCCTCGGTGATGGCCCAGGCGTCTTGGACATAGGGTAGCGACACCCAGAGGATAAACACCGCCATGGGCCCCAAGAACAGCAGGGTGCCGAGCAAATCCACCGCGGCTTTGGCCCGGGGTCCCATGGCGCGGTAGAAGATATCCACCCGGACGTGACCGTCGCGCTTGAGGGTATAGGCCGCCCCCAGCAAAAACACCGCCGCGTGGAGGTAGAGGATGGACTCTTGGAGGGCCACGGAGCCGCGATTGAACTGGTAGCGCATGACGACCACGGCAAAGGTCACCAAAACCAAGATGACCGTCAGCCAAGCGACGACGCGGCCGGTACCTTCGGCGAAGGCGCTGAGGAGGTCGCTGGTGCGGACCAACCAACGGGGTAAGGAAGGGATGTTGTCCATGGTGGGATGACAGGGGCCTTTGGTGTTGTCGGTGAAACCGCTCGAGGGTAGACGCCCAGCGCCACCCCCAACGGCCCCTGAGTATAGCGTCGCAGGCCCAACGCCGCCCCCCCACAGGGGGCGACATCCGGGGGGTTTACCAGCTGAAGACCCGCCAGCCGGGGATCAGTTTCTGTTGGGCGTCGTTGCGGCTGCGGCGGCTGCCCTCCAACTCGCCGAGGTCGCCGTCGGGGTTGACCAGGTAGTACGACGCCGGCGCCCGCTCGGGGCGCACTCGGATTTCCCGGACCTCGCCGTTGAGGCGGTATTCCTCCACCGTGCCCCCGTAATAGCGGCGAATGGTGGCGCCGGTGGGATCTTGGGCGTCGGCTTCCACCTCGGTATCGCCCCGGTTCCGGGCGGGACGGGTGGTCGCCGATGCCCCCAACTGGGGCAGGGTGACCGCCGGGGAGGAATCCCCCGCGACCCCCGACTCCTGGGCCAAAACCCCCGAACACAACAGCATTCCCAAGATGAGTGCAATGAAACGAGACATGGGGCATTTCCTCACAGGTGGCGTCATAGGGACCGAGCCAACGGATATGATGATGAGGGATACGATGATCAATTAGAGGTCGATGAGGGTCTGCTGTTCGCCGCCACCGGGGGCGACACCGCGGCCCTGGTAGAAATCGAAGATGGCCGCCACCACCGCATCGGGGTCGTCCACCACCTGGAACAGCTCCAGATCGGCACCGTCGATGGCGCCGTGGGCCAGTAGGGTGGTGCGAAACCAGTGGATCAAGTCCCGCCAGTAGGGCTCATGGACCAAAACCACCGGAATGCGGCGGCTCTTTCCGGTCTGCATCAAGGTGAGAATTTCCGCCAGCTCGTCCAGGGTGCCAAACCCGCCGGGCAACACCACATAGGCCGACGCGTACTTGACGAACATCACTTTGCGGGAGAAAAAGTGGCGAAAATAGAGGGCGATGTCTTGGTAAGCGTTGCCCTTGAACTCCCGGGGCAGCTGGATGTTGAGACCGATACTCAGGGATTTACCCGCCTGGGCGCCTTTGTTGGCCGCCTCCATAAGCCCCGGCCCCCCGCCGCTCACCACGGAAAAACCGGCGTCGGAGAGGGCCTTGGCCAGGCGTTGGGTCAGGTCGTAGAAGGGATGGTCGGGGGCAAAGCGCGCCGAGCCAAAGACGCTCACCGACGGTTTGATGCGGGCCAAGCGCTCAAAGCCCTCGACGAATTCGGCGACGATCTGGAAGATCTTCCAGGATTCCCGAATCAGCAGGGCGTCGTTGATGGGCGCTAGCCCGGGATGTTGGTGGCGGTTGGAACCCTGGGACACGGCGCCCTCGACGGGGTTGATGGTTGATCTGGGCGTTTGCGGGCGCTGCCCTGGCCTACAACCGGTGGCGGTCGTCGCCCCGGGCAAATCCCACCAAAGGCTCGGCTAAATCTTTGGACAACGCCACGACCTTAAAGCGCTCCCCCATTTCCGTGGGCAGGGTCAATTGGGCCACCTGTTGGCGCAACGCCAGGCGTTGGGCGTCAGTTGTCGCCAGGGCCTCGGCGGCGGCGAGGACGCCTTCGAGGCCGCAGTTGAGGAGGAACCAGCCCTGGCGGGTATAGCCGGCGACCTCTAGACCCGCCGCCACGGCGGCCTCGGCCACGGCGGTAAAATCCACATTGGCCGAGATATCCTGGAGTCCGGGCCAGCAAAAGGGATCGTCGTGGACCCGGTGGCGGTAGTGGCACACCAAAGTTCCCTCCCGGCGCTCGGGGTGGTAGTACTCCCGCCGCGAGTAGCCGTAGTCCACCAGCAACATCATACCTCGAGTCAACACCTCGGCGGCAGAGGCCAACCACGGTTTGAGGGTGGGGCAGTACTCGGAGGTGTAGTCCAAGGGCAAGGGCTCGGCGAGCCCGGACTCGATGGCGGCCACGGCCTCGCTCACCGCCGGGTCCTCGGCCCCCAGGCGCCAGACAAACCCCCGTCTCTCGACGTCGTAGTCCACTAGCCAGGGGCGGGGACCTTGGGGGGTGATGGCAAACCGCTCCACGGGCATGGCGTCCAGCACCTCGTTGCCCACCATCACCCCCTGCCAGGTGGTGGGCCAGGCGTCGAGCCACCGGACCCGGGGCAGCCAAGTGGGGGCGAGATCCCTCAGGGTTTGGTGTTGACGTTGGCGCAATTCGCCGCTCACATCGAGGATGGCGTAGCTCTCGGGGGCACAACCCAGCTCACCCAAGGCCTGCAGCAGCTCTGCCGCCAGGCGCCCCG
>JBHJHK010000457.1:2500-4082 GCA_050330975.1 Candidatus Competibacterales bacterium | reverse complement strand
GGTGCCATGCAAAAAGCCCCGTAAATTCCCAAAACGGGGTCAATCGCCTATGCTCTGTGAACTGCGCTTGCAAACCCTCCGTCGGCGGGCGCAAAACGCCGCCTTGGGGGGCGACGACCCCCGCCTGGAGCCCCTGGCGGATACCGGCCTTGCCCACGACCACGTGCGCATCGTCGGTACTCCCTATCTTTTGCGGGTGCCCAAGCAAAGCCAACTGGCCCTGTCTCCCGAGGCCAATCTCCACTATCAAGCGGCCTGCTTTCGACGGGCGGCCCCCAGTGGCCACACACCGAAACTGTGGGGGATCTTTGAGCCCGGAGAAGACTTGCCCCTGGGGGCCTTGGTGGTGGAAGCCATCGACGGCGGCGTCGCCCAATTGCCCGCCCATCTCGCGGCCATGGCCCAAGCCCTGGCGGCCCTCCACGATCTGCCGCTGCCCCTCGCCCATGGTCGGCCACCGTTGAAACACGGCGGCGACCCCTTGGGAGCGATGCTCGACGAAATCCGCGCTCAAGCGGCTTTCTTGCCCGCTGCCGACGTTCACCCGGATACTCGGGCGGCCATTGACGATGAAATTCAGACCGTCGCCGCCCGAGGGGTCGACGGTTCTCCCCTTCCGATCACCTTGATCTCCTTCGATGCCCACCCCGGCAATTTCATCGTCGACCCCCAGGGGCGGGCTATGCTGGTGGATTTGGAGAAAGGCCGCTACAGTGCGCCGGGTTTCGACCTCGCCCACGCCACCCTCTACACCTCGACCACTTGGGATGTCGCCACCCACGCCGTGCTGTCCGTCGATGAGGTGGCGGCGTTTTACCGCACCTGGCTTATGGCGGTGTCGGGGGACTTGGCGGCGGCGGCGCGCCCGGGGTTGTTGACTACCCGGCGCGCCATGTGGCTGTGGTCGGTGACCTGGTGTGCCAAATGGCAGGTGGAATCTCGGCGCAGTCGTGCTCGGCGGGAAGATCCTGGGGCGTCGGCGGAGGATTGGTCGGCCGATCTCAGCGAAACTTCCCTGGTCGCCCATGTGGCCGATCGCGTCGCCCACTACCTGGATCCCGCCACGGTGGCGCGGGTGCGTCGGGAGTGGTGTGAGAACAGTCCTTTGGTGGCCGCCTTGGAAAATGGTCAATCTCGATGAGTTGTCGGGCCATGGGACGTTCTAAACCACCATCCATGGACAGTGGATTCTGACACTATGCAAGCGAAAACCGTCCTCGTCACTGGTGCCGCCGGTTTCATCGGTAGCCATTCCGTGGATCGATTGTTGGCCCTGGGCCATCGAGTCATTGGCCTTGACAATTTTGCCAGTGGCAAACGGGAAAACCTTCACAGGGCCCAACAGTCGCCTCGATTCACCCTGGTGGAGGGAGACGTTACCGACGGTGCCATATTGACCCAGCTCTTCGAAAGGGAGTCTCTGGATGGAGTCCTTCACCTGGCGGCCTTGGTGAGCGTCCCCCGGAGTTTTGCCGATCCCGAGGGCAATGCTCGCCTCAACCTCTACGCCACGGACCAGCTGGCTCGTTTGTGTGTGCGCTATTCGTGTCTTCGGTTGGTGTTTGCCTCGTCGGCGGCGGTT
>JBHJHK010000456.1:0-6375 GCA_050330975.1 Candidatus Competibacterales bacterium | reverse complement strand
GAGGCCTTGTTTGTTGCGTGGGCGGTGGGGCTGGGGGTGGGGTGCGGGCCGGGTCGGGGGTTGGACGGCCAGGGGGGGGGCCAGCTTGAGCGTGGAAGCCACCCGGGTGGCCGGCGAGGGTCGCCGCTTTAAGCTCACTGGGCGCCTCGGGGAGGTGATGCAGGAATCGGCTGCCATCGCCTACAGTTATATCATCTCCCACCTTCAGGAGTATGGGGCCGATCGGGGATTTTTCGACGGGGCCTCGGTCCATCTCCACGTCCCCGAGGGGGCCACCCCCAAGGATGGTCCCAGCGCCGGTATCACCATGGCCAGTGCCCTGTTGTCGTTGGCCCGGGGGGAAAAGGCCCAGGCCGTGGCCATGACCGGAGAATTGACCCTCACGGGGGAAGTATTGGCCGTGGGCGGCATCCGGGAAAAAATCGTCGCCGCCCGCCGCAACAAGGTCAAGCGGGTGCTGTTGCCCGCCGCCAACCGCGGGGATTTTGACGAATTGCCCGCCCATCTCAAGAAGGATCTCGAAATCGACTTTGTCGGCCACTTCAAAGAAGTGGTCAAGCACATTTTCTAGGAGCGTCATGACGACGATCAATGTTGTTTTGCCCGGGGCGTGGCCGGTCTTAGGGGTTTGGCTCTGGGTATTGGGGGGGGTGATGTTGGGTATGCCTCTGGCCATGGCCGATTGTGAGGATCCCCCTCGGGCTCGGATCAACTACTTGGGTTGCGATCTGGCGGAGCGGGATTTCGCCGGCGCCGACCTGCGGGATGCCGTGTTGCGGGGGGCCAACCTCCAAGGGGCCAACCTCCAGGGGGCGCGGTTGTCAGGGGCCGACGTGGGTCGCGCCAACCTCCGGGGGGCCAACTTGACCCGCGCACGGCTCATCCGCACCCGGCTGGTGGCTGCCGATTTGAACCGGGCGAATTTGACCGGGGCGTTGATGAGTGGCGTTCGGTTGTCCGAGGCCGATCTGAGCGGGGCCGACCTCCAGGGTGCCCAACTGCGGGATGGCCAGTTGTACGCCACCCGGTTGGTGGGGGCCAACCTCGGCGGGGCCGACTTGAGCGGAGCCAATTTGCGGGAGGCGAATTTATCCCAGATCGACGGGCGCGGCGCGCGCTTCCGCCAAGCCAACCTCAACCAGGCGATCTTCGAGGACGCCGACTTGTCCGGCGCCGACTTCTACGCCGCCGCCTTGCCCCGGGCCGACTTGCTAGGGGCCAACCTCAGCCGGGCCGATTTGTCCCGGGCCAACCTCCAGGAGGCCATCATCGACGGCGCCGATTTCACCGAGACCCAACTAGGTGGCACCCTGTGGATAGATCGCCGCCGCTGTCGTTCGGGATCCGTGGAGGTGTGTCGCTAGCGTTCCTCGGGGGGTGAAGGGTTTGCCAAAGGTAAAGGCAAAGGGGGTGGGGCCGTGGAGGGGCAGGTGCTCCAAACGCGTCCGGCCCTCCCCGGCCGTGGGGCGGCCGCCGGCGGGCACCCACCTCCGGGTGGAGGGCCAGTGATGGGGGAAGGGATGGAGAAAGTCCTGGACAACATCGGCTCCATCGTGGCTTTTTCGTGAACTCAAATCTTTGAAAGTAATAGACAGGAGTGGCCAACGTGAGCTTTTTTGACAAAGCCCGAGAGAACATCGGCAAAGTTGGCGAAAGCGATTTCGTCACTCGTTTGAAGCAGAGCTTTGACTACACCATGGAAAAATCCCTCAAGCTGGTCAGCGATGAATCCCTAGCCGACGCCATTATCTCAGCTGCAAAAAAACAAGAAAAAGTCAATGAGATTCTCAAGGAACGGGGCTCCAATTACCGCATCAGCGACCTAGACGTGGAATTTAGCGTCTCACCGGCCATTGTATTTGGCATTCGACGCCTGCTAGAGTCCGAGGACACCTCGCCGGGTTCCCCAGAGCAAATGACGGTGGCGTCGCCCGTTCGGTTGGAAAAAGAGACGGGCGAAATGGATGGTTGATAAGTTTCTCCCCCGGGCGCGGCGGGGGTGGGGAAAATGTGATGAACACCCAGAACTACAGCCGGGGCAGCTGGCATAGCCAGATGGATTTTTTCCTGGCCGCCGGTTGGACCCTGGTAGCCAGTTCAAGGGGCGCGGTTTAGCAGTACGGTGGCATCGTTGGAAAATCTGTTGGCGCTGATGAGGTCGAGTTTCCCATCGCCGTTGAGGTCGGCAGCGGCGACCGATCGAGGGTTATTCCCCACTTCAAAGTGAAGTGGTGGGTCAAAGCGGCCATCCCCCTGACCCAAGAGTACGCTCACCGCATCGGAACTGCCATTGGCGGTGACCAGATCGAGGATGCCATCGCCATTGAGGTCGGCGGCGGCCACCGATTGAGGGAAACCCCCCACTTCAAAGGGGAGTGGTGGGTCAAAGTCGCCATCGCCTTGACCCAAGACCACGCCTACACCGGCGGAAAAAATATTGGCGGTGACGAGATCGAGGATGCCATCGCCATTGAGGTCGGCGCTGGTGACGGATCGGGGGTTATCGCCTATGGCAAAGGGGCGTGGTGGGTCGAAGTTGCCGTTGCCTTGTCCCAGGCGCACGCTGACGTCATTGGACGTCTCATTAGCGGTGACGAGGTCTGGTATGCCATCGCCGTTGAGGTCAGCGGTGGTGACCGAGCTTGGGCCACTGCCCATGGCCAAGCGGCGCTGCGGGTCGAAGTTGCCATTGCCCTGGCCCAAGGCCACGCTCACATCGTTGGAGCCTCTGTTGGCGGCGATGAGGTCGAGTCGCCCGTCGCCGTTGAGGTCGGCGGCGATGACTGAGCTTGGGCCATTGCCCATGGCCAAGCGGAGCTGGGGTTGGTCAAAGTTGCCATTGCCCTGGCCCAAGTGCACGCTCACATCGTTGGAACCCGTGTTGGCGGTGACGAGGTCGAGTGCGCCGTCGCCGTTGAGGTCGGCGGCGGTGACGGATTGAGGGTTGGCGCCCACGGCTAAAAGGCGCTGTTGGTCGAAGTCGCCGTTACCCCGCCCCAAGCGCACACTCAAATTAGCGGTATTCTCGTTAGCGGTGGTGAGGTCCGCTATCCCGTCGCCGTTGAGGTCGGCGGTGCTGACCGCGGTGGGGCCATTGCCCATGGCAAAGGGGAACGGCTGGTCGAAGTTGCCGTTGCCTTGTCCCAAGCGCACGCTCACGTCGTCGGAATTGCCATTGGCGGTGACCAGGTCGAGTATGCCGTCGCCATCGAGGTCGGCGGTGGCGACCGAGATGGGGCCATCGCTTATGGCAAGGCGCAGCGGTGGGTCAAAGTTGCCGCTGCCCCGTCCCAACAGTACGTTCACGTCATCGGAACCGAAGTTGGCGGTGACGAGGTCTGGTATGCCATCGCCGTTGAGGTCGGCGGTGGCGATGGCTTGGGGATTGCGGCCCACTACTGGAAAGGAGAGCGGTGGGTCGAAGTTGCCGTTGCCCTGGCCCAAGGCCACACTCACGTCATCGGAACCGAAGTTGGCGGTGACGAGGTCTGGTATGCCATCGCCATTGAGGTCGGCGGTGCTGACAGCGCTGGGGTTATCCCCCACGGCCAAGGGCAGTTGGGGGTCGAAGTTGCCGTCCCCCCGTCCCAGCAGCACGCTCACATCGTTGGAATTGCCATTGGCGGTGACCAGGTCGAGTGCCCCATCGCCGTTGAGGTCGGCGGCGCTGATAGCGATGGGGTTATCCCCCACGGCAAAGGGTACCTGGAGGCCAAAGCTCCCGTTGCCCTGCCCCAAGAGGACGCTCACGTCACTTTCACCCGTATTGGCGGTGACGAGGTCTGGTATGCCATCGCCATTGAGGTCGGCGGCGGCGATGGCTTGGGGGGTACTGCCGCCATCGAGAAAGACTTGGGGGTCGAAGTTGCCGTCCCCCCGCCCCAACAGCACGCTGATGTTGGAGTTGATAGTTTGATTGGCGGTGACCAGGTCGAGGATACCATCGCCGTTGAGGTCGGCGGCAATGACGGCGACGGGGTCGCTGCCCCCATCGAAGGGGGTCTGTGGGGCAAAGTTGCCGTTGCCTTGTCCCAAGCGCACGCTCACATCGCGGGAAATCCCGTTGGCGGTGACGAGATCTGGTATGCCATCGCCATTGAGGTCGGTGGCGACGACGGATTGAGGGCTATCGCCCATGGCAAGCTTGAAACCGGGAAACAGCGGAGTTGCTGAGTTGACAGATCCAGGTGGTGGCCCAGGCAACACCACTTCGATGGTGAGCACGGTTTCCCGCACCCCCCCGTCGAACCCGGTGACCTGTACCCGCAGTTCGCACACCCCCGGGCTTGGCGGCCCTTGGAGGCGGTAGCTCAGCAGGGTGGGGTTGAGGCGCTCGAAGTCGGGCTCGCCCAGGGTGAGCGTGGCTCCTCGACAGCCGTCGACCACCTGGGCACTGTTGAGATCCAGCAGCTGCTGGTCGTCCAACACTGTCAATGAGATCACTTGGCTAGTGCCCACCGTCAGCTGTTGGGGCGCATCCGTCGATACCAGTCCAGGTTCATCGGGGGGGGACTCGCCGTCGAGGATGGCGATGGTGTGCTGGCGCTCAAGGGTCTGGCTGCCATCGCGGCTTGTGACCTGTAGCGCCAAGGTACAGCGGTCGATGCCGGCGGGCGCGGCAAAGCCATAGCTCAGCAAGGTCTGCTGGGCATCCAAAGGCGTCACCTCCCCCGGGACCGCCATGGCCCCACAGCTGTCGGTCCACAGGGCCGAGTTGGCATCGAACCGTTGCCCCTCGTCGAGGAGGTTGGCGTGGATGAGGGTTTGGCTACCCGCCACCAGTTGATTTGCTGGGCTATTGAAGGCCAGGCGGGGCTCGTCCACCGAGGTGGGGATCTCGATGGCAAAGCGCCCCAGGTCTAAACAGTTTTCGAAGATGGCCCCGTACACCGGGCTCCCTTCAAACCGTTTATCGGGCGACCAACTGCCCCGCCGCTCAGCCAGGATCAGGGGGGTGGCCTGGGCGATGGTCTCCACCAGGGCAAAGCGGCGCTCGCCGGGGGCCGCCCCCCCCACCTCGGCCAAATAGCCACGGCCCAGCCCCCCCACGACGGCATCATCGCGGACCAATAGCTGCACCACCACGGCTTCACCCGGGGCGTGGGGCAGATCAAAGCCCACCTGGCCGCCAGCAAGGGGGTTGGCCAACAGCTTGGGGGCCCCCACGGCCACGGGTAGCGGTGGATTGCCCGGGGCGGCTTCCACTTGAAAACCCAGCCGGGCGTTGTAAAAGCCGTCGATCAATAACGCGCCATCGTCGGCCCGGCGGGGCTCAAAGGCCAAGCAGCTGCCGGGCCAGGTGCTGGCGTTGACGTCGTTGACCACCCGGCCAAAGCCATAGCGGGCGGTGGCCTCGTCGACGAGGGCCCGCACGGCGAGGGCATTGTTGCGCTCGACCACCTGCCCTTGGCCCACCACCGTCCAGGCGCTGGCCCTGGGGTTGTACTTTAGCACCTCGACCCGTTGTCCCAAGCTAAGGTCCACCCGCCGGGGGGCGGGGGCCGCCCGGGGTTGTCCCCCCAGGGCCACTATGGATTCCACCAAGATATCGGCGGCGGTTTCGGTGTAGGGGGTGCCCGAGGCGCCGGTGGTCTGGAGGACGAGCTCCCCAAAGAGATCGACGGGGATTGGCTGGTGGGGTTGGTCGGGCTCAAAGGCTGGGGTGGTGACGCCGATGAGACTGCGGAGGGTGTCGCTGGTGCTGTCGCTGGCCCCCAATGACGTGGCCTCGACGGTGACGGGTTCGGTGACGGGTTGGTCGTTGGCATCGAGCACGGTGGCGGCCATGAACTCGACCAACAGCTCGGCGGTGGCCAAGGTGACGGGCTGTTGGGCGGGGTTGGCCACGGTTTGGCTGAGGGTGACCAGCTGGGCCACCAGGGCGACGACGGCTGAGGTGGGGTTGGCCTGGGGCTCGAGGGGGATATCGCGCACCAGCGGGGCAAAGCCTGTGGGCTCGGTGGCCACGGTGACTTTGCCGTCGTTTTGGAGGGCGGCGCTGCTGACGTTGGCCAACCAACTGCCATCGCGGTTGCTGCGGACCCCAAGGCCGCCTTCGATGTCGATGGCGGCGTTGGCAATGGGCTGGCCCTGGGGGTCGCGCAGTGTCCCCACTAGGTTGGCATCGGGAACACTGACGGTAGGCCCTGGGTACTCGGGGCTATTCAACAGACTCGAGGGGAGGTTCTGCGGGGGGGCGAGGAGTTCCTCGGCGGTGGGCTCGCGGTCGAGGAAGGCGCTGAACAACAACAGGACGCGGGTGAGGGGGGCGGCGCGGGCGATGTATTTCGTGGTCACGGGGAACTGGGCGGCGATTAACGCGCGGGGGGGGCCGTTCAGCAACCCATCCTGCCCAAAGGCGAGGCCGGGCGAATC
>JBHJHK010000455.1:0-10659 GCA_050330975.1 Candidatus Competibacterales bacterium | reverse complement strand
CGGCGCCCCCCCCCCCCCCCCCCCCCCCGGACCCCCCCCCCCGTAGTCTGCAGCACCGGAGCGCATTGCCGGGCCAGGCAACGGGCGAACAACGGCGACAGCTCTGGCGCGGTGACAAAATCCCCCGGGGCGCCGAACTTGGCGGCGCCAGCCCGGTAGTAGCCGAGTCCCGGGGCGCAGAGGGCGAGTTCCATGTAGCGGCGAAAGGAACTCCCCCCCGCGGCGGCCATTTCCTCGACCATGAGCCGGACGAGGCGCTCACTGTGGGCCAACCCGTCGCAATCGGGGGCGGGAAGCGTCTCTGGAGGGCACGCCACGTGGCGCATAACCTAGCTCCTCTCGTACAATGCCCAGCACGCCGCAACCGCGCTGAATGTCGATGATCCGAATTGGTGTTGTACTTTTGGTGAGCTGCTGGGTGGCCTCGGCCTCGGCACAATCCAACCCCTCTCCCACCCCGACCACTGCCCCGGCGGAGGCCCCACCGACGGCGGAATCCCGCCCAGGCCCAGGCCCAGACCCAGCACTGGCGGCCGGTGACCCCCTCCCCTCCCGCGCCACCTTGGAGCGGGAGTTGCAACGGCTCCAGCAGCGCTTTGCCGAACTCCAACAGACCGCCGTCAACGAGCAACTCATCGCCCGGCGCAACGCCGAACTAGAGCGGCGCTCCGTGGAGCTGGAGCGCCAGGTGACGCTGCTACAGCAGGAAAACCAATTGCTCCAGGACGACCGCCACCAAGCTTGGTTTTTGCGGGGCGCCGGAGTCTTGCTGTTGGGGATCTTGATCGGAATGTTTGCCCCACAACTGCGTCGCCAGCGCCGCAGCCGCTGGAGTGAGCTCTGACCGTGGCCAGGCGCGACCGTTCGCCTCCCGCCGGTCGGTCAACGGCCGTCGCCAGACGGGGAGCGTCGGCGCTCGATGCTCACCCCCACGGTGCGGGCGTTGGCCACTGCCCCGGGCTTTTCCACCACCACCTTTACCCACGCCACGGCGAATTCCCCCAGCAGCAGGGCGGCCACCACCTCGGCCAGGGCTTCGATGAGGCCGAAGCGCCCCTCGCCCACCACTTGGGTGATGCGCCCGGCGACGGCGCCGTAGTCGATGGCGTACTGGATGTCGTCCATCGCCCCCGCTCGGCGGATATCACACCCCAAATCCACCTGGAGCACCACCCGCTGCCGGATGGCCCGCTCCCAGTCGTAGATCCCCACGCTGGTCTCCACCACGAGATCGCGCAAGTAGACCACATCGGGGGCCGGCATCACCCCGGCGTCCGGCAGCGGGGGGCTCAAACCTGTGGACCCGTCCCATGGGCCGCCAGGGGCATCCGTGGCCCCGGGGCAAAACCACAACGTTTTTTTGCCATGCCAAAGGGGTAGCCGTTTTCTCTCATGTCGATCCTCGTCCTCGCATCGATTTTGGTCATCGGAGCCAGTTATGCCCTGGGCTCCATCAATTCAGCCATCGTGGTCTGTCGCCTCATGGGCCTGACCGATCCCCGCCAATACGGCTCCGGCAATCCCGGCGCCACCAACGTCTTGCGCCAGGGGGGACGCCGGGGGCAGATCGCCGCAGCGACGACCCTGTTGGGGGATATCCTCAAGGGTTGGCTGCCGGTGGTCGCAGCCACCGGTGGTGGCCTACCCCTCGGCGTGGTGGCCGGAGCGGGCATAGCGGCTTTTCTCGGCCATTTGTACCCGCTGTTCTTCGGCTTTCGCGGCGGCAAAGGCGTTGCCACCGCCTTTGGGGTGGTGGCGGGTCTATCGCCCTTCACCGCCTTGCTGGTGGTGGCCAGTTGGGGGTTGGTCTTCGCCATCACCCGAGTCTCCGCCCTGGCCGCCCTGGTCGCCGCCGCCCTCGCGCCGCTCTATGCCCTGGGGCTGGGTATGCCTTCGATCTTGTGGGGGAGTTTGCTGGCCATGGTCGCCCTGGTCGTCTGGCGCCACCGCACCAACATCCAGCGCCTGCGCCAGGGCCAAGAGGGGCGCATTGGCGGCTCTTGAGCCGGGGGCCGGGCCCGTGACTCAAAGCTTGACTCTAGGCCTTTGCCCGGCGACCGTCAAGGGTCCGGGACTGGGATAGGTGGGGCGAGTTCATCCAGGGGCCAGCGGGGCCGTACGCCGATGGCCAGCCCTTGACGCTCCCCGGCGCTCAGGCGGCAGTGACCCGCCAAGGCCACCATGGCGCCGTTGTCGGTGCAAAAAGCCGGGCGGGGATAGCCAACGGCGACCCCAAGCTCCGCCCCCAAAATCGCCAAACGGTGCCGCAGGTGGCGATTGGCACCGACGCCGCCGGCCACCACCAGACGTTGGTGCCCAGTGGCGGCCAAGGCACGGCGACACTTGATGGCCAGGACGTCCACCACGGCGTCTTCGAAGGCCCGGGCCACATCGGCGGCATTTTGCCGGGTGGGTTCCAGTTTCTGCCAGGCGTAGGCCACATGGGTCTTGAGGCCACTGAAGCTGAATTCCAGGCCCGGACGATCCACCATGGGCCTGGGGAACACAAAGCGCCCCGGCGTCCCGGCTTCGGCCAGGGCGGCCAGGGCCGGCCCCCCGGGATAGGGCAGCCCCAACAGCTTGGCCGTCTTATCAAAGGCTTCCCCGGCGGCGTCGTCGATGGATTCCCCCAAGGTGCCATAGCGGCCGAGTCCGGCAACGTCGGCCAATAGGGTGTGGCCCCCGGAGACCAGGAGGGCCACAAAGGGAAAATCCAGGGGCTCGGGCTCCAATAGAGGCGCTAGGAGGTGGGCCTCTAGGTGGTGCACCCCCAACGCCGGTACCCCCAACCCCAAGGCCAACCTGCGGCCCAGGGCCGCCCCCACCAACAGAGCCCCAGCCAGCCCTGGTCCAGCGGTGTAGGCAATACCTTCGAGGTCGCCCCGCCCCAAGCCGGCTGCCGCCAAGACCTCGTCGATCAGGGGCACCAGGCGCTGGACGTGATCTCTAGAAGCCAGCTCCGGGACCACACCGCCGTAGCGGGCATGGAGATCCACCTGGCTGTGGAGGCGATGGGCCAGCAGCCCGCGCTCCCCGTCAAACAGGGCGACACCGGTCTCATCACATGAGGTTTCAATCCCCAATACGACCAATTTGCCCCCTCTCCTGGCGAAAAGCGCCGCCTGGCGCGGCAAAGGGATGGCCCGACCATGTGGCACCTCCACGGAGCCCCCTCGACCCAGGCCCAATCTTGTCAAGATCCCCAAGGCTTAGTATATTATTGTGCTTCGACAAATATTGTCCAGGGTCCACTACCCGACGACCATGGCTCGTCAACAGCCCTGGGTCACCAGTCATAAATTTGCAACCCGCCGCGACACCGAGGCCCAAAAGTCACCTCCAGGGTCGCTGGCCCAATTGCCGAGAAGTCCTTGGGCTTCGCCGATAGGGTGTAGCCCAAGGGCTTATTGTCTTTATAGCTTTTTGAAAAATATAGTTTTTTAGACCCAAAGATGCGCTGAACGCAGAAACCGCTCCACCGATTCCAAGAGGTAATGAACGTATATGCCGTCCGTTAAGGTCAAAGAAAATGAGCCCTTCGATGTAGCCCTTCGCCGTTTCAAACGCTCCTGCGAGAAGGCGGGCATCCTCTCCGAGGTGCGCCGCCGCGAGCACTACGAAAAGCCCACCCAAGAGCGCAAGCGCAAGCAAGCGGCCGCCGTCAAGCGCCACCTCAAGAAACTGCAGCGAGAGAATGCCCGCCGCACCCGGTTGTACTGAGCACTCGCCCCTTTCGCCACTCCCCGTTGCCCCATGCCCCTCAAAGATCGCCTCCTAGACGACATCAAAGCCGCCATGCGCGCCAAGGACAAGTCGCGTTTGGCGACCCTGCGCTTGATCAACGCCGACATCAAGCAGCGGGAGGTCGACGAACAAACCACCCTTGACGACCTCGCAGTCATCGCCGTTCTCGAGCGGATGGTCAAGCAGCGTCGAGAGTCCATCAGCCAGTATCGCGCCGCCGAACGCCTCGACTTGGCCGATCGGGAACAGCAGGAGGTCGACATCATCCGCAGCTACCTCCCCGAACCCCTGGCAGAGGCCGAACTCGACGCGGCCATCGCGGGGGCTGTGGCCGAAACGGGGGCCCAATCCGTCAAAGACATGGGCAAAGTCATGGCCCTGCTCAAGGGTCGTCTCCAGGGACGAGCCGACATGGCCGTCGTGAGTGCCCGGGTCAAAGAGCGCCTAGGTGCCCCCTGACGGGTCTTCCCTTGCCGGGTCCTAGCCCAGTCCTGGGGAATGGAAGCTAAACATCCCGATGGCCCAGCGGATTCCCAGTGACTTTATCGACCGACTCCTGAGCAGCGTCGACGTCGTCGAAGTCGTCGAACGCCACGTCCCCCTGCGCAAAGTCGGTCGGGAGTACACGGCTTGCTGCCCCTTCCACAGCGAGCGCACACCTTCCTTTACGGTGAGCCCCACCAAGCAGTTTTACCACTGTTTCGGCTGTGGTGCCCACGGCAACGCCATTGGCTTTTTGATGGAGTACGAGCGGTTGAGTTTTGTCGACGCCGTGGAGGAGCTCGCCCGCAGCGCCGGACTCGAAATACCCCGCCGGGGGGGCGAACCCGCCAACCGCCACGAGCCGCTCCTGGCGTTGTTGGCCCAGGCCCAGGACTTTTTTCAACGCCAGTTGCGGGAACACTCCGGTCGCCAGCGAGCCATCGACTATCTCAAGGGTCGAGGACTCGACGGCCAAGTGGTGGCCCGGTTTGGCATTGGCTATGCGCCGCCCGGCTGGGATAACCTCACCCGCCATTTGAGCCAGCAAGGCGCTACCACCGACGCCCTCCAAGCCGCCGGCCTCGTCGCCCTCCGCGACGACAGCCAACGGCCCTATGACCGCTTCCGCGATCGCATTGTGTTTCCCATCCGCGATCGTCGGGGGCGACCCATCGCCTTTGGCGGCCGCATTTTGGAGGCCGGCGGGACCCCCAAGTACCTCAACTCGCCGGAGACGGTCCTATTCCACAAAGGCAAAGCGCTGTTTGGCCTTTTTGAAGCCCGTCGCAGCCTCAGGCAGCTCCCCCAGGTGGTGGTGGTGGAGGGTTACATGGATGTCGTGGCCTTGGCCCAACACGGCGTGGATTGGGCGGTGGCCACCCTGGGCACCAGTGCCACCCCGGACCACCTCGAACAGTTGTTTCGCCTCGCCCCCGACGTGGTATTTTGCTTTGACGGGGATCGAGCGGGTCGGGACGCCGCCTGGCGAGCCCTGGAAAACGCCTTACCTCAACTCCGCGACGGCCGTCAGGCGAGCTTTTTGTTCCTCCCCGACGGCGAAGACCCCGACAGCCTGATTCGCCGAGAAGGCCAGCAGGCTTTTGTCGATCGCCTCAAAGACGCCCAACCCCTGTCCGCGGTGTTTTTCGACCACTTGAGCCAGCAAGTCGATCTGAAGACCCTCGACGGCCGGGCACGCTTTGCCCATCGGGCCCGCTCCCTACTGCAGAAATTGCCCGAAGGCGACTTTCGCGATATGATGGCAGAGCAACTGTCACACGTTGCGCCAACACCCTTGAGAGGTTTAGCAACTCATTCTTCCCTCTCGAGTTCTTCCACTTCCCCCCATGAGGGACCCAACGTCGAGCGCACCTCGGTGCGCAAGGCCATCGCCCTATTGCTCCATCAACCCCAATTCGCTTTGGCTGTCGACGATATCGAGTTCCTCAATCAAGCCGCTCTCACCGGGGGTGATTTGCTCTACCGCCTCATTGAACTCGTCAGAAATCGTCCCCATATAGACCATTCTGCAGCCCTGCTCGCCCACTTCTTGGAGGACCCCCACCAAGACGCCCTCATGCGACTCTCCCAGTGGCGCCCTTTGGTAGAGGAAGGACTCCAGGAAGAATTTTGCGGAATCGTACAAAAATTGCGACTACAATACGGCGGCGTTCTGCCCCTGGACAAAATCATCCAGCGCAACGACGTCGAAGCCTTGAGCGAGGAAGAGCGGCAACAACTTCGCCGCGCCATTCGCCCGCGCTCCCCGACGTCTCCATGAGTTGGCCCCGGTGAATTGCGGTTGACAGCACAGGGCAACACCCTACCAGGGGGTGATGTTTGCAACTAGTATTAGTTTGATACGAGAGAGAGCTTAACAGCTTTTCTGACCATACCGTTCGCACCCTTCGGGGTGCGATCTAAAATCACCACCAGTTCTGGGTGAAGCAAGGTCATGAGCGAACAGCAGTCGCAGTTAAAAAAGTTGATCGCCCGCGGCAAAGAGCAGGGGTTTTTGACCTATGCCGAAGTCAACGATCATCTGCCCGACGATATCGTTGATCCCGAGCAAATTGAAGATGTGATCGCCATGATAAACGACATGGGGATCGAAGTACACGAATACGCTCCGGATACCGAGGCCCTCTTGCTGAGCGATAGCTCTGTCAGCACCGACGATGACGTCGCCGAAGAGGCCGCGGCAGCCCTGGCCGCCGTCGACAGTGAATTTGGGCGGACGACTGACCCCGTGCGCATGTACATGCGCGAGATGGGCACTGTGGAACTGTTGACCCGCGAGGGAGAAATTCAAATCGCCAAGCGCATCGAGGAGGGCACGAGCCAAGTGATCCTCGCCCTGGCGAGCTACCCCTACACCATCACCGAGCTCCTCGACGAGTACGCCCTGGTCAGGGAGGGCGAGGCCCGGCTTGCGGAAATCCTCATCGGCTACAACAACGTCGAGGGTCTCGACGGCGAGGGAGAGGACTTCGAACTCAAACTCACCGCCGCCGAGCCCGAGGTGGCTGACGACGGCGACGACGACGAGGCCGGCGGCGACGTGGAACCCGACGGCGAATTTGGCCCCGATCCCGAGGAGGCCGCCCGGCGCTTTGCCGAACTCGAAGAACTCCACGGCAATTTGGTGAGACTCAGCCGCGAACAGGGCATGGGCCACCCCGAACTGCCACCCCTGCGCCAGGCCATGACCGAGCGCTTTTTGGAGCTGCGGTTGGTGTCGAAGATCGTGGAGCGCTTGGCCGACGGTCTGCGCTGTACCATAGACCGCATTCGCGCCGAGGAACGGGCGATCATGCAGCTGTGCGTCGCCAAGGCTCAGATGCCCCGCAAGGCCTTTATCGCCCTGTTTCCCCAAAACGAGACCAACTTGAGCTGGGTCGATGAACTCATCGCCGGCGGCAACAAGTACTCCGCCAAGCTGGCTTTCTACCGGGAAGCCATCCACGAGGTTCAGCAACGACTCATCGAGGTTGAGCGGGAAGTGAGCCTGCCCATTGCCGAGATCAAGGATATCCATCGCCAGATGTCCCTGGGAGAGGCCAAGGCCCGGCGGGCGAAGAAGGAAATGGTGGAGGCCAACTTGCGACTGGTGATCTCCATCGCCAAAAAATACACCAACCGCGGGCTGCAATTCTTGGATCTCATCCAAGAGGGCAATATTGGCTTGATGAAGGCGGTGGACAAATTCGAATACCGGCGGGGCTACAAGTTCTCCACCTACGCCACCTGGTGGATCCGCCAGGCCATCACCCGCTCCATCGCCGACCAAGCCCGCACCATTCGCATTCCGGTGCACATGATCGAGACCATCAACAAGCTCAATCGCATCTCCCGGCAGATGCTCCAGGAAATGGGCCGCGAGGCCACCCCAGAAGAGCTGGCCAAGCGCATGGAGATGCCCGAGGACAAGGTGCGCAAGGTGCTCAAAATCGCCAAGGAGCCCATCTCCATGGAGACCCCCATCGGCGACGACGAAGACTCCCACTTGGGGGATTTCATCGAGGACACCAACGTCCAGTCACCGGTGGATTCCGCCACGGGGGAGGGCCTAAAGGAAGCGACTCGGGAGGTGCTGTCGAGCCTGACCCCCCGGGAGGCCAAGGTGTTGCGCATGCGCTTTGGCATCGACATGAACACCGACCACACCCTGGAAGAGGTGGGCAAGCAATTCGACGTAACCCGGGAGCGGATTCGCCAAATCGAGGCCAAGGCATTGCGCAAACTGCGCCACCCCAACCGCTCGGAGCAACTGCGCAGCTTCCTCGACCTCGAGTAGGGGTTTGCGCTACACTTTCACACTTTATGGGCCCTTAGCTCAGTTGGTTAGAGCTGCCGACTCATAATCGGTAGGTCGCAGGTTCAAGTCCTGCAGGGCCCACCCGCACCACCAAAGACTCAGATCCATGATCTGGGTCTTTTTTTGCCTCTGCAAACCCCTCGGCGCTCAACGGAACTCGGGCTCGAAGACCTAGAACAACCGGTGGAGGGCAACGGTCCAGGGCAGCTTCAGGCCGTGGCGCTTCCCCACCACCGCGCCGCAGTTGCCCCAGAGGAGCTCCCCCGAGCCGTGGTAGTCATTGCGCGTGTTACTCCATGGACCCCAGGGGCAACACACAGCGATTATCAGCGACCGCTCGCCCCTCAGCACTGGGGGGCATGCCATCACAAGGCAGCGTCTGGAGCCGTCGCTGGGGTCACGGCGGACACAGCCCCTGAGCTAGTGGGGCCACCCTCGAAGATAGTGCCCTTTCCGCCTTTCCTCTAGGCCGCAACACACCTATCGAGTGGGATGAAAAAGCCGGTCCCAGTCCTCCAAGGCTGGCGTTTTTCTGTTACATTCTTTCCAGGATCCACCCTTTAAGATCTTTTAAGCTCAAAGTAGTGGCGTCAACTGACCGCGGTGGCCGCCCGTCGTGTATCCTCCCAAGGGTCTGGGGTTTGCCACGTCATCGACGGGATGATTCCACGGAGTTTGACCATTGGTTTTCTCCATTGAGCAATGCAGGGAGCACAATCCATGGCCCATGACGCTGCAGCTGACACTGCCTCGTCGACGACTTTGCCACCTGGCTTCAACCTAGGCCGCTATCGCATCGAGGCGGTCCTCGGGGTCGGGGGCTTTGGCGTCACCTATCGCGCCCTCGATCCCGAGAGCGGCGAAACCTTTGCGATTAAAGAGTTTTTCCCCGCCGAATTCGCCCGGCGTAACCCCGACGGGGTCAGCCTTTCTCCCCTGATGGGGCGCAACGCACCGTCCCTGGAAGGAGAAGAGTCCCCCTACCAGTGGGGGTTGGCCCGTTTTCTCCAAGAAGCTCAGGTGTTGGCCAAACTGGATCATCCCCACGTGGTGAAGATCCGAGAATATTTCAGTGCCCACGGCACGGCCTACATCGTCATGGATTACGAGGAGGGTTGTACCTTGGAGACCCTCCTCCAAGAGGATCGCCTCTCCGAAGACGATATCCTGGGCATGCTGGAAGATATACTACCCGCCTTGACGGAAGTGCACCGTCAGGGTTTTCTCCACCGCGATATCAAACCCGCCAATCTCTATGTGCGCTCCCGCGATGGCGGAGTCATGCTCATCGACTTTGGCTCGGCTCGAGAGTCCATGCGCCATCGCCGTCAGGATATGACGGTCATGGTATCCCAAGGTTACTCGCCGCCAGAGCAGTACAGCAGTGAGGGTAAAGACCTAGGTCCCTGGTCTGATCTCTATGCCCTGGGAGCTGTATTATTCCATTGCCTCACTCGCCAGACTCCCCCCGAAGCACCCACGCGCGTGCTCCGGGACACGGTGATAAGTCGCCTCAAGATTTGCACTGGCTATAGCCCGACCCTCAAGAAGGCGATCGTGCGGGCCATGGCCCTGCAGCCGCGGGAGCGTTACCAGTCAGTCGACGCCTTTCAAGCCGATCTCCGCCCCATGGGCCAAGGCCTCATCGGCCAGCTGGATTTGGTGCAAAACACCGCCGAGGACGGTCACAACGTCGAGCATATCGCCATCACTGGTCTCGGCTACGACCTCGATCCCAAAACCTTGGCCCCGCGCTTGGCAGAGCTGTTCAGCCTCACCATCCACCGGGCCAAAGCGCTCATTGGCGACATGACCCAAACCGGCAATGAACTGGTGGTCGCCCGCAATGTGCCCTATGGCAAAGCGAAAATTGTCAAGCAAAAGCTCAATGAGGCGGGCTTTGAAGTCAACCTTCATCTCTCCTTGTCCCTGGTCCCCATCGAAGACGCCACTAAATTTGTCGTGTGCCCCGCCTGTGGCTTTAGTCAGCCCAAGGCCCTGGATGGTTACGATGTCTGTAAGTCGTGTGGCGTCACCCATCAGCGCTATCGACGCATTCTGGCCGTCAAACGGCGTTTGGGCCAAGAGGAAAATCCAGACTTGGTTCAAGCTGACGCTGCGCAAGTAGAGCCAGCACTCGAAGACCAAGGCGCCATGGCCGCCCTGTGGCGCCGCACCTGGGGGAGATGGAACACCGGCCAGCGGGCTGCTGCCAGTGTGTTGGCCGCGGTTTTACTCATCGCCCCCCCTGGAATGTACTTTTGGCATTTCTTCCCAGATGACCAAGACGGGGGGGCTGGGACGTCCACCCGTGTTACCGACGGTGACGTCACACAATTGGTGAATTGGCAGCGGGTGGGCAGTGGCCAACAGACCAGCTGGCTGGCGGATACGGCCGACTTCCCCGAGTCGGTGACCGTGGTGGCCGGTGGCGGCTTGGAGCTCAACACAGGGGCTCGTTCATCGGCCCGGACCTCGGCCCAAGCCTTGGCGACCATCGCCGCGGGTGGGGCGCCCCCCGGGGGCGCGCCCCGGGGGGGCGCCCCCCCCCCCCACGGGGGGACACACCGGGCCGGCGGGCGGGGGGGGGGGTGGGGAATCACCACGGTATGGTT
>JBHJHK010000454.1:0-9712 GCA_050330975.1 Candidatus Competibacterales bacterium | reverse complement strand
TGGATCCCGAGGCCATGGCGGGGGTGTTGCGGCGCTTCGACGGTCTGTACCACCGCTGCCAACACCTGGCCACCGTCGGCGGCGTCCGTTACATCGACGAAAACAAGGCCACCAATGTGGGGGCCGCCGTGGCCGCCGTGGCCAGCGCCGCAGACCATGGCAAGGTGGTCCTCATCGCCGGGGGGGTGGGTAAGGGCCAGGATTTCACCCCCTTGGCGGCGGCCCTGGGACCCGTGGGGCGGGCCGCGGTGCTCATGGGTCGCGATGCGCCGCGCCTGGCCGCCGTCTTGGAGGGGGTCGTCCCCGTGGTTCACGTCAGGGATATGGATCAGGCCGTCGAGCGGGCGGCGGCGCTGGCCGAGCCCGGCGACGCCGTATTGCTGGCTCCGGCCTGCGCCAGTTTTGACCTGTACCGGGATTTTGCCGCCCGGGGCGACGCCTTTGCCCAGGCGGTCCAAGGGAGGTCTTTGTGTCTTTGATATCGCTCCCCCCCAAGGCCGAAGCCCCGGGGTCCCAGGGCCTGGACGGACCGCTGTGTCTGGCGGCGGCAGGGCTCGCCGCCTTGGGGCTGTTGATGCTCACCTCGGCCTCCCTGCCCTTGGCGGTGGAGCGCTACGACCAACCCTTCCACTTCGCCCTGCGCCAAGGGGTATTCCTGGTGGTGGGGCTCGTCGCCGCCCGACTCATGCTGGCCATTCCCCTGGGCTTTTGGGAGTACAGGTCTGGGCTGGCCTTGGCGGCGGCGGTGGGGTTGCTGGTGTTGGTGTTGATTCCCGGGGTGGGGCGCGAGGTCAACGGCAGTACCCGCTGGATCGACCTCGGGGTGGTCAACCTCCAGGTGTCGGAGCCGGCCAAACTGTTGGTGCTCATCTACTTGGCCGGCTACTTGGATCGCCATGGCCAGGCCATGGCTCACCAGTGGTGGGCCATGCTCAAACCGTTGTTGGTGTTGGGTTTGTTGGGGCTGCTGTTGCTGTTGGAGCCCGATTTTGGCGCCGCTGCGGTGTTGTTGGCCATGGCCCTGGGGATGATGTTCCTGGCCGGGGTCCACGTCAGCCGGTTTGTGGCCCTCCAGGGGGTAGTGGCCCTGGTGTTGCTGGTGTTGATCTGCTCGTCGGAATACCGCCTGCGGCGCCTGTTGAGTTTCTTCGACCCCTTCGCCGACCCCTTCGGCAGCGGCTTTCAACTGGTCCACGCCCTCATCGCCGTGGGACTCGGCGGGGGGGACGGCAGTGGCTTGGGCCACAGCGTGCAAAAGCTGGCCTTTCTCCCCGAGGCCCACACCGACTTTATCTTCGCCGTCCTGGCCGAAGAGCTGGGCCTTTGGGGCGTGGTGGGGGTGGTGGTGTTGTTCGCCGTGGTGGTGGGGCGGGCCTTTGCCATCAGCGCCCCGGCCCAGGCCCAAAATGATACCTTTGCCGCCACCTTGGCCGCCGGGATCGGCCTGTGGTTTGGTCTCCAGGCGTTGATCAACATGGGGGTCAATTTGGGGTTGCTCCCCACCAAGGGTTTGACCTTGCCCCTCATGAGCTACGGCGGTAGCAGCTTGGTGGTGATGTGTGCCGCCCTGGGGCTGTTGCTGCGCATCGGCGTCGAGACAGCCAACGGGGCGGATCGGGGGGAGGACGCCCCGGAGGCCCAAGACCCCCCGGGTGAAACCCCCAAGCCCCAGGGGGAGGTCCGGTGACGGCGACGGCGATGATCATGGCTGGGGGCACTGGCGGCCATGTGTTTCCGGCCTTGGCGGTGGCTGAGGTGCTGCGCCAGCGGGGTTTGGCCGTGGTGTGGTTGGGGACTCGCCAGGGTCTGGAGGCCCAGCGGGTGCCGGCCGAGGGCTTCACCGTGGAGTGGATCCAGGTCCGGGGGTTGCGGGGCACCTCCTGGAAGCGCTGGGCCACTGCCCCCTGGATGGTGGGGCGGGCCACCCTCCAGGCCGCCGTTGCCCTGGGGCGCCACCGGCCCCGGGTGGCCATCGGCATGGGGGGGTTTGTCAGCGGCCCCGGCGGCCTGGCGGCCAGGGCCTTGGGTATTCCCCTGTTGATCCACGAACAAAACGCCCGGGCGGGAACCACCAACCGCTGGCTGGCGCCCCTGGCCCACGAGGTGTTGGCGGGGTTTCCCGCCGCCTTCCCCCCCGGGCGTCGGGTCCAGGTGGTGGGCAATCCGGTGCGGGCCGCCATCGCCGCCCTACCGCCCCCGGAAGAGCGTTTTGCCCAGCGCACGGGCCCTTTGCGGCTGTTGGTGTTGGGGGGCAGCCAGGGGGCGCTGGCCCTCAACGAAGCCCTGCCCGCCGCCTTGGCCCCATTGCCAGCCCACCTACGCCCCGTCGTGGTTCACCAGACGGGGGCCAAAGGCCTGGAAATCACCCGGGCGGCCTACGCCGCAGCGGCGGTGGAGGCCGATACGTCGGCCTTTATCGACGACATGGCAGCGGCCTACGCCTGGGCCGATTTGGTGGTGAGCCGGGCCGGGGCCCTCACCGTGGCCGAACTGGCGGCGGCGGGGGTGGGCGCCATCCTGGTGCCCTATCCCCACGCCACCGACGACCACCAGCGCCACAACGCCCAATTTCTCCTGGACGCTGGGGCCGCCCGGCTGTTGCCCCAGGAGAAACTCGGCCCCGCCGTCCTGGCGGCGGAGCTTGCAGAGCTGCTCGCCGACCGGGCCACCGCGCTGGCCCTGGCGGCCAAGGCCCGGCGCTGTGCCACCATTGATGGGGCCACCGCCATCGCCGATCGGGCCTTGGCCTTGGCCGGCCTCAACCCCCTACACCCCGGAGTGACCACCCCGTGACCCCTCCTCGCGAACGCTTCATGGGCCGCATCCGCGCCCTCCACATGGTGGGAATCGGCGGCGTGGGCATGAGTGGCATCGCCGAAGTCCTGTTGACCCTGGGCTACCGGGTATCGGGTTCCGATCTCAAGGCGTCGGCCACCACTCGCCACCAGGCGGCCCGGGGGGCGGTGGGGTACACCGGCCCCCCGGCCGACCAGGTGGCGGGGGCCGACGTGGTGGTGGTGTCGTCGGCGGTGGCCACCGACAACCCCGAGGTGACGGCCGCCAGGGACAAGCGCATCCCCGTGGTGTCCCGGGCCGAGATGTTGGCGGAGCTCATGCGGTTTCGGTTTGGCGTCGCCGTGGCCGGCACCCACGGCAAGACCACCACCACCAGCCTCATCGCCTCGGTCCTGGCCGAAGGGGGTCTAGATCCCACTTTTGTCATCGGCGGCCGCCTAACCGGTGCCGGCTGTAACGCCCGCCTCGGGGCCGGGGACGTGTTGGTGGCCGAGGCCGACGAGAGCGACGCCTCGTTTTTGTACCTCAACCCCATGGTGGCGGTGGTGACCAATATCGACGCCGACCACCTGCCGGCCTACGGCGGCGACTTCGACCAGCTGCGGGAGGCCTTTGTGGCCTTCCTCCACCACCTGCCCTTCTACGGCCTGGCGGTGTTGTGCGTCGACGACCCGGAGGTGCGTCGGCTGTTGCCGCGGATCAAGCGGCCCATGGTCACCTACGGCATCGACGAGGGCGACCTCCAGGCCCGCCACATCGTTCAGCAGCAGATGGAGACCCGCTTTACCGTCCACATCCCCGGGGAGGCACCCCTGGCCATCACCCTCAACCACCCCGGGCGCCACAGTGTGCTCAACGCCCTAGCGGCCATTGCCGTGGCCCGGGAGCTGGGGGTGGTGGGGGCGGCCATCCAACGGGCCTTGGCTCGGTTCCAGGGGGTGGGGCGGCGCTTCCAGCGCTTGGGGCCCTTGGCCTTGCCCGGGGGCGGGCAGGTGGAGTTGGTGGACGACTACGGCCACCACCCCCGGGAGGTGGGGGCGGTGGTGGACGCCGTGCGGGCCGGCTGGCCCGGGCGGCGGCTGGTGTTGGTGTTCCAGCCCCACCGCTACACCCGTACCCGGGACCTGTTCGAGGATTTCGCCGCCGTGCTGTCCCGGGTGGATGCCTTGATCCTCACCGAGGTCTACGCCGCCGGGGAGCGCCCCCTGGGGGGAGCCGACGGCCGCAGCCTGTGCCGGGCCGTGCGCCTCCGGGGCCAGGTGGAGCCCCTGTTTGCCCCCCACCTCAATGACCTCGAACACTTGTTGGCGGGGGTGCTCAAAGACGGGGATCGCCTGTTGAGCATGGGGGCTGGGGATATCGGTGGCGTCGCCGCGGCATGGGCCCGCGGGGAACAGCGTTTCCAGGGGAGGGACGATGGCCATCCCCACTGACTTTTTCCCCAACCCCGGGTTGTCTACCCCGAGTTTTGCCCCCCGGGGGCAGCTCCTGGAGAACGAACCCCTGGCGGGCTACACCAGCTGGCGGGTGGGGGGGCCGGCGCGGCGCCTCTACCGGCCCCGGGACGCCGCCGACTTGGCGGCGTTCCTGGCCCATCTGCCCCCGACAGAACCCCTGTTGTGGCTGGGGTTGGGGAGCAATGTTCTGGTGCGGGATGGAGGGTTTCCCGGCACGGTGTTGGTGCTCCACGGCGGCGTCTCTGGCCTGGACCGGGTCGACGGCGGCCTGTGGGTGGAGGCCGGGGTGCCCTGGGCCAAGGTGGCCCGCACGGCGGGCCGCTTCGATTTGGCCGGGGCGGAGTTTTTGGTGGGGATTCCCGGTACCGTGGGGGGGGCGTTGGCCATGAACGCCGGCGCCTGGGGGGGGGAGATCTGGCCCCTGGTGGCCTGGGTGGAGACCCTGGACCGCCGCGGTCGCCGGCGCCGCCGCACCCCCGACCAATTCGCCATCGGCTACCGCCAGGTGATCGGTCCCCCGGGGGAGTGGTTTGTCGGCGCCCGGCTCGCCTTGGGGTCGGGCTGTGGGGCTGCCTCCCGGGCGCGGATGCGGGAACTGTTGCTCCAGCGGGCCGCCACCCAGCCCA
This sequence comes from Candidatus Competibacterales bacterium, assembly GCA_050330975.1. GTDB lineage: Bacteria > Pseudomonadota > Gammaproteobacteria > Competibacterales > Competibacteraceae > JBHJHK01. The sequence goes on along the minus strand of JBHJHK010000454.1, from coordinate 4,833 downwards.
CGGGGGTCAAGAGCTGTGGCTCGGTGTTTAAAAATCCCCCCGGAGACCACGCCGCCCGCCTCATCGACCAAGCCCACCTCAAGGGGCTGCGCCTCGGTGGGGCCCTGGTCTCCCCGCGCCACGCCAACTTTATCCTCAACGACGCCCACGCCAGCGCCGCCGACCTGGAGGCCTTGATGCACCGGGTGGCGGCGGCGGTGGAGAGGCGCTCTGGGGTCGCTTTGGTGCCGGAGGTGCGCATCGTCGGGCGTCCCACCCACGAGGGGGCGGGCTGATGGGCCGGCGGCGCGGTGCCAGCGTCCGGCGTCCCCCATGGGGGATGCGCCTGTGGCGGCGGGTGCGACGACCCCTGCGCATCACAGGGGGACTCCTCGCCCTGGGGACCTTGGGGGTGGGGGCCTACTGGGGAGGAGAAGCGGTGCTGGCCGCCGACGCCTTGCGCTTGCAACAGGTGGTGGTCCACGGCTCGTTGGAGCAGCTGTCCGCCGCCGACTTGGAAGGGCTGTTGGCCGGGGCTTTGGAGAGCAACTTCTTCGCCCTGGACTTGGTGGCTCTCCAGGAGACCCTGGTGGCCGAACCGTGGATCGCCCAGGCCTCCCTGCGCCGTCGCTGGCCGTTGGCCTTGGAGGTGGCATTGGAAGAGCGGCGCGCCGTCGCCCACTGGGGGGGAGAGATGCTCAGCCCCGGGGGCCAACGGTTTCGCCCCGGGCGGTTTCGCCGCCTGGAGTCCTGGCCCCGCCTCAGTGGCCCCGACCAAAGCGAGGCCCGGGTGTGGCAGGTCTACAGACGCACCAGCCAACGCCTTGCCACCGTGTCGTTGAAAGTGCTCGCCCTCCAGCAGAGCGAACACCACGCCTGGCGGCTGGAGCTCGACAACGGCATCGCCCTGTTGCTGGGGCGGGAGGCGTTGTGGGAGCGCCTCGAGCGCTTTATCCGCGTCTACCCCCGAGTTTTGGCGCCCCGGGTCGCCGATATCGACCACGTCGACCTGCGCTACAGCGACGGCTTCGCCGTGCGCTGGAAACCCCTCACTTCCGGCTGAATAGCAAAATGCCATGGCGCGCAAAGACGAAAGACAGATGATCGTAGGCCTCGACATCGGCACCTCCAAGGTGGTGGCCATCGTCGGTGCCGCAGACCCCACCGGTGCCATCGAGGTGGTGGCCTTGGGCCAACAGCCGGCCCGGGGTCTCAAAAAGGGCGTGGTGGTCAACATCGAATCCACGGTGCAGTCTATCCAGCGGGCCGTGGAGGAGGCCGAGCGCAAGGCCGATTGCACCGTCCACTCGGTCTACACCGGCATCGCCGGCAGCCACATCAAAAGCCTCAATTCCCACGGTACCGCCCCCGTCAAAGACGGCGAGGTGGTCCAGGGCGACGTGGACCGGGTCATGGACTCGGCCCGGGCGGTGCCGGTGCCCGCCGACCAAAAGGTCCTCCACGTCTTGCCCCGGGAGTTCATCATCGACAACCAAGAGGGCATCCGCGAGCCCATGGGCATGGCCGGGGTGCGGTTGGAGGCCAAGGTCCACCTGGTGACTGGGGCCGTGAGCGCGGTGACCAACATCGTCAAGTGCATCGAGCGCTGCAACTTGGCCGTGGACGACATCATCCTCCAGCCCTTGGCCTCCAGTCGGGCGGTGTTGAGCGAAGACGAGATGGAGTTGGGGGTGTGTTTGGTGGACATCGGCGGCGGCACCACCGACATCGCCGTCTACACTGGGGGGAGTGTGAGCCACAGCGCCGTGATTCCCATCGCCGGGGACCAAGTGACCAACGACATCGCCGTGGCGTTGCGCACCCCCACCCAACACGCCGAGGCCATCAAGGTGTCCCACGCCTGCTGCTTGACCCAAATGGCGTCGACGGACCAAACCATCGAAGTGCCGAGCATGGGGGAGCGCCCCCCCCGCCAGCTGTCGAGCCAGACCCTGGCCGAGGTGGTGGAGCCCCGCTACGAAGAACTCTTCAATCTGGTGCTGGCCGAGCTCCAGCGCAGTGGTTACGAACATTTGATCCCCGCAGGTATCGTCCTCACCGGCGGCAGCGCTTGTATCAAGGGCGCCGTGGAGCTGGCCGAGGAGGTATTTCACCTCCCCGTGCGTCTGGGGAGACCTGTGGGGGTCACCGGGTTGGCCGACGTCGTGCAAAGTCCCCAATACGCCACGGCGGTGGGGCTGTTGCTGTTCGGCTACGAAAACCGCACCACGCGCACCAATGTGGCGCTGGAGGCGGCTAAAAAGGGCGTTTTCGCTCGCTTGAGACACTGGCTGCAGGGAAATTTCTGAAGGTCGAGACGACGTTGCATTCGGCGTGATGAAAAGCGGCACCGAGGTCACCGCGCCAAAGGTCCACCCCGAGTGGTCCGTGCGGTTCGCTGGACGTGACAAGACCAATAACCCGCGCCTTAGCGGGGCACACTGACGACAACGCGTTGAGGAGACTATTCTGATGTTCGAATTGATGGACAGACCGCGGGAAAATGCCATCATCAAGGTCGTTGGCATCGGTGGGGGCGGTTGTAACGCCGTCGAGCACATGCGCAATGCCAGCGTTGAGGGCGTGGACTTTGTCTGTGCCAACACCGACGCCCAGGCCTTGGCCAACAGCTCGGTCAACACCACTTTGCAATTGGGCTACAACATCACCAAGGGCTTGGGCGCCGGCGCCAACCCCGAAACCGGCCGCCAGGCCGCCATGGAGGACCGGGAGCGGGTCCAAGAGGTCCTAGAGGGGGCCGACATGGTGTTTATCACCGCCGGCATGGGCGGTGGCACCGGCACGGGCGGGGCGCCGGTGGTGGCCCAGGCGGCCCGGGAGATGGGTATCCTCACCGTGGCCGTGGTCACCAAGCCCTTCCCCTTCGAGGGCAGAAAGCGCATGGAAGTGGCCCTGGAGGGCATCCGCGAGCTCAACAGCTGCGTGGATTCTTTGATCATCATCCCCAACGAAAAGCTCCTCACGGTGCTGGGCAAGGGAGCGACCCTGTTGGATGCCTTCGGCGCCGCCAACGATGTCTTGTTGGGCGCCGTCCAGGGCATCGCCGAACTCATCACCCGTCCGGGGTTGATCAACGTCGACTTCGCCGACGTGCGGGCGGTGATGTCGGAGATGGGGCTGGCCATGATGGGCACCGGCCGCGCCGCCGGCGACGGCCGAGCCCGGGAGGCGGCGGAGTCGGCCATCGCCTCGCCGCTGTTGGAAAACATCGACCTCGGCGGCGCCCGGGGGCTGTTGGTCAACGTCACCGCCGGAATGGATATCTCCATCGGCGAGTTCAACGAGGTGGGGGACACCATCCGCGAACTGGCCGCTGAGGATGCCACCGTGGTGGTGGGGGCCGTCATCGACCCGGAGATGCAAAACGAGCTGCGGGTCACCATCGTCGCCACGGGACTGGGGCAACCCTCCACCGCCGTGGTGAGCGAAGCCCCCCCCAAGATGAAATTGGTGCCCCAGCGGGCCGCCGCCGGCCACGACACCGAGGGCAACCGCAGCAACCCTCGCACCACAGGCCAAGAGGCCGCGGGGCGCGGCGGCTATCAAAAGCCCAGCAAAGAGGACGAAGACCTGGATTACTTGGATATCCCCGCCTTTCTGCGTCGTCAAGCCGATTAAAACTGTTGCGTTGATGTTAGGCTTCGTTCATTATTGATACAGGTTGTTGCTGTGATAATAAGGATCATCGGGAGCCCATGGCTCCCGGCGTCCGACAAAAGCGGCGCTCCCGGGCCCGCATCGTGTATCAAGGGCTGCCATGATTCGCCAGCGAACGCTTAAAAACGCCATTCGCGCCACGGGGATTGGTCTCCACACCGGAGAGAAAATCCTCCTGACGCTCCTGCCGGCTCCCGCCAATACCGGCATTGTCTTCCGCCGCACCGATCTCGATGCCACCCCGACCATCAAGGCCGATCCTCGCCATGTGGGTGACACCTGCTTGGCCACGACCTTGGTGGAGGGAGCGGTGCGGATCTCCACCGTCGAGCACTTGCTAGCGGCCTTCGCCGGCCTCGGGATCGACAATGCCATCGTCGAACTCAACGCCCCAGAAGTGCCGATTTTGGACGGCAGTGCGGCGCCGTTTGTGTTCTTGCTCCAGTCGGCGGGTATCGCCTCCCAGCCGGCGCCCAAGCGCTTTTTGCGCATCAAGCGGGCCATTGAGGTCCGCTGTGGCGAGCGCTGGGCGCGCTTCGACCCCTTCGACGGCTTTGCCGTCGATTTGTCCTTGTACTTTGACCATCCCCTGTTCCTCCCCGACGGTCAACGGCGCCGGATCGAGTTTTCCACCACCGCCTTCGTCAAGGAATTGAGCCGGGCGCGGACCTTTGGCTTTTTGCGGGACATCGAACACCTCCGCAGCAAAGGCCTGATCCGCGGCGGTAGCCTGGCCAACGCCGTGGTGTTGGACGACTACCGGGTCCTCAACGAAGACGGTTTGCGCTACGAGGACGAGTGCGTCCGTCACAAGATCCTCGATGTCATCGGCGATCTCTACCTCCTGGGCCGTACCCCCATCGGGGCCTTCACCGGTCACCGCTCGGGCCACGCCCTCAACAACGCCCTGTTGCGCCAATTGTTGGCGACGAGTGACGCCTTCGAAGAAGTAACCTTTGAAGACGAGCAGGCCGCCCCCATCTCCTACCTGCAGCCCGCTCAAATGACCGCTTGAGGGGCCTTGGGCAGCTGGGTTTATTCCCAGCAGACCCCCCGAACTCCCCCGGGGGGGTGAGGGGGTACCCCGCCTTGGGTTATCATCAGTGGCACGACGGGCCGTATTCCGCGGCAGGTCGATGGTCGACGCCCCCCGGGGCCACCGCCCCCCGGGGGGGG
>JBHJHK010000453.1:0-5959 GCA_050330975.1 Candidatus Competibacterales bacterium | reverse complement strand
GCCCATGTGTGTCATCATCGGTGGGGCGGTATTATTGGTGGCGGTGGACTACGTCAGTTCCCTGGGCAGGGCTCGCGAGGGGGGCAGCGCTGTGGTTCTCGATAAACCCGTCGACCCCCCCAACCCCTGATCCACCGGGAGCTGCCCATGAGCACCGCCACCGCCAAACCCGCCCTATTGGTGACCCGCAAACTCCCCCCTTTGGTGGAGGAACGGGTTGCCCGGGACTATCGGGCGACCTTCAACCCCGAGGACCGCCTCTATAGCCGGCAGGAGCTCATCGCCAAAGCCCAGGGCTGCGACGGGTTGTTGATCTGCCACACCGAGCACTTGAACGCTGACGTCATCGCCGAGCTGCCCCCGTCGGTGCGCATCATCGCCAATGTGTCCGTGGGGGTAGACCACGTCGACTTGGCCGCCGCCAAGGCCCGGGGCATCGCCGTGACCAATACGCCCCATGTCTTGGTGGACGCCACCGCCGAGATTGCCATGTTGTTGCTCTTGGGCGCTGCCCGCCGGGCCTCGGAGGGGGAGCGACTGCTGCGCTCTGGGGGTTGGGACAGCTGGAGTCCCAGTTTTATGGTGGGGACCCAAGTCACTGGCAAGCGCCTTGGCATTGTCGGCATGGGCGGGGTGGGTCAGGTGACCGCCCGCCGGGCCCGGGGCTTTGACATGGAGATCCTCTACCACAACCGCAAGCCTCTCCCCGACGAGCTGGCCCAGGGGGCCGTGTACTATCCCGTCTTAGAGGAGATGCTGCCCCACTGCGATTTTTTGGCCCTCCACTGCCCGGCGACGCCCCAGACCCATGGGCTCCTCAATGCCGAGCGCATCGCCCTACTCCCCGATGGGGCCATCGTGGTCAACGTCGCCCGGGGGAGCGTGGTGGATGAGGCGGCGCTCATGGACGCCCTGCGCTCTGGCAAGTTGGCGGCGGTGGGGCTCGATGTCTACGACAACGAACCCCACATCGACCCGGCCTTTCGCACCCTGGAAAACGCCTTCTTGCTGCCCCACATCGGCAGCGCCACCCGAGAGACCCGGGATGCTATGGGCTTTCGCGCCCTGGATAACCTAGATGCCGTGTTCGCCGGGGGAGAGCCTCGAGATCGGGTGGCTTAAATGGCCGGCGATGGGTGAAGATTGCTTTGTTAAATGCGTCAGCACCCACTTCCCTGGTAGATACGGTAGCACTTAGAGACCGTCTGGTGAATTTTTTTCGCCTCAACCTCCCCCCTTCCAACCTCTCCCAGCGGCTTGCCCTAGGGTGTTGGAGGCGCCCCGTTCCCTCCCCCAGGGGGCCCTGCATCACCCACCAGGGAGGGGCGTCGGCCTCCCCCTAAGAAGGGGCCGGGCTCGCGGACGAGAGGGGGTCTTTCGGGCGCCTCGCCGCCCCCACCTGGCCCGCCGCCACGGGGAGAGACCCGACCCTGGCCGCCATGGGATACAGGCCAAAGGCGATCCCAATACGTTTGAATCGCCGCGATGATCGTGTCCTAGGTCACGGGCTCATCCCACGGCAACAAAAGCTCCATCACCCCTTGAGGCGTCATGAAGCCGATGAGATTGAGGTAGTGGCATGCCCTAGTGCCCGTGTGTCCGGGCGTCAAAACGAGCGGCGCAACCACGGTGATACCCCATGAACGCTCAGCTAGGAGAGCGAGCGTTATCCCCGGCGGGATGACCCGCCCGGGTGGGGGGCGCCACACGTCGGCAAAGGCCTCTTGGAAGGTGGCGAGGGAGGGCCGAATCGAAGCCAAAGACATCGGGTCAACTCCTAGGGTGCAGACAGCTAGGGTGTAGACGGGGATAGTTGGCCCGATTCGCTGACCGCATTTGAGCTAGGGGTGCTAAAGACCATAACCAAATCATACTTTAATCATATAAATCAATAAGAAGTTAGCCTACTAGTCATCGGGCGTCATTGTGATATAAAACGACAATAGCACAGTTCACCATGGACAATATCTATCGATGAGCAACATCCATCAAAAAAACCAATGGAAAATGATCAAATTTGTCATGCTTATAACGCGCAAATCGGCAACATAAACAAGCGCTAGCAAAGGACATGAACCCATCAAAGGGGCAGAAATCAAGCGCTGCATTGCGGGAAGATGAGGAAAACTCATCGATCATACCAAATCGTCAGCTTTTATCGCCAAAGAGCTTGAGTTCTAGTTAGCCCATAGAATAGAGCGGAATTTGCCCACTGCATTCTGAGTTAAAGCTAAGGATGCCAGTCATCCTTGCCACCCGGAACCAAGATAAATCGGAGAGAGGAACCCATGCAAAATATACTCAGCGATATCGCGGGCAACGCCTATGTGCTTATTTTGATTGTGCTCGTTCTGATTGCAGCGTTGATCACTTACTTGGCATTAATGGTGCGCGCAATAATCGAAATGCTGCGCTACGATGCACACGGCGTACTTCTGACCTTCGCTTTCCTTGCACTGCTACCCTTTCCATTGATTATGATCATGGGAATCATGATTCTGATTATATGGCATTATCACAAAAAAGACATCTTAGCTGGAAAGAGGTTATCGCGCTGACACGTCAAGGTCATCACAAGGTCATCACAAGGTCATCACAACGAATATCGGGATATCATTCCGCCGTCAGGATGCCAACAGCGCATTGATTCTCGGGGTTGGCTTCCCAAGGCATTATTGGCTCCCCAAGGCCTCTTGACTTGCATTGGGGTAAGCTATGGCATCGAAATCGTCCACCTTCGCGAGCGCGATCAATACCGCGGTTCAAGTCGGCGCCCCTGGGAACCTAGGTCAGCTCCTGATCGTGGCCGCCGTCGCCTGCACAGCGCTTGCCGGCTGCGCCGGGGTCGCGAGAAACCCGGTTCCCGAGGAATTGGCTAACGTGGCGGAGCCCTTCGGCCGGGAGGGGCTTCGGGCATGGGGTGATGCCCTCTCGGAGGCGGATATCGAGACGATCATCGCCCAGCAGGGACCCGTCCTCAGGGCGCGTTTTGGCGCCGAACTTGAGGCAGGCCCCATACCTACCCTCCACTACCTCGCCCTGTCCGGCGGCGGACAATGGGGAGCCTTCGCCGCGGGCATCCTCGACGCCTGGACCGACGAAGGTACGCGCCCGGATTTCTTCGGAGTCTCTGGCGTCAGCACGGGCGCCATCATCGCCCCCTTCGCCTTTCTGGGCCCAGACTACGACGACACGCTGTACGAGATCTACTCGCGCTACGACACTGAGGACTTGGTCGAATCCACCTTTATATCGGGGCTCATCTCCGGTGCGGCCCTGTCGGACACGGGCCGCCTCAGGCAGGTGATTGCCCGCTACATCACCCCAGAGCTCCTCGAGGCCATCGCAGCCGAACACCGCAAGGGCCGCATCCTACATATCGGCACCACCAATATCGACGCCGGACGGCCGGTCATCTGGAACATCGGCGAGATCGCAGCCTCGGGGGAACCCGGCGCCCTGGAGCTGGTGCGAGAGCTCATCAGAGCTTCTGCGGCGATCCCGGTCGCCTTACCGCCGGTCTTGGTGCCCGTGGAGACCCCCGACGGCCGCGTCTACGACGAAATGCACGTCGATGGTGGCGCCTCTTCCCAAGTGACATTCGTGTCCCCGGAGCTCCCCATCGCCGAGGCGACCCGGCGCATCCTCGGCCAGAACCTCGATCGGCGGCTGTGGGTGATCGTGAACAACGATCTAGCGCCGCCCCACCAGACGCTTCGCCCCCGCATCACCGATATCGGCGAGGCGGCTGTGAGCTCGCTCATCAGGGGCAGCGGGGTCGGCGATGTCTATCGTCTCTATGCCATCGCCCAGCGCGATGAGATCGACCTAAAGGTAACTTGGATCCCGAGCGAGATCCCCTGCGCCAAGCCAGAGGAAGAGTTCGATCGAGCATTTATGCGTTGCCTCTACGGTCACGCGGGCGATCTGTTCCGCGGTGGCCAGCTCTGGCGTAACACGCCGCCTTTTTTTACCGCGAGCAGCGCGGACCTCACATACGATACGAGTGACATAGATTGGGGATCGACGACGTGGTGGTATCGTTTTTTTTGCCAGAATCAAATGATTTGACTGGCAAGACACTCATACTTGTACCCTCCTTCCAGCCAGCACCCAATCAATGGGCCCTTAAAGAGCCACTCCGCGCTCCCTTGGGATAAGGGATACGAAATCATGGGCATCTATGCTCTAGAACGATGACAGTTGATCGGCGACACCACCATCCACGGTTGACAATAGGGTGTCTCCTAGGGGCAAGTCTGTCATATCGCCGAAGCAAGTTAGGCAAAGTCTGCACCAGGCAGGGCGAAATCACCCGTCTGGAGCGGGATCAAGTGCCCGTGCGCAACCGAGCCACCGTGGGGGTGCGGTTAGTGGTGCTGGACGAAGGCGACAGCCTGGCCTGCGGCTGCGCCTATGGCTGATCCTCAAAACCGCTCCACCCATGGCCGCAGCTCGATCTCCCAGGCCCAGGCGCTGCGGGGCTGGCGATAGAGCTGATAATAGGTCTCGGCGACGGCTTCGGGATCGAGCATACTGTCGGGGCGATCAGCGGACTCTTGGCGGGTCGAGCTGCGAATGGCGCCGTCGATAATCACATGGGCCACGTGGATATTCTGGGGCATGAGTTCCCGCGCCGCACTCTGGGCCAGGCCTCTGAGGGCGAACTTGCCCATGGCGAAAGGCGCCGACTGGGGATAGCCCTTGACGCTGGCCGAGGCACCAGTGAAAAAAATCGCCCCTTGCCCCCGGGGCACCATGCGTCGCGCCGCCTGTTGGGCCACCAAAAACCCTCCAAAGGCCGAGGCCATGAGGGTTTTGGCCACTTCAGAAGGATCCAACTCGGCGATGGGTCCCTTGACCCGATAGCCGGCGTTGTAAACCACCCAATCCAAGGGGCCGCCGACATCCAACTGGGCGAACAGCTCGGCCACCTGGCGGGGATCCGTAGCGTCACAGGCCAGGGCCTCGGCGCCGATTTCGGCGCACAAAGGAGCGAGCTTGTCGACGTTGCGGGCCGTCAAGGCGACGCCCATACCGGCGGCGTTACAACGGCGGGCAATGGCGGCGCTGAGTCCGGGACCAGCGCCGACGATCAGGGCGCGGGGAGCATCGGTTGCCATGGCAGACCTCCTGGGAGCGAGATTGGGAATGACAAATACTGTGACCCCAACATGTTCCACGGGGTCTTGGGCCAACCTACAATGGCTTTGACATCATCGGGAAAAATCCTTAGGTTTGGCTCCTCAGAGCCTCGCCGGCGCCTCTCCCCGTGACCCTCCCCGGCCAATACTCCCTGGAGACTTCCGTGAACGGCCCCACCAGCCCCCAGCGCCAACTGCGCACCGCCTATGAGGTTTTAAAGCGCTTCCACCACCTGGGCAAGCGCGCCGATCTCGGGCGCCTGGAACGCTTTTACCAAGACAGCGACGGCACGCCGTTGGCAGTCACCGTCCTCGATGCCTATTGGTCCACCGTGGACCAGGCCATCGCCGTGCTGGAGGAAGGTGGCCCCGTCCAGGGGACCAAGGCCCGGTTGGAAGCGGCCGTGGCCAGGTTTAGAGAAGAAATCCTCACCGCCGCTCAGGAAGGCCGCTCCCTGGACGACGCCTGGGTGGCCGATTGCCTCAAGGCCCACACCCAGCTGGTGCGCCAAGTGGATCTGGCGACTTTGGTGGGGGTAGACGGTGCCCATTGGCAGCAGTTCCAGGCGGCGGCGGCCCAACTCGACGCCAGAGGACGCCCTTAATAACCCCTCGAGGTGGCGGTGAGCGACCACGGCAAGCCAGCAGTTGGAGATGGGGATGGGGGCGAGCGCTGGTACCAAGACGCCATCATCTACCAACTCCACGTCAAGGCCTACCTAGACAGCAACGGCGATGGCATCGGCGACTTCAAGGGCCTCACCCGCTGCCTCGACTACATCCAGGATTTGGGCGTCAATACCCTCTGGCTGTTG
>JBHJHK010000452.1:0-12987 GCA_050330975.1 Candidatus Competibacterales bacterium | reverse complement strand
GGGGCCCTGGGGGGCCCCTGGTTGATTTTGGGTATCACCCCCCGGGGGGTGTGGGGGTGGGTGGCAATGACGCCCACGGGTTTCCCCGATTGAATCAACAGGGTTTGATCGTCCTCCAGGGCTTTGAGGCATTTGACAATGGTCTCAAAGGCATCCCAGTTGCGGGCCGCGCGACCGATGCCGCCGTAGACCACCAAGTCGCCGGGGCGCTCGGCCACCTCGGGGTCGAGGTTGTTCATCAACATCCGCATCGCCGCCTCCGCCCCCCAGTTTTTGGCACTCAGTTCAGGACCCTGGGGGGCGCAAATCCGGTTGGGGATCGTCTTCATGGCAGTGGTGCTTGTGCTGAGGGGTGGTGGGCCGTCTCCGCTTGAAGTTAGCAGAAATGGGCAAAACCACAATGCCCCAGGGCCATACTCCAAAGCGGAGGGGCGTTGCCCCCCAAGCAAGGAAAAACCCGGACTACTCGACGACAGTATCGACGACGGTGGGTTTCCGGTGGCTGCGCCAGCGCAGCACAAGGGGAATGATGAGAACCGCAACGGCCATGACCCACAAAGTGATGGAAATGGCGCTCTCAAAGAGGATGGCAGGGTCGCCATTGGAAATAGCCAGAGCACGGCGTAAATTCTGCTCCATCAAATTGGAAAGGACAAAACCGAGGATAATAGGTGCCGTAGGAAAGTCGAGCTTGCGCAATATATAGCCAACGATACCCAGCACCACCATTAATATCAGGTCAAACGTACCACTGTGGATACCATAGACACCGACAAAGCTCACCGTAGCAATAATGGGCACTAGAATGGAGTAGGGAATCGCCAGCATTCGGGTAAAGAGGCCAATGAGTGGAATATTCATAATGACCAAAATGACATTGGCGACGAACAACGAGGCAATAAGACCCCACACCAATTGGGGTTGTTGGTCGAACAGCAATGGTCCTGGAGTTATATTGTAGAGGGTGAGGGCCCCAATCATGACAGCAGTGGTCCCACTGCCCGGGACGCCGAGGGTGAGCATGGGAATAAAAGAGCCACCGGCTGAGCCGTTGTTGGCCGCTTCTGGCGCGGCGACGCCGCGAATATCCCCTTTGCCAAAGGTACCCTGGCGGTCGTTGATGCGCTTTTCCGTAGTGTAGGCCAGGGCGCTGGCCACGGTGGCCCCGGCGCCGGGCAAAACCCCAATACCAAAACCCATGAGGCCCGAACGCACCATGGTGCCGATGGTCTGGGCGAATTCACGAGCGTTGAACAGGGTTCTTCCCGTTGCCTTGAGGGCGACCTGGCCGATGTGGGTGTGTTCCAACATCACCAGGATTTCGCTGATGGCAAACAGGCCAATGACCACCACGATAAAGTTGATGCCATCGCTCAAGTGGACATCGCCAAAGGTCAGACGATAGACCCCCGTACCCGCATCGATGCCAATGGTGGCCAAGGCAAGACCGATAAAACAGCCCAGCAATGCCTTGACGGGTTTGCTACCCAACATACCGCCAAGGGTGGCAATGGCGAATACCATGAGGGCGAAGTACTCGGCGGGACCAAAGGAGAGGGCCCAGCTCGCCAACAGTGGGGCAAACAAGGTCAGACCGATGGTGGCGATCAGGCTGCCGCAAAACGAAGAAATCGCCGAGATCGACAAAGCCACACCGGCAAGCCCCTTTTGGGCCATGGGATAGCCATCGGCGGCCGTCATGATGGCGCTGGCATCGCCGGGCACATTGAGCAAAATACTCGAGATGCGCCCGCCGTATTCACAGCCCATGTAGACAGCCGCCAATAAGATGAGCGCCGACTCGGGTGGCAGTTGCAGGGCAAAGGCGATGGGGAGCAAGATGGCGACGCCGTTGATGGGGCCCAGCCCCGGCAGCAAACCCAGTACGGTACCCGTGAAACAGCCAAACAGCGCGATGAGCAAGTTGACGGGCTGCAGAGCGACGGAGAAGCCTTGTCCAAGTTGGGCAAATGTATCCATGGTCAGCTCCAAAGTCGCCCTAGGGGCAGCGTTACCTGGAGCAACCGATCAAAAAATAAGTAGCCCAACCCACCTGCGGCGACACCGGTGATCAATCCGGTGATGGGGCGGCCACCGAACAACAGGCAGACCACCCAGACCATCAGCGCGGTCGCCAAAGGAAACCCCAGTTGTTCAAAAAACAGCGCATAGCCGAGCAAGATGGCAATCAGGGTCAACCCTTTGCCCAGGCCCGGGAGATCGGGCCAGCGAATATCTCGATCGGGGTTGATGATCAGTAGCAGACAACAGCCAGCCATGAGGATAGCCAACAAAATGGGAAAGGCTTTGGGACCCACCGGTTCATAGGAGAAAGGGATTTCAATGAGGGCCATCTGCACACAGATCAATCCACAAACACATAGCCATATAACGGCAAAAATGCGATCACTCATTTGTCAGTATCCAATGGTGGTCTGTTATTGGAAAATATTGACGACCCAATGCGATAGCCCAGGACAATAGCCTGGCTGGTACAGCTCAACAGTCGTCTTTTTTGGATGATGAGCTTGGCCCGAGAATTGCCTGATAGCAATTCCCAGGCTAAAAGAAAGACACAACGGCAAACCCCGTGTACTACCGAGGCGAACTCACTGGACGAGGCCGAAATCCTGAGCCAGTTCGCGGTAATAACCAACACGCTTTTTGACAAAGGTATCGAGTTCATCACCGGTTAAGCTATAGGGCAACAATCCCCGTTGTTCGCGATACTCATCAAATTCAGGGGAGGCGAGCATTTCGTCAAAGGCGTTTTGCCACCATTGGTACGCTTCGTCGCTGACTTCGGGCCCAACGTAAAAGCCGCGAATCACGGGCCAATCGACATCGTAGCCCTGGTCTTTAGCCGTGGGAACGACATCGAAGGGAGCGGGCAATGGCTCATCGGCCATCACCGCCAAAACCCGCAACTGCCCTCCCTCCAACATTCCCTTCACCTCGGAGATATCGCCGGAGTAAGCTTGGATGTGACCACCTAGCAGGGCGGTTTGCGCCTCACCGCCCCCTTCAAAGGGGACGTAGCGCATGGATTTCAAATCGATGCCCGCTTCTCTAAAGATCAGAGCGCTCTTCATCCAATCTTGGCTGCCGACGGTGCCCCCAGAGCCAAACACCACGTCGGCGGGGCTGGCTTTAATGGCTTCAATGAGGTCGGCGAGATTTTGGTAGGGGGAATCTTGACGCACGGCGATCATGCCGTAGTCGGAGCCGATGGCGGCCAGCCAGCGCACTGCCGTTTCGTCGTAGCGGCCAAACTTGCCCTGGGCGAGGTTGAGCAGCGAGCCACCGGAAAAGGCAATGATGGTATCGTTGTCGTCGGGGCGTTGGGCGACGATGGTGTTGTAGGCGACGGCGCCAATACCACCGGGCATGTAAGTCACCCGCATGGGACTCGGCAGCAAATCCAGTTCCTGCAAGCCGCGCTGGGCGAGTTTGCAGGTCAAATCAAAGCCGCCGCCGGGGGATGCGGGAGCGATGCATTCGGGGCGATTGGGTTGCGCAAAAGCCGTGTGGGTGAGTATCAAAGCGATAAAGGCACTGACTAGGGTCATGGGCAAAAACATGGCGACTCCTCGGTTTTGGTGGTGGTGCCCAAACAGTAGCAGAGAGGGATGCGGTTGTCCCGCCGTGGCCCATGGGCGAAGCGCGGCGCGGTATTTCAAACTTTCCGAAGAGTCCAAGGGGTCCACAGCGCGATCGACGAGATGTTTAGTCGAGGCGCGCTCGGGGGGAGGGCCTCGAGGTTGCCCTGCGAGCCCACACTGAGGGCCTTGCCCTCGCCATGGGCGGCTTGAATGCGACTGGAGAGACGGTGAGCGGGCGCCGCGCAGCCGGCGGCGCCCCCACTCAGGGGACCAGAGAGGACGTTGGCCGGCTTCGAGCGAGGTTTACAAGATCACCGAAAAGAAACTCAACCAGCCCAAGACCAGCAGCAAAATGACAATCGCCAGGGGCAAGCCTTCGAAGTTAAACACGGTCGTACTCCTTTGCAGTGAGGGACAAAAAACGCAGTACACTCAAGCTCCTAGGGCGTCGACTCCCCATCGCCATCCCCGGGTGGGGCCTTGGTGTCCTCCCGCTGATAGTCGGGAATCCTCGGGTCGTCGTCGTCCATCAAGATGCGGTGGGCGGGCCCTTGGAGGTCGTCGAACTGCTGGGTGCGCACCGCCCAAATGAAACCCATTAGCGCCACGGCCAACAGTACCAGGGCGATGGGAATCAAGAGAAAGAGAATCGACACAGTTCAGTCGCCCTTTTGCAGGCGGGCGGCGTTGATAACCACCAACAACGAACTCAATGACATTCCCACCGCAGCCATCCAGGGGGCCACCAATCCCACGACGGTGGCGGGCAACGCCAAGAAATTATAGCCCAGGGCCCAGGCGAAGTTTTGCCGCAAAATGGCCCTAGTGCGCCCCCCCACCGCCAACGCCTCGGGACTGGGCAGCAAACGCTCTGTCAACAGTATCCCATCGGCGCTGGCCTGGGCCAACGGCGTGCCGCTGCCCATGGCCAAGGACAAGTCGGCGGCGGCCAGCACCGGGGCGTCGTTGACCCCGTCTCCCACCATGGCCACCACGGCGCCGGCCCCTTGGAGGGCCCGCACCCGAGCTAGCTTGTCGGCGGGCTTGAGCCCCCCGACCACGTGGTCGATGGCCAACGCCGCAGCCAACGCCTGGGCCGTCCCCGGCCGGTCGCCGCTCAACAGTATCACCGTCAACCCCCGAGCCTTGAGGGTCGCCACCGCCTGGGCGGCGTCGTGCCTGGGAGTGTCGGCGAGGATAAAGCGGGCCAGGGGACCGCGAGCATCCCCCAACACCACCCCCTCCCCCACCGCCTCGACGCCGCTGAGTTCGGCGACAAAGGCGGCGCTTCCCAGGCGATAGCGGCGACCGTCAATCCAACCCTCCACCCCGCAGCCGGGATGATTCACCAGCTCCACCACGGCGGGGGGCAGGTCGGGAATATCGCTGCAGGCCGCCGCCAAGGCTCGGCCCACGGGGTGTTCAGAGCCGCGCTCCAGGGCGGCCACCAGGGCCAGACAGCGCTCCTTGGCCGTATCGCCCAACACCTCCACGGCGGTCACCGTCAACCGCCCCTCGGTGAGGGTACCGGTCTTGTCGAACACCACATGGGTCACCTTGGGTATGGCCTCCAAGCTCGCTCCCCGGGTCAGTAGAACTCCCTTGCGAATCAACGCCCCAGTGGCGGCGGTCACCGCCGCGGGCGTGGCCAAGGACAGGGCGCAGGGGCAAGTGACCACCAACAGGGCCAAGACGATGGCAAACGCATAGGCCGGCGCCCACCACCACCAAAACAGCCCCGTCGCCGTGGCGACCACCAAAAGACCCAAAATAAAGTACCGAGCCACGGCGTCGGCCAGTAAGGTCACCGGGGGCTTTTCCCCCTGGGCCCGGGTGAGGAGGCGCATCAACGCCGACAAGGTGGCCTCCTCCCCTACCCGGGTCACCTCGACGGTCAAGGGGCTTTCGACGTTGACGGCCCCGCCGATGACCTCGTCCCCCACCCCCTTGACCACCGGCAGACTCTCACCGCTCAACAACGCCTCGTCCACCGAGGACCGCCCCGCCACCACGACGCCGTCGGCCGGCAGGGTGTCCCCGGGGGCCACCCACACCCGATCCCCGGGACCGAGCTCGGTGGTGGCCACCCACTCGGGCTCCCCATGGGGATCGAGGCGCCGGGCGGCCGTGGGCAGCAGGCGGATCAATTGCTCCTGGCGCCGGGCGGCGCCGTGGCGGGTCTCCATCTCCCAGAAGCGACCCGCCAGGAGAAAAAAGGTGAACATCACCACCGAGTCGAAGTAAATCTCCCCCGCACCGACATAGGTGTGCCAGGCGCTGGCGGCAAAGGCCCCGCCGATGGCCAGGGACACCGGGACATCCATCCCCACCTGGCGGCGTCTTAGGCTCTGCCAAGCGGCGGCGAAAAAGGGCTTGGCGGCGTAGAGCACCACGGGCGTGGTGATCAACAGACACACCCAGCGCAAAAACGTCGCCATGGCGGGATCGAGGCCGTTGTCAGCGCCGTAGAGGGGCACGGACAGCATCATCACCTGCATCATCCCCAACCCCGCCACGGCCAAGCGCCGCAGGGCGGCCCCCCGCTCTCGCTGCTGGAGGGCGTGCTGGCGCTGGGGGTCGAAGGGGTGGACGCCGTAGCCGAGCCGGGTGATGGCGCTCAACAGCTCGCTCAGGGGCGTCTGGCCATCCCAGCGCAGCTGGGCCCGGTGGGTGGCGTAGTTGACCACCAACGACTCCACCCCGGGCAGCTGGGTGACCCGGCGCTCGATGAGCCAGCCACAGGCGGCGCAGTTGAGCCCTTCCAACAGCAAGGTCGCCTCCCGCCCCTCCCCCCGGGTGGCGACGAATTGGCGCTGGACCTCGGGCCGGTCGTAGAGCACTAGCTCCGGGGGAATCAAGGTCTCGGGGCGGTTGGCGGTGGCGCTGCGGTGGCGGTAAAAGTCCTCCAGGCCAGCGGCGACAATGGCCTCGGCCACGGCGTGGCACCCCGGACAGCACATGGGACGCGCCGCGCCGTCGATCACCACTTCAGAGGCGCCGCCGGGGGGCAGCGGTAGGCCACAGTGGTAGCAATCATCCGCCGTGGCGGCGATGGTGGTTTCGGTGACGGCGTTCATCGGCTAAACACCTCGGGGTGATCAAGAGGCGGCGGGGGCTGCCTCCACCTCCACGGCGACGGTGGTGGTGGCCTGTACCTCGTGGCGCTCGCCGGCTTTGTCGATCTCCAACAACAGCTGCCAGCGCCCCGGCTCGGGCAAGGTCAAGGCCACGCGGTAGCGACCGGGGTCCACCTCCTCCATGGCAAAGGCGCGATCCAGGGTGTGGTCCGAGGGGCGCATAAAATCCCCGACCACCTCGGCGCCGCTGACGGGCGCCCCCTGGGGGTCGACCACTTCCACTTGAAATACGGCCGTCTCCCCCACTACCGGGGTGGCGAGCCAGCCCTTGCGCACCTGCCAGCCCCGCTGGGCTTGGCGGCGCCGCTCGGCGAGGTAGGCGTTGAACTGGGCCTCTTTTTCGTGGAAATCCCGGGCCACGACCCCGGGAAACCCCATGGAGATCCGCCCCTCCCCCAGGCGGGGTTCGGGCATGAGCCAGGCGATGACATCCCCCGGCAAACCCCGATCCGCCAGCACCAACAGCACCGAATCCACCCCGATCAACACGGCGAAGAAGCCGCAAATGGTGGCCGGCCCCCAGTGGAAGCGGGGCTTGTCCGCGGCCTTGATCCGGAGAAACTGGTGAAAAAACAATCCCGACACACCCGCCGCCAGCGTGTAGAGGGCCAAATGGATGGCCACCACATCGCCCCCGGGCCAATGGAGCAAGGTCCAGGGAAAATAGAGCCCCAGGGTGACCAGCACCACCAGCAACGTCGCCACCGGGGAACTCAACGCCGTGTAGCGGAGCAAGAGACCGTTGATCACTACCACGGCCACCACGCCCCCGGCCAAACTCAGCAATAAATCCACGGGCTACCCTCCCTCATGGTTGGGGTATGTAGAACATGGCCGGGCGCTGGAGCGGCGGGCGCTCTGGGGCGGCGGGGGACGCCGTCACGGGCTCGGCGACAAAGGTGAAATCCCGTTGGCCCGCCGGCTGGTCCGGGGGCAGCTTGACCCGGGCCACCAACCGCAAGGTCTGCTGAGGCTCGAGTTCCACGGCCTCAAACTCCCCCAAATCCAAGCTCCCCTGGGGCAGGCCCGCGATTTCAAAGCGGAAGGTGACGGGTTGGGTGAGTTTGTTGTTGAGCTTGAGTTCGTAGCTATTTTGAATGCTGCCATCGGACAACTGCACCGCCAGGGGCTGGCGTACCTGGTTCACCGCCATGGTGTAGGGGGCGCGGGTGGCGATGCTCCAAATCAAGGTGGAGATGGCGGCGATGAGTACCACCCCATACCCCAAGGTCTTGGGCTTGATAAAGTGGGTCTTGCCGCCGCTCAAGGCCTGGTCGGAGGTGTAGCGCACCAACCCCGTGGGCCAACCCAGGCGCTTCATGATGGTGTCGCAGGCATCGACGCATTGGGCGCAGGAAATGCACTGGTACTGGAGGCCGTTGCGGATGTCGATCCCCGTGGGACACACCTGGACGCAGTAGCCACAGTCGATGCAGTCGCCAATGCCCTGAGTCCAACGCTGATCCCGCTCTTTGGCGTCCCGGGTCACCCGTTGGCGACCGGCGCTGCCCTCTCCCCGGTTGGCGTCGTAGGAGACGATCAAAGTGTCCCGGTCGAACATGGCGCTCTGGAAGCGTCCGTAGGGGCACATATAAGTACACACCTGCTCCCGGGCCAGACCCGCCATGACAAAAGTGGTAAAGGTGAGCAAGAAGGTGCAGACGTAGGCCGGGGTGGGGGCCTCTCCCCGGACCATGGCCGCCGTCAACTCAAAGGCGTCTCCCCAGTAGAGGGCAAAGGTGAGGCCGGTCCAAAATGCCAAGGCCAACCACAGAACCCAGGTGAGGCCCTTCTTGGCGATTTTGGCGCCGGTCCAGGGGCTTTTGTCCAGGCGAATGCGGGCCGTGCGATCTCCCTGGACCCAGCGCTCGATAAACATAAAGGCGTCGGTCCACAGGGTCTGGAAGCAGAAGTAGCCGCAAAATACCCGCCCAGCGATACTGGTGACAAAAAACAGCGTCCAGGCGCCGATCATCAACAGCCCCGCCAACCAAAACAAGTCCTGCACCTGGACCGTCAGGCCAAAGATGTAGAAGTGGCGGCCGGGTATATCGAACAGCACCGCCTGATCGGGGGCGTTGACCCGCTCATAGCGCACCCAGGGCAAAATGAAGTAGACGCTGTAGGCCAACACCAAGATGCTGGTTTTGAGGGTGCGAAAGGGTCCCTTGACGGAGCGCGGGTAGATGGGAATGCGTTTTTGGTAGAGGGGGGGTTCTGAGGCGAGGGGCGAAGTAGACATGGGACAAGACTCCAAAATGCCGGCGGGAAGCCGGGCTTCCCGCCCGAGGGTTGACTACTGACCTCCCCCCAGTTGATGGACATAGACCGCCAACAACTTGATCTCTTCGGGGGTGAGGCGGTCTTGGGAGCCATTGGTCACCGGCCGGTTGGCGAGGGTTTCCCCCTCGGGTACGGCCACCTCGGCCAGGGCCGTGTTGTTCCAGGCGGGCATGTTGCGCATATTGAGCACCCCGTTGCCGATAAAGCGGGCCAATACCGCCACCTTGCCGGACTCAGTGGGCGCGCCCGGCACATTGGCGATGGTCCAGATGCGGTCGGTGAGGTTGGCCGACCCCAGGGCGGTCCGACCGCCACCGTCGCGGCCGTGGCACTGGTGACAGCCGCCCTCGGCCCCCTGGAAAATGGCTTCGCCCCGAGCCACGGCCTCGCTGGCGACCACCTCATCCGACAGGGACAAAACGTAGTGGGCCACGTCGGAGAGTTGCTCGGGGCTCAGGGTTTCGGCATACCCCGGCATGTAGCCCTGGCGCCCCAAGTAAAGGGTCTCCTCGATGTGCTCCATGGTGCCGCCCCACAACCAGGCGTCGTCGGCCAGGTTGGGATAGAGCCCCATGACCCCCTGGCCACCGACGCCGTGGCAGCCGGCGCAGTTGTCGCCGAACAGGCTCCTGCCGGCGGCCCGGGCAAAGGCCAGCATTTCGGGGTCGGCGACGATGGCGTCGAACTCCATGGCCCCCACCCGGTTCAAGTACTCCCGCTGGCGCTGGGCCGCCGGACTGTCGTTGAGTTCGCGCAACAGCTCCGCTCGGGTGTTCCAGCCGATCTCTCGAACCTCGCCGTCGCTGCCGGTGTAGCTCACCGTCGCGATTCCCCGAGTCCAGGTGTCCCCCACGGGCCAGGCGGGGTAAAAAATCCAGTAGATCACGGCAAACACCACCGTGGCGTAGAACGACCACAACCACCAACGGGGTAGGGGATTGTTGAACTCCTGGAGGTCGCCATCCCAGGAGTGGCCTGTGGTCTGCACCGCCCTGGGGGCAGGGGCAGAGGTAGAACGGTCAACGTCGCTCATCGCGGGTTTCCTCAGCGGCCGCCTCGCCCTCGCCGCGGGCGGCGCGATCGGCGGCGTCGTCTTCTTGAAGGGGAATGTATTTGTGGGATTCCAACCGCCGGGCCCTGTTTCTGCCCCCGGCGAAGACATAGATCAACACGCCGCAGAAAAAGACGAAGAACAGCACCAAGGCGATGGATTTGCTATTTTCGAAGTTCCCCAACCACTCAAACCATTCAGCCATGGTGATCTCCAGGTCCGGGTCTGCGGCGAAATGGGCTAGCGAAACTCGGCAAAGTAGCCCTCGTCGTATTGGCCAAAGTCCACTAGGGTGCCCAGCATTTGCAGATAGGCCACCAGGGCCTCCATCTCGGTGATGCGGCCGGGGATGCCGTCGAAGTCGTTGGCCGCCGCCTGGGCCAAGAGGTTCTCCTGGGCGAAGTTGACGTCCAACTGACGGGCCACATCCTCGCCGTAGGCCTCCACGTTGGCCAGGTACTCGATGTCATTGGTGGAATAGGGCACTCCGGCGATCCGCAGGGCCAGCAGGTGGTCGTCGATATTTTGGTAGTCCAAGTCCCGCTCTAGAAGCCAGGGGTAGTTGGGCATCACCGACTCCGGCACCACCGAACGGGGGGCCACCAGGTGTTGGACGTGCCACTCGTTGGAGTATTTACCCCCCACCCGGGCCAAATCGGGCCCAGTGCGTTTTGAGCCCCACTGGAAGGGGTGGTCGTACCTGGACTCGGCGGCCAAGGAGTAATGGCCGTAGCGCAGCACCTCGTCTCGAAAGGGGCGAATCATCTGGGAGTGGCAGTTGTAGCAGCCCTCCCGCAGATAGATATTGCGCCCCGCCAATTCCAAGGGCGTGTAGGGCCGCACCCCCTCCACTTCTTCCAGGGTCTCCTAGATGTAGAACAAAGGGACGATTTCCACCAAACCGCCGATGCTGATGACCACCATGGTCAACAAAATCAGCAGCCAGGAGCGGGTTTCAATACTTTCGTGACGCAGCATGGCAATGGGCTCTCTCTAGTCGTGGGCCGCGCTGGACTAGCGACCGGCCGGAGTGGGGGCCATTTTGCCGGCCAGGGCCTGATCCAGGGCTACCCGCTCCCGGTGGGCGGCGTAGATGGTCATGGTGAAGTTGTAAACCATGATGATGACCCCGGCGAGGAAGAAGGCGCCGCCGACGGCCCGCCAAACGTAAGGAGTGTGCATAAAGCTCACGCTTTCAACGAAGGTGTAGGCCAGGTTGCCGTACTCGTCGAAGGCCCGCAGCATCAAGCCCTGGCCGATGCCGGCGATCCACATGGAGGTGATGTACAAGACAATGCCGATGGTGGCCAGCCAGAAGTGGACGTAGATGAGCTGCACGCTGTGGATTTTGGTGCTGTAGAGGCGGGGCACCAAGTGGTAGAAGGAGCCAAAGGTCACCATGGCCACCCACCCCAACGCCCCGGAGTGGACGTGACCCACGGTCCAGTCGGTGTAGTGGGACAGGGCGTTGACGGTCTTGAGGGACATCAACGGTCCTTCGAAGGTGGACATGCCATAGAAAGACAACGAGGTGATCAAGAACAGCATGATGGGGTCGGTGCGCAACTTCTGCCAGGCCCCCGACAAGGTCATGATGCCGTTGATCATCCCCCCCCAAGAGGGCAACAGCAGCATCACCGAGAAGGTGGCGGCCAGGGTGGAGACCCAATCGGGGAGAGCCGTCCAGTGGAGGTGGTGGGCGCCCACCCACATGTAGAGGAAGATCAACGCCCAGAAGTGGATGATGGACAATCGGTAGGAATACACCGGCCGGCCGGCCTGTTTGGGCACGAAGTAGTACATCATCCCCAAGAAGGCGGCGGTGAGGAAAAAGCCCACGGCGTTGTGGCCATACCACCACTGGGTCATGGCGTCCTGAACCCCGGCGAACAGGCTGTAGGACTTAGTGGCGCTCACCGGTATCGCCAAGTTGTTGAAGATGTGCAAAATGGCGGTGGCGAGGATAAACGACAGATAGAACCAGTTGGCCACGTAGATATGGGGCTGGGTGCGGCGCATCAAGGTGGCGACGTACACCAGCAAATAGGCGACCCACACCGCGGTGATGGCCAAATCCAAGGGCCATTCAAATTCGGCGTATTCCCGGCCCTGGGTGACGCCGGCCATGTAGCTCAAGACCCCCAGGCCCACCCCCGCGGTCCAGCCCCAGAAGGTGAATTCCGCCAACCAGGGAAACGCCAGCCGCACCTGACAGGTGCGCTGGACAATGTAATAAGAGGTGGCAAACAGGGCACTACCGCCAAAACCAAAGATCACCAACGTGGTGTGGACCGGCCGCAGTCGGCCGAAGGTGATGTAGGGGATGTCGAAGTTCAACACCGGAAAGGCCAACTGCAACGCGGCGTAGAGCCCCGCGGACATGCCGAGGACCCCCCACACCAGGGCGGCGATGGTGAACTTGCGGACGATGGCGTAGTTGTACTGCTCGACGGCGGAGACCGCCGCTGAAGGGGTCATGACGGCACTTTGGGCCATGGACTCTCTCCCGGAAACAAAAGCAACTAACTTCTATGGATTGGAAGGGGAGCGCACCCACCGAAAGCTTCGATGCGCCAGGCGTGGGTTGATGGGCGAGAGGGGGGAGCTTGGATCTTTGTTGTGTTGTTGTGTTGCGTTGTCTTGTCGCTCTCGACCCCCGGGAAAAACGACTACAGGCAAAATACTAATAGACAGCCGCCGATGATTCAATCAGATAGTGCTGATATTTAAATTCATTTGCCGTGCTAAAGCATTGATGTAGATCAAACAAACACCAGCAATTCCCGGTCGCCTGATAGCTCAACGAAGAATCAATGACTTAGTTTCGTTGAGAGAGCTTCACGAACCTTTTTGTTGATATTTTGTCGAAGCAACTTAACCGCTTTGTTAAGACTTGAGGCCACTCCCCAAGCGT
>JBHJHK010000451.1:0-3102 GCA_050330975.1 Candidatus Competibacterales bacterium | reverse complement strand
AGGCCACCTTTGTAGAGTACAGCCCCAATGCCGCCTACCAACTGCTGGCGTTGTTGCAACAAGAGGGGCGATTGGTGGACTTTCTCCGCGAGGACATGTCCAGCTACTCCGACACCGACATCGGCGCCGCCGCCCGGGTGGTCCACGAGGGCTGCAACCGCACCCTAGAGCAGCACCTGCGCCTGGAACCGGTGCGCGAAGAGGAAGAGGGCAGCCACCTCACCCTGGAGGCGGGGTTTGACCCGGGCATGATTCGCCTCACCGTCAACGTGGTGGGAGAGCCCCCCTTCAGTGGTACCTTGACCCACCGGGGTTGGCGGGTGGCGTAATTGCACTTGCCCAAGGTGGCCGACGGCCACGACCTGCAGATCATCGCCCCCGCCGAGGTGGAACTATGAGTGGCGATTCAAGGCCCCACTATGCCGTGGGCATCGATCTTGGCACCACCCACAGCGTGGTGGCCGCCGTGGACCTGGCCCAGTCCGAGGGGGAAAAGACCACCCATTGGGTGATGCCCATCCCCCAGCTCACCGCCCCGGGGGCGGTGGAAGAGCGATCGCAGCTGCCGTCGTTTATCTATTTGCCCCACCAAGATGAGTTCGCCGCCAACGACACCGCGTTGCCCTGGCGAGGGGACAATGCCTTGGTGGTGGGCGAGTTGGCCCGGGTTGCTGGCAACCGCACCCCGGTGCGATTGGTGGCCAGCGCCAAGAGCTGGCTGTGCCACCCCGCCGTCGACCGCCGCGCCCCCTTGCTGCCCTTGGAGGCCCCCGAGGAGATCGCGCCGCTGTCGCCCCTCCAGGCCTCCATCCACTACCTAGAGCACCTCCACCGCGCCTGGGACTACGCCCACCCCGAAGCGCCCTTGACCCACCAAGAGGTGGTGTTGACGGTGCCGGCCTCCTTTGACCCCGCGGCCCGGGAACTCACTGCCGAGGCGGCCCGAGCCGCCGGCCTGGAACACTTGACCCTCCTGGAAGAACCCCAGGCGGCCCTCTACAGCTGGATCCAGGGCACCGAAGGCCAATGGCGCAAACAAGTCCAGGTGGGGGATGTGATTCTGGTGGTGGACGTGGGCGGTGGCACCGCCGACTTCTCCCTCATCGCCGTCAAAGAGCACAGTGGTACCTTGGAACTCCACCGCATCGCCGTGGGGGACCACATCCTGTTGGGGGGCGACAACATGGACTTGGCGTTGGCCCACCGGGTGCGGGCCAAGCTGGCCAAGGAGGGCAAAAAGCTCGATGCCTGGCAGCTCCAAGCCCTGACCCATGGCTGCCGCAGCGCCAAGGAAGCGCTGTTGAGCGACCCCGACCTCAGCGCTGTGCCCATCGCCGTACCCAGTCGCGGCTCGCGGCTGGTGGGGGGTACCTTGCGCACCGAGCTCACCTTTGACGAGGTCAAAGAGACCCTCATCGAGGGGTTCTTCCCCCAGGTGGGGGTGGAGGCCGAGCCCGCGGCCCGCCCCCGCAGTGCCCTGACCCGCCTGGGGTTGCCCTACGCCGCCGACGCCGCCGTCACCCGCCACCTGGCGGCATTTTTGCGCCGCCAGGTGGAGGCCGCCGGGGAAATCCATCGTCCACTGCCCACCGCCGCCACCTTCCTCCACCCCACGGCCTTGGTCCTCAACGGCGGGGTCTTCAAGGCCAAGCCCTTGGTGGAGCGGTTGTTGGCGGTAGTCAACGCCTGGCTGGCCGCCGAGGACGGTGCGCCTTTGCGCCTCCTCGAGGGCTTTGACCTGGACTTGGCCGTGGCCCGGGGGGCGGCTTACTACGGCCACGTGCGCCGGGGCAGGGGCGTGAGGATCCGCGGCGGCACCGCCAAGGCCTTTTACGTGGGGATCGAAAGTGCCATGCCCGCCGTACCCGGGATGGAGCCCCCCATCCAACTGCTGTGCCTAGCCCCCTTCGGCATGGAGGAAGGCACCGCGGCGGCGTTGCCCCCCCAGGAGTTTGGTTTGGTGGTGGGGGAACCGGTCCAGTTTCGCTTTTTTGGCTCCTCGGTGCGCCGGGTTGACCAGGTGGGGACCCTCCTGGAACTCGACGACCTAGAAGAGGGGGAACTGGTGGAGCTAGAGGCCATCGAAGCCAACCTCCCCGGGGAAAACAACGAGCCCGGGGAAGTGGTGCCGGTGCAGCTCCACGCCGCCGTCACCGAGGTGGGGACCCTCAAACTGGAAGCCCTGCCCCGGGACGGCAGCACCGCCTACCGGGTGGAGTTTAGCGTCCGGGAGGAATAGCCCACCCCCGAACCCGCTCTCGGCGTTTGCAGGGCGCAACCACCCCACGGGGCCTCCAGGGGCCCGGGAGGAATGACCCATCGTCCGTCCATCCCGCTATGCCGTCGGCATCGACCTAGGGACCACCCACTGCGCCCTGGCCTACGCCGACACCCAGACCCCCGCAGCCACGCGGGGCAGCGTGGCCAGGGCCCAGCTGGGCGACCCCGGCGACGTGGCAGCTGAGGCGCGATTGCCCGCCCTGCGCTACCAGCTGGCCCCCGGAGAGTTGTCCCCCGAGGCCGGGCAGTTGCCGTGGTCCAAGACCCCCCTGGAGAGCGAGTTGCCCGCGGGCATCGTCGGCGCCCTGGCTGGCCAGTGGGGTGCCCGGGTGCCGGGCCGGTTGGTGGTGAGCGCCAAGAGCTGGCTGTCCCACGCCCGGGTGGACCGCACTGCCCCCATCCTCCCCTGGGGAGCCCCCGGTGATGTTCCCAAGGTGTCGCCCCTCCAGGCCTCGGCCAGCTATCTGGCCCACCTGGGGGCGGCTTGGAATCAGGCCTTTCCCGGCCATCCCCTCGAGCGCCAGGACGTGGTGGTCACCCTGCCGGCCTCCTTCGACGAAGACGCCCGGGCGCTAACCCTGGCGGCGGCCCGGTTGGCGGGATTGCCCCGGGTCCAGCTGTTGGAGGAGCCCCAGGCGGCCTGTTACCACTGGCTGCGCCAGCACCAGGACAACCTGGCCGCCGCCTTGGGGGATCGGCGCCTGTTGTTGGTGTGCGATATCGGCGGCGGCACCCTCGATTTGACCCTCATCGCCATCGAGCCCCAAGGGGAAGGGCCCCCTGTGTTGCGGCGCATCGGGGTGGGGGATCACTTGATGGTGG
>JBHJHK010000450.1:0-6956 GCA_050330975.1 Candidatus Competibacterales bacterium | reverse complement strand
AGTGGCCCTGGACCCCCAAGGTGCCGCTCATGACCCCCCCCAAGGCCGCCACTTGCCAATAGCGGACCAAGGTGGCGACGTCGACCCGCAGCACCCGAGCCACCAAGGGTGCCGGCAGGGTGACCTCAGCGCTGACCTTTTTGCCCCGCACACCCAGCAACGCCTGGGCCGACGCCTTTTTGTCCCCGGAGAAGTTGGCCTCCAAGAACCAATCCAGGGGACGCCAAGGGCAGTGGGCTTCGATATAGTGGCACAGCGCCTCGGTGGCCAGGGTGGTCATGTTTTGCCCAGCGGCCTCGCCGGTGGTGTACTCGCAACTCAAGTAGACGTGGTTGCCCTCCAGGTGGGGGCGCAGGTCGACGAGTCGGCCGTGGCGGGTGGTGGCCTCGGCAGCGGCCTTGAGGGCTTGGAACTGGTGGCTCACCCAGTCGACAAACTGGCCGGCGGTCAACAGATCGGCAAATACAAACACCGGCGCCCGGCTCAGGCCGTGGTTGAGGACCGCGGCGCTACAGCCCCCCGCGGCGCTGATGAGCCGCGCCCCCCGGGCGTGGGAAGCCAGTAGGGTCGCCTCGGTGGTGGCCAAAGGCAGGTAGTAGTCCCCCTGGGCGAACAAGCCGTTGACCCGCAGCGGCCCCACCACCCCCACGGGCAAGGTGGTCACGCCGATGCAGTGTTCAATTTGCTCGTCAAAGGCCTCCCCCAGGGCGGCCAGGGGGGCGGTGAAGTGTTGGCCGTCGGCGGCCGTCAAGGCCGTGTGGCGGGTCAGGGTGCGCCAGCGGCGCGTCCGGCCCCCAGGGCCCGGCTGGGAACCCAGGGCCGGGGGCAGGGGATGGGTCTTGGGACCGAGCCGCTGGGCAAACGATTCGCCCCAGCGGCCCTTGAGCCAGTCGAGTACGGCACGGGTGCGGTGATGGTCAATGGCCACGGGGGTGATCTCCCTGGAGAATAAGGACTGCCCTGGGCCATCTCAAACCCCGTGCCAGTTCGACTCCGTGGCCTACTGCGTTGTTTTGGCAACTCTTTAGGTCACTGGAGATCCGCTACAAACCCGTCGAACAGACATTTCATGTATGCTCCCCAGACACTCTATGCCCCATGGAGCCATGGCCACCCATCGCCTCAACCCCGACGACCGCCGCTTCTTCGCCCTGGCGGCCCAGATCATCCTCACCAACCCCTTTAGCGTCGAGTGGTCCAACGCCGAGGCGTTGATCGCCCCAAAGCGCATGCCTCGGGCGGGGAAACAGCACGTGTTCGACGTCCTCGATGCCATCGTCTCCGAGCGCCTCGAGGGCCTGGCGAGCCGGGGCATCCGCACCATCGCCCCCTTTGAAGGGGAAGAGCGACAACTGTTGACCAACGCCTACTTGTTTTGGGCCTTCAACCGCACCATCGCCCCCCTAGACGAACTCATCAACGCCGAGTTGACCCGCCCCGGGGCGCCCCAACCGGCGGCGGCGGTCGTCGAACCCACGGTCAAGGCGTTGGTGGAGCGGGGCTTTGGCGAAGGTGTCGCCCGGCGCTACGCGGCGTTTTTCTATCAGTTGCGCCGGGCCTACTATTTCATCGACCGATCCCTGGTGGGGGCTAGCCCCTCCATGGTGAAGCTGCGGCTTTCCCTGTGGAACAGCGTTTTCACCTTCGACGCCCGCCTCTACGAGCGACACCTGTGGAACCGCATGGAGGACTTTTCCACCTTGATGTTGGGGGAGACCGGCACCGGCAAGGGGGCGGCGGCGGCGGCCATTGGCCGCTCGGGTTTCATTCCCTACGACCCCGACCAAAAACGCTTTGCCTCCAGTTTTACCGATGGCTTTTTGGCCATCAATTTGACGGAATTTGCCGAAAATCTCATCGAATCCGAATTGTTTGGTCACCGCAAGGGGGCCTTCACGGGCGCTGTGGACCACCACAAGGGGATCTTTGAGCGCTGTGGCCCCCACAGCACTCTGTTCCTCGACGAAATCGGCGATGTGAGCCTGGCAGTCCAGACCAAACTGCTGCGGGTCCTCCAAGAGCGCACCTTTGCGCCGGTGGGGAGCCACCAATCCCTGCCTTTCAAGGGGCGGGTCATCGCCGCCACCCATAGGTCCTTGGGGGAGCTGCGCTGGGCGGGGCGGTTTCGCGACGACTTTTTCTACCGCCTGTGCTCGGACATCATCACCGTCCCCTCCCTGCGCCAGCGCCTAGAGGAAAACCCCGCCGAACTGGAAGCAGTGGTGCGTTTGTTGCTCAAACGCATTTTGGGCAGCGAGGACAACGACCTGTGTGCCTTGGTGTTAGAAGTACTCCACCGGGATCTCCCCCCCAACTACCCATGGCCCGGCAACGTCCGGGAACTGGAGCAGGCGGTGCGGCGCATCCTCCTCACCCGCCGCTACACCGGCGACCCCGCCCCAGGGCCAGAACCCCAGAGTGACCCTTGGCTGACCCGTCTCTACGGCGGTCAACTCAGCGCCCGGGAAGTCCTCGGTGGCTATTGCCGGCGCCTGTATCGCCAATGGGGCAGCCTGGAGGCCGTGGCCCGGGCCAGCGGTCTGGATCGGCGCACGGTGAAAAAATACCTCCAGGTCCCCGGCGCCGACCTCGAAGATCCCGCCAAACCCGCCGCCGAAGAGCCTTGAGCCACCGTGAAGCAAAGTCCATTGCCGTCGCCCTTTTACCCCATCCTCCCCGACCTCCCTGGGCTGGCGCGCCTGTTGCCCAAAGGCCTGTCCTTTGTCCAACTGCGCTACAAACATCCCGACCCCGAGTTGCGCCGCCGGACGGTAGCTGAGGGGTTGGCCCTGGCCCGGCGCCACGGCTGCCAGTTGGTGATCAACGACCACTGGCGAGAGGCCATCGACGCCGGGGCCGAGTGGGTCCACCTGGGTCAAGAGGACTTGGCCACCGCCGACCTCAAGGCCCTGCGCCGGGCCGGTATCAAGTTGGGGGTCAGCACCCACTCCGAGGCCGAGCTAGCCGTGGGTTTGGCGGCGGCCCCCGACTACCTGGCCCTGGGCCCCATCTATCCCTCGGGCAGCAAAGCCACCGGCTGGGCCCCCCAGGGTCTAGAGGCCATCGGCCGCTGGCGGCGCCAGATACCCTGCCCGTTGGTGGCCATTGGCGGTATCACTTTAGAGCGGGCCCCCGAGGTGTGGGCCGCCGGCGCCGACGCCGTGGCCGTCATCGGCGACCTCCTCCACCATCCCCACCCCGAAGTCCGGGTGGAACAGTGGCTCGCCCAGTTGCCCACCGGGCCGAAGGAGGAGGTAGGGTAAACACCGCGGCTCAGGCCGGCGGATACCACCTTCCTGCGGCCACCCGCGGGTGGCCGGCGAGGTCTGAATAGGTGGTCACCTCCCCAAAGCCCCCCTGGCGCAACAAAGCCGCCGCCGCCGCGCCTTGGTCGTAGCCGTGTTCCAGCAGTAACCATCCCCCAGGGGTGAGATAACCGGGGGCTTCTGCGGCCAACTGGGCGATGGCCTCCAACCCCGTAGGGCCCGCCACCAGGGCCGTGGAGGGTTCAAACGCCACTTCCCCCCGGGCGAGGTGGGGGTCCCCCAGGGCCACGTAGGGGGGGTTGCTCACCAGCAGTTGAAAGCGTTCCCCCGCCAAGGGCGTCCACCAATCCCCCAGCCGACAGCTGACCCGTCCGGCGAACCCCAAGGCTTTGCCATTGGCCGTCGCCACCGCCAGGGCCGCGGGGCTCACATCGGTGGCCACCACCGCCGCCTTGGGCCGCTCGGCGGCGATGGCCAAGGCCACCGCCCCGCTGCCGGTGCCCAAATCCGCCACTGCCACCGGCTCGTCCCGGGGCAAGCGGGCCAGGGCCTGTTCCACCAAGAGCTCCGTCTCGGGTCGGGGGATCAGCACCGCCGGGGTCACCTTTAAGACCAGGCTCCAAAATTCCCGGTATCCCAGCAAATAGGCCACCGGCTCCCCGGCGGCCCGCCGCGCCAACCCGGCGGCCAAGGCCGCCGCCTGGTCCGCGGAGAGGCCCCATTCGGGGTGGGCGTGGAGAAAACTGCGCGGTTTTCCCAGGACGTGGGCCAACAGTAATTCGGCGTCCAGGGAACCGGTTTCCAGGGCCGCCAGCTGGTTACGGGCCCTGGCCAGTAGGGTTCCCAGGGCCAAATCCTCCGGCGAGTCGCTTGGCGCCATGGCCGCTATCTCCGGTGGAGGGAGGGCTGGGGTGGGGGAGACCGCCGCCCCGCCAGGGCCGCCACCCATGGACGGTGGCCCCCCCCGACCAGGCATCAACCCGCCAAAGCCGCCAGCTGGTCGGCTTGGTGCTCTTGGATCAACGGGTCGACGATGTGATCCAACTGGCCTCCCATGACCTCTTCGAGTTTGTAGAGGGTGAGTTCGATGCGGTGGTCGGTGACCCGGCCCTGGGGGAAGTTGTAGGTGCGGATCCGCTCCGAGCGGTCGCCACTGCCCACCAACGACCGCCGGGTGGAGGCCTGGGTGGCCTGCTGCTCGGCCCGGGCCTGGGCCAATAGCTTGGCCTGGAGCAGCGCCATGGCCCGGGCGCGGTTTTTGTGCTGGGAGCGCTCGTCTTGGCACTCCACCACCACCCCCGAGGGCAAATGGGTGAGGCGCACCGCCGAGTCGGTGCGGTTGACGTGCTGGCCGCCGGCCCCCGACGCCCGGTAGGTGTCGACCCGCAGATCCGCCGGGTTGATCTCGATGGCCTCCACCTCTTCCACCTCTGGTAGCACCGCCACCGTGGCCGCCGAGGTGTGGATTCGCCCCTGGGTCTCGGTCTTGGGCACCCGCTGGACCCGGTGGGCCCCCGATTCGAACTTGAGGCGGGAATAGGCCCCCTGGCCGATGAGTCGGGCGATGACCTCTTTATAACCCCCGTGCTCCCCCGGACTCTCGTTGAGGACCTCCAGCTGCCAGCGGCGGGCCTCGGCGTAGCGGGCGTACATTTTGAACAGGTCCCCGGCGAAGATGGCCGCCTCGTCGCCGCCGGTGCCCGCCCGGATCTCCAGGAAAATATTGCTGTCGTCCAAGGGATCCTTGGGGATCAACTCCAGGCGCAGCGCTTGGGCCAACGCCTCGCGCCGGGCCTCCAAGGTGCGGATTTCATCCTCCGCCAAGCTGCGCATCTCCCCGTCCCCCTCGGCCATCAACACCTCGGCGCTGGCCAGTTCATCCGCCAGTTGCCGGTAGGCGCGAAAGCCCGTGGCCACCGCCTCCAGCTGGGCGTACTCTTTGGACAAAGCCCGAAAGCGCCCCTGGTCATCGGCGACATCGGGCTCGGATAGCAGCGCGGCCACCTCGTCGTAGCGGTCGGTGAGTTGCTCGAGTTTGGCCAACATCGATGGCTGCATGGGGGCGTCACTTCCAAACGGGTCAAGGGTGGTGGGAACAGCGCGACCGGCAAGGCCCGGCCCGGGGTGGGCCCAGGGGGATGGGGCCCCTAGCTAGGGCTCGCCATCTAGGCGGTAGAGGTCTTGGAGCAACGCCACCGCCTCGGCATCGCCCCGGGCCCAGGCGTCCCGCAGGCCCTGGCTCGGGGCGTGGAGCAATTTGTTGGTCAAGGTGGTGGCCAGGTACTGGAGCACGGCGTCGGGATCCTTGCCGCTTTGCAGCTGGCGGCGGGCCTTGGCCAGGGTCTCATCCCGCAACCCCTCCCCCCAGCGGCGCAGGGTGCGGATACCGTCGGAACCCTCTTGGATCCGCAGCCACTCCATGAACCGATCGGTCTGGAAGTCGACGATCTCCTCGGCGGCTTCGGCGGCGGCTTGGCGCTGGCGGCGGTTTTCCTCGATAATCTCCCCTAGGTCGTCCACGGTGTAGAGGTAGACGTCGTCTTGCTCGGCGATGGTGGGGTCGATGTCCCGGGGAACGGCGATGTCCACGACGTAGACTGGGCGGTGGCGCCTGTTGCGGCGACAACGGGCGAAGGTGGGAGCGTCCACCACAAAGCCGCTGCTGGCCGTGGAGGATACCACGATGTCCGCCTCTCCCAGGTGATGGGGCAATTCGTTCAGGGCGATGGCATAACCCGAAAAACGCACCGCCAGGGCGTGGGCCCGTTCCAGGGTGCGGTTGGCCACCACGATGCGGCCAATGTTGGCGTCTTTGAGGTAGCGGGCCACCAGCTCGATGGTCTCCCCGGCGCCGATGAGCACCGCGGTCTGCTGGCTCAAGTCGGCGAAGATCTGCTGGCTCAAACGCACGGCGGCAAAGGCCACGGAAACGGCGTTGGCGCCGATGGCGGTGTCGGTGCGCACCTGCTTGGCCACGGCAAAGCTGTGCTGGAACAGCCGTTCCAAGCGAGTGCCCAAGGTGCCGGCCTCCGCCGCCGCCTGGTAGGCCGACTTGAGTTGACCCAAAATTTGGGGCTCGCCCAACACCAACGAATCCAGCCCCGCCGCCACCCGCAACACATGGCGCACCGCCTGGCGCTCCCGCTGGCGAAACCAGTAGGGGGCGAGGTCGTTGGGCTCCAGGGTGTGGTAGCGGCTCAACCAGTGGTGCAGCTGGCCCGGGTCGTCGCCGTCCCAGCCGCAGTAGAGTTCAGTGCGGTTGCAGGTGGAGAGGATAGCCGCCTCTCTGGTTTCCCCCGCGGCGACCAAAGCCCGCAGGGCGGGACCCAGTTGGTGGGGGTTGAAGGCGATGCGCTCGCGCACCTGCACGGGTGCTGTGTTGTGATTGATGCCCAAGGCCAACAGAGGCATGATTGCTCGGCAAAGGCTGAAAATTGAGAAATTGCACGGGGTTAGTGCCCGTGATTTTGCGTCAAACGACCCGATAAACACAAGTCGAGGCGGCGGTTGGCACCCCCGCGGCGCCCTGCGCCCTCTACAATCGCTACGCTCAGGAGTTTGTGACCATGGTGACCCTTTCCCTGCGCCACGGCCTCGCCGCGGGACTGTTCGTCCTCGCCGCGGCGCCGTTGTTCGCCGACCAACCCCAAGTCCCGGCCGAGGTGGCCCCAGCACCGCCCCAGGTCCTCG
>JBHJHK010000449.1:0-3372 GCA_050330975.1 Candidatus Competibacterales bacterium | reverse complement strand
CGCCAGGATTACCCAGGGGTCTAGGCCACTGGCGGCCGCCCACCCCGCCAAGGCAGCGGGGAGGCCGGCCCGGGCGAAGAAGCCCTTGAGGACCTCGGCGGCAAACAAGATGAAATAGATCATGCCGGCGGTGACAGCGGTATCCAGCAGGGACTGGCGCAAGCCGTGCCACCCGAGCCCATGCCCCCGCCAGCCCTTGAAAAGCCCGTAGCCCAGCACCGCCAACACCCCGATCCCCGCCGCGGGGGTGGGGGTAAATAGCCCCAGGCCCAACCCCACCAACAGACCGGCAAAGATCAAAGCCACCGGCACCAGGCCCGCTAGATCCCGCCGCCGCTGGCGGGGGTCTGGGGGGGGAATGGAGGGGGCGAGGTCGGGGCGACGCCAGGCCGTGAGGGCCGTGAGGCCGGCAAAGGCCACCACGGCCATGAGCCCCGGTACCACGGCGGCGCGGAAAGCGTCGATGATGGAGACCTCCACCACCACGCTGTAGAGCACCAACGCCACCGAGGGGGGAATGAGAATCCCCAGGGGTCCTCCGGCGGCCAACACCCCCGTGGCCAGGGCTGGGGCATAGCCCACCCGGTAGAGTTCCGGTAGCGCCACCCGCCCCATGGTGGACGCCGTGGCCAAGGACGAACCACATACGGCGCCAAACCCAGCGCAGGCCCCCACCGTGGCCACCGCCACCCCCCCCGGCCAGCGCCCCACCAGGGCGTAGAAACCCCGGAACAGGTCGCGGCTCAAGCCGCCGTGGGCCGCCAAATAACCCATGAGGATAAACAGCGGCACCACCGATAGCTCGTAGTTGGCAACGGTGTCCCACAACAGGGTTTTAAACTGGCGCAAGTAGGGCTCAAAGCGCAAAAACGGCGCCACCAGGCTCAACACCCAGGCGCCGCCGATGCCCGTGACCACCATGGCCAAGCCCACGGGTATCCGCAACAGCAGCAATATCAACAATACCCCGAGCCCGGCGAGGCCCACCCACTCCCGCTCACCCACCCGCGACCGGCTCCCCGGGGTGGGTCGCTACCAGGCAGCTCAATTGCAAGCCCGCCACCAGAGCCCACAGGGCCAAAGAGACGATACCCGGCCAGTAGAAGGGCCACTGGGGCCAGCCCAGAATACCCATGACCACCCCCAAGTCTCGGCTCTCCACCATGCCCTGGAATAGCCAATAGCTGAGGAATAGGGCCAAAGCGGTGGTGAGACCCAGGCTCAGGGCATCGAGGGCTGCTTGCAACCCCAGGGGCAGGCGTTGTACCAGGAAATCCACCGCCACGTGGCCCCGTTGGCTTTGGCAATAGGGCAAAAACATGGGCGCGGCGACCCCCAGGGCCAGGATCACGGCCTCTTCATAACCGGCGATGGCGGAGACAGCACCCCCAAGGCTTCTCGCCAGTTCATCTAGGAGATAACTGCCCACGTTGGCGGCGGTGAGGAGCACCACCCCTCCAAGTACCACGCCGGCGGCCAGGGCCCAAACCGCCGCCAGGCGGTCGAAGAAGGCGACTGCCCTTGGGAGGAGGGATTGATGGCTAATCGCCGCCGACCTCTGGGGCGTTGGCGGCCGCCGCGGTGGCGGTTGCCACGGCGGCCCGGGCGGCGGCCACCAAGGCTTCACCGTCGAGGCCGGCGCCGCTGACCTCCTCGATCCAGCGCGCCACCGCCCGTTGGGCGGCCTGGTCAAAGGCCCGTTGGGCGGCGGCGTCCAATTGGATCATGGTGTGTCCAGCCCCGGCGATGGAGTCTTTGACCCGGGGTTCCACGGCATCCCAGGCCCGCCCGGCGACCGTGGCCAGGGTTTGCCCCGAGTGGCGGTCGATGATGGCCTGGAGGTCTTGGGGGAGACCGGCGAAGCGTTCTCGGTTCATGGCGAAGATGAACACCGCCGTGCCAAAGCGCATGCCTTGGTAGCCCTCGGTGGAGGCCGTGGTCAAGTCGTGGATCCTAAGGGGCTCCACCACTTCAAAGGGGATCAATAGTCCGTCCACCACCCCCCGGGATAGGGCTTGGGGAACCTCGGGCAAGGGCATACTCACAGGGTCTGCCCCCCATGCCGTCAACATCCAAGCCCCGGTGCGGGAGGGGGTGCGCAGCTTGAGGTTGGCGAGATCGGCAAGGCTGCGCACCGGACGGTCCACGGTGTGGATCGCCTGACCCTGGTGGACGTGGATCAACAAGGGTTTGACATCGGCGAAGTCCGGGGCCAAGAAGGGGTCGAAGAGGCGTTGAATCGCCAAATTGGTGGCGAGAGCACTGCCCTGGTGGACCGTGGGCAACTCGAACACCTCGGCCCGGGGGAACACCCCGGGGGTATAGCCCGCCAGGGTCCAGACGATGTCGGCGACCCCGTCCCGCACCTGGCTGTAGAGGGCTGGTGCCCGTCCCCCCAGGCTCATGGCCGGAAAGATTTCAAAGGCCAAGCGCCCCTGGGAATCGGCTTCGATGCCCTGGGCCCAGGGTTCGATGAGTTCAGCTTGGGTGGTGGAGTTGGGGCCCAAAAAGTGGTGGATCGTCAAGGTGAACTCTGCACCGGGGGCCATCGAACCCCAAAGGGCCGAGAATCCAAAGAGCCATAGCCGACAAAGGCGTTGCAGCGCAACCATCGAAACCTCGCTTCACATAAGTGGCGGCTCAAACTCTTGCACGTTTGTAGCCTCTCATCAACCGATGGTCCCAGTACTACCTCTGTCGTGGAGAGGTGGGGTTGCCGTGTCGCCGATCCCCGACCGGGGAGGCATTTGGAATAACAGTCTGCGTTGGAAAAACACCATGTCTATTGTGCGGTTCATCGACGGCATCGAAAAGAGCATCTTGCTGCTCATCGTATTGCTGACCGTGGGGGCAGTGCTCCTGGAAGTGCTCAACATCGTCCAGCGGGCCAACATCGTCATCGCCGATATTTTGTTGCTTTTTTTGTACACCGAGGTGCTGTCCATGGTGGCGGTGTTCTACCAAAGTCGCACCGTGCCGGTGATCTATCCGTTGTTCATCGCCATCACCGCGCTGTCGCGCCTCATCGTCCTCCAGAGCAAAGAGATGGATCCCTACGCCATCGTCTTTGAGGCGACGGCGATTCTGTTGCTGGCGGTGGCGGTGTTGTTGTTGCGCCACGCCGACGTCAGTCGTCTCAAAACCTCCCAGGAGGAACCCGGTAGCGGCCTTGGCGACGGCGAAGGGGCAGGGGTAGAGGCGCGGGTCAGGCGCCTTAGAGGCCTGTTTGGGGGCGGCGGTAAAGAGGGGCGTGGCTAGCCGTGGCCGGGGGGGGGGGGGCCCCCCCCCAAGCCCGCGGGGGGGGGAGGGTGGGGTTTTTTGGTGAAAAAAAAAAATTTATAGAAAATAGATTTTTTTTTTTTGATCAACTCT
>JBHJHK010000448.1:0-4262 GCA_050330975.1 Candidatus Competibacterales bacterium | reverse complement strand
TTGAACGCCGTTGAGAGATCGCCCCCAGACCAGGGCACCAGGGGATTGAGGGGGTTGAGGGTTTGGCTGGTGTTGGGCGATCTCATGGCGGTGTCCTCGGTCAGCTAGTCATCGGTGAATCCCATGGGCTTTGGGAAGTTGGCGTAAAGCGTTGCTGATTAATGTTTGAGCAAGAGACGGGCCATATTTAAAAAATCTTTATAAACAAGGGCTTATTTGTTTCTCTATGGATGTCTATCGGTACCTCCTATGGTTACCCCCTATGAATACCCATGGATGCCTAAAGTATTCTTATAGAAATGCTTATAGCAAAGGAGGCCTATGACAAACCCATTGGTGTAGTGACCCACGCTCCGTGAGGGCTCCTGGGGTTGACGCTGGCTCAACTTGCTGGCCCATGAAAGCCCTGGCCCATACTGCCCCCTTAGCCCTGCTGTGCCGTCGTCGTTTTCCAACGGACTTGCCGTATAGCGGTGCCCATGAGGACGGTTTGGCCGCTGGCGGGGTTGGCGGGCTCAAGGGGGGGGTTAGGAATTGCTCTTCGATGTAGTGGGGGGTGGTGAAGTCGGTGGCGTCTTGTCTCCACTGGCAAATAGAGCACGGCCCAATACATGGCGTATCAATACCAAGCCATCGCGGGCTCTGTTGGCCTTTGAGCATGTCGAGGTTTGTCGGTGAGCTTTTGTCAATAAAAAATCCCCAAAACGGAGGTTTTGGGGATGATCGATGGTTGACTGATGTTCTGTAAAACAAATTATAAGCTGTCCCAGTATCGCTGGCAGTTTGTCGCTCAATTACAGGATTGCTGCAGCATATGGTTGATTTGAAAATCTTGACAGTTCTTGCTGCCGTATTTGACGATGGTGGCAGAGCCATTGAAATTGTCAAGGATCAATTTGGAGCCCAGGAAGCCACAGCCACAGGTGATATCGCAGTTGCCGCTGGTGCAGGTGAGCGTCACCGTGTCGCCGACGTTGTGAAAAGTGTGAGAGCCTTGATCGATCAGCTTGACGGCGTCTCCACCTTTGTAGATATAACAGGTTCCGGCATTGCTTGCGGCGCTGTCAGTGTCAAAGTTGTGACAATTTTTAATGGTAATATAGGTTTTCTGGGGATTGCCGCCAGCAAGGGCGGATCCCGCAGTCCAACCGACTAACATGACGAGGGTGATCGCTAAAGCAACGGTACGATTAATCATGGCCAAAAGTCCTCTAACAATGGATGAATTTAAATGGGTTGACCTCAAGACCATGGAGACTCAAAGGTGTGATAGCTTCCCATAGCCCGAGGCGTGCTTAGGTGGAAGCACATGGCGTGCCAAGATTTTGTTGAAGAAGAACCCTGATTTTATGGGCTCGGTTCGTCAGCTAGGCTGCCCTATGAGCATGCTATGAGTACTTTGGGTATATCGTATAAGTAATTAACGAGCGCCATGGGATCGCTTATAGATAATAAACACAATTTTTTGAGTCTTTGAGGACGCCGACGGTGATCCAGGGCAGCTGGTCATGGGCAGCCGTCGGCGCAGGTGGTGACCCGGGGAGGACGGGGCGCTACAGTCCACTGGCAAAATGCAGTAGATTGAGAGGCCATGGATGGCGGCTATCGCCGTGGCCGCGAGCCTTGTCTTCCCCCTCGGGGCGTTCGCCTCCCACGCCCCCATGGCCGCGCCCCCCCCCTGCTTGGCTATACATTTGTCTTGTCTTTCTCTCTTCAGTGAGCACCTTCGAGAGCACCATGGCCCAACGCGAAATGCGCCCTGCCATCGTCGTCGTCGACGACGATCCCCAAGTGCTGCCCGCCATCGAGCGGGATGTCCGCCGCCAGTACCGGCGCGACTACCGAATCTTCTGCGCCGAATCCGGCAACGAAGCTTTGGAAATCGTCAAAACCATCAAGCTGAAAAATGAGGTAGTGGCGCTGCTGTTGTCCGACCAGCGGATGCCAGAGATGTCGGGGGTCGAATTCTTGCAGGCCGCTCGGCGGGTCTTTCCCGAGGCCAAGCGGGCGCTGTTGACCGCCTACTCCGACACCGAGGCGGCCATCAAGGCCATCAATGAGGTCCAGTTGGACTACTACCTCATGAAGCCCTGGGACCCTCCTGAAGAGCGCCTCTACCCGGTCCTCGACGATCTCCTAGAGAGCTGGCGCAGCCAGTACCGGGCCCCCTTTACCGGCATCCGTATCGTCGGCTATCAGTGGTCCCCTGGGTCCCACGCCGTGAAGAACTTCCTCGCCGGCAACCTCATCCCCTTTCGTTGGCTGGACGTGGAGCTGAGCGACGAGGCCGAGGAGATCTTGGCCCTCACCGATAGCGAGGCCAAAGATCTACCGGTGGTGGTATTCGAAGATGGCACCCACCTGGCCAACCCCAGTTTGGCGGTCTTGGCCGAGCGGGTGGGGTTACAGACTAGAGCCCGGCAAAACGTCTACGACGTGGCCATCGTCGGCGCGGGTCCTGCGGGGCTGGCGGCGGCGGTCTACGGGGCGTCGGAAGGGTTGAAGACCGTGGTCATCGAGCGCCAGGCCCCGGGGGGGCAGGCGGGGACCAGTTCTAGAATCGAGAATTACTTGGGGTTCCCCGCCGGGCTGTCGGGGGCGGAGCTCACCCGCCGGGCCGTGGCCCAGGCCACCCGTTTGGGGGCGGAGTTCATCGCTTCGGCGGACGTGGTGGGGCTGGAGGTCAACGACCACTACAAACGACTGCGCTTTGCCGACGGCACCTGCCTAGACGCCCAAAGTCTCATCGTCGCCACCGGGGTTCAGTACCGCCACCTAGAGGCCGAGGGCTTGGATCGGTTCACCGGCGCCGGGGTCTACTACGGCGCCGCCACCACCGAGGCCAATGCCTGCCGCGGTAGCGATGTCTACATCGTCGGCGGCGGCAACTCCGCAGGCCAGGCGGCCATGTATTTGTCCCAGTTCGCCCGCCAGGTGTATATCGCCATTCGCCGGGACAACCTACAATCCACCATGTCCCAGTATTTGATCGACCAAATCGCGGCCACGGACAACATCGAACTGTTGATCTTCACCGAAGTGGTGGAGGCCAAGGGCGAGGAGTACTTGCAGTCTTTAGTACTTCAAGATAGCCGCAGCAAAGAACAGCGCACCGTGGACGCCCGGGCGATTTTTATTTTCATTGGCGCCAAACCCCACACCGAGTGGCTAGGGGAAGGGATAGTGCGCAACAAGCGGGGTTTTGTCGCCACGGGACGGGATCTGTTCGCCGTCGACGGCGGTTGGCGCCAAGAGCGGGACCCCTTGCTACTGGAAACCAGCGTTCCGGGGGTGTTCGCCGCCGGCGACGTCCGCGCTGGGGCCATGAACCGCATCGCCTCGGCGGTGGGGGAGGGCGCCCTGGCCATCAAATTGGTCCACGAGTACTTGGCCGGGCGCTAGAAGCTTGACCGCGACCGTCACTTGCACAAATCCAGCAATAGCCGAGTCATGGTGCTGGTGTCGTGCTCTAGCTCCTCGATGATGGAAAAGTGGTTGTGGTGGGGCAGCACCTGACAGTGGACGGGGCTGGCCTTTTCCTCGGTGAGCTTGGCGGCGTACTCCCGGGAGAGCTCGATCCAAGGGGCGGGCTCGTCGCCCCCCACCGCCACCACCACCGGGCAGTGGACCGCCAGGGGCCGGCTGTAGACGTCGGCGGCGGCGGCGGTTTCCGGGGTGAGTTGGATCTCGGCGTTGAGGGCCAAATCCAACACCACGGCGGGTCGGTAGACGCCGCTGATCAACAAGGCGCCCTTGATGGCCCTTGCGTCCATGGCGGGCCCCTCCAGATCGGCGGTCAAACAGGCAGCGGCCAAATGGGCTCCTGCCGATAACCCGGCGACGACGATCCGCCGGGGGTCCACCTGCCAATCGGGCGCTCTGGCGATGGCAAAGGCCACGGCTTCTCTGGCCTGGTGGACGATCTGGGGCAAGGTCACAGCGGGGCACAAATCGTAGTTGGGTAGGGCCAGGGCGATGCCCGCCGCCAACAGGGGCTTGGCCATAAACGACATCTCTTGTTTATCCCCGGCCCGCCAGTAGCCACCGTGGAAGAACACCACCAACGGGGCATCGTCCGTGTCGGGCTTGAAGAGGTCCAAGACCGCCCGGGGGCCGTCGCCGTAGCGCAGATTTTCCATGCCGGGGGTGATGGCCCGCTGGGTGGCGCTCTTTGCCAGACGGCGTTCTCGGTAGGCTTCGAACTCGGGGACGGCAAGGCGGGGGTTATAAGCCCGCTCGCGCTCGGCGGGGGTGAGGGGGGA
>JBHJHK010000447.1:0-5043 GCA_050330975.1 Candidatus Competibacterales bacterium | reverse complement strand
ACGCCCCTGGCGTCCCCAGGGGATCAGCCGCCGGTCGCCGGGGATAGGCGCGATCCCACCCCCGAACACATCGGTCTGATTCTCTCCACGTCGGGCACCACGGCCAAACCCAAGGCCGTGCCCCTCACCAACGCCAACTTGGTCATTTCCGCCCAGCGCTTGGCCCGTTGGTTGGCCCTCACCGAGGGCGACTGCTGCCTCAATGTGATGCCGCTATTTCACATCCACGGCCTCATCTGTGGCGTCTTGACCCCACTGCTCAGCGGGGGTACTAGCCACGTCATCGAGGCCGTGACCCCCGACGCCATCATTGAGCGGGCACGCCAGGGGCTCGACACCTGGCTCACCGCCGTCCCCACCCTTCACCAAGCGGTCTACGGGGCGCTGAGCCGCAACGATCGGCGCCCCCAGGGCCATCGGCTGCGCTTTCTGCGCTCCTCATCGGCCGCCATGACGCCCCGTTTGCTGGCCGACCTCGAACGCTGCTGGCAAATCCCCGTCATCGAAGCCTACGGCATGACCGAAGCCACCCACCAGATGGCCAGCAATCCCCTGCCCCCGGGGGAGCGGCGCCCGGGCAGCGTCGGCGTGGCCGCCTCGACGGAGATCGCCATTATGGATGGCGACGGCCAGTTGCTCTGTGCCAACGCCGTCGGCGAAGTGGTCATCAAGGGTCCGACGGTGACGACGGGCTATCTGGATAACCCCGAGGCCAACGCCCAGGCGTTTCACAACGGCTGGTTTCGCACCGGGGACCAGGGCTACCTGGACGAACGGGGTTACTTGACCTTGACCGGACGCCTCAAGGAACTCATCAACCGCGGCGGGGAGAAAATCGCCCCTTTGGAAGTGGATCGGGTTCTAGCCCAGATCCCCGGGGTGGTAGAATCCATCAGTTTTGCCGCCCCCCATCCCACCCTGGGGGAGGAAGTCGCCGCGGCCATCGTGGCCGCCCCGGGGGTCGATTTGCCAGAGGCACAGCTGGCTGCCTTTGTCGGCCAACGGCTAGCGCCCCACAAGGTGCCCAGCCGTTGGGTGTTTGTCGACGCGCTGCACAAGGGACCGGCGGGCAAACTCCAGCGCAACGGCCTTGCCGAGCGGCTGGGGGTGGGTGGGACCGCCGCCGACGCCCAACACCCCCCCCGGGAAATTGACGCGCCCCAGGACCCCCTATACGCGGCGGTCCAGGCCGTGTGGGCAACCATTTTGCAGCGGCCCGCCCAGCAACTGCCCGGCGATCGCGACGTCGTCGCCCTGGGGGGGGATTCCCTCATGGCGGCCACCCTGGCCAATGACCTCAGCCACATCTTTAGAGTCCCGCTGCCCCTGACGACGCTGCTGGGTCAATCCATGACCATCGAAGGGACGGCGGCCTTCATTCGCCAACACCACGCCTCCCAGAGCACTGCCGCGCCAGGGCCAACCCCCGTCCCCGAGGAGGACGAGGGAGCCTCCCCCCGGCGCTGCCAAGCCTCGTTTTCCCAGCGCCTGTTCTGGATCAACAGCGCCCTCAGCCGCAGCGCCATCGACAACGTCGTGTGTGCCCTTGAGCTGTTGGGACCCCTGGACAAAGCCCGTCTTCAAGGGGTCCTAGAGGCGCTATTTGAGCGCCACCACAGCTTGCGCACCTGCTTCTATCAACGAGATCAAACCCTCTGGCAAGACGTCTTGCCCCACTTCAAGCCGGTCTGGACCACCATCGAGGTGGCCGATCGCCCGGGGGCCGACGCCGATCTCGAGCGGCGTCGCCAGAATCCCATGGCCTTGGACGATGGGCGACCCGCCCTCGACATCCTGCTCTACGAATGGTCGCCCACGGGCCATTGGCTGGTGATCGTGATGCATCACGCCCTGGCCGATGGCCTTGGGCGGGATCAAATCCTCCAAGACCTCATCACCGGCTACCGCCGAGGTCCCCAGGCCCTCGGCGCCTCCACTGCAGCCCAACCGGGGGAATTCGCTCGCTGGGAACAAGCCTGCCTCACCAGCGGCCAGTGGCAACCGGGACTGGCACAGTTGAAAGCCCAACTGCAAAAGGCCCTGGCCATTCGCGAGAAGAGCGACATCGACGATGCCAGCCTCCAGGACAGTCGAGCCCGGAGTTGCGACATAGCCCTTGATCCTTTGCATCATCGGCAGTTGGAGCGGCAGGCAAAGCGCCAAGGTGTGACCCTCGGCGCTTTGTTATTGGCCGCCGTCAGTCGCCCACTGGCTGAGCTATTGGATATCGATGAGTTTGTCGTCGCCCTGCAGGTGGCCAACCGGCCGGGCCAGCGTTGGACCAACGCTGTCGGCTGCTTTACCCAACAGCTGCCCCTGCCCGTTGAGATGACGCCAGACCAGGGCGATGAGTCCCTCGAGCGGCGACTCTATCGACAGCTGTTGGCCACTGTTGATCTGCAGTCGATTCCCTTGTCTCTGGCCTTCAATGAGCTCGGCATTGCCACCTATCAGAATTTGGCGAGCCTGATGCCCTTTCAATTTCAAATGCGGCAATGGAATGCCACCGCCTCGGAAGTGGATGGGTTGAGTCTCATTCCCAACTGGCTACCCGACCTCTATTGCCATGGCATTCTGGCGGTCAACGCCATGAGCTCAGCCCAAGGTCTCAACCTTCGCCTCACCTATCGCACGGCGCTCATCGATGAGGAATGGATCCAAGAAATGGTCACTGGGATAAGAGCTGATTTGAGGCGTCAATCGACTCAGGAGATCTAGTGGGTGATTTACCTAAGCCAACGTCAGAAGGAAATCGCCACCGGCCTCGTCATCCTCTTGGGTGTGACAGCTGGTTTTGTCGGTGGCGAAGTTTTAATCAGAGGCGAGCAATTGTTTCGTTTTGGTCAGGTGGAGGGTCAGCAGAGCGAGACGCTCTTTTATCATGATGAAGAACTCGGCATGCGGCTACTCCGTCCCAATGTCGTGGTAGGTAATATCGAGACCAATGATCATGGATTTCGCAGTCCCGCCCTAGATAAAATTACG
This sequence comes from Candidatus Competibacterales bacterium, assembly GCA_050330975.1. Taxonomy (GTDB): domain Bacteria; phylum Pseudomonadota; class Gammaproteobacteria; order Competibacterales; family Competibacteraceae; genus JBHJHK01. The sequence continues at coordinate 2,058 of JBHJHK010000447.1, read as the reverse complement.
CCGCAAACCGTTCGCATCGCCTTTATGGGCTCCTCTACAGTTCTCAATCCCTATGTGAAGCAGTTAGAGAACACATGGCCCCATCGCGTTTATGAAACTCTACAGCGGCAGTTTACTCGATGTCATTTTGACTATCTCAACGTTGGTATACCGGGTACCAACTTGAAAGGGATGATTGAAATTTACCAAACCCAGGTGGTCCAGCACCAACCTCACTGGATTATCGTTTTACCCAGTAACCGAACCAGCGACGTAAGACGCATCGCCCAACAGCAGCAATTGGGACATGTTAACTACAGGCCGAGCTGGCTAGCGCAGCAATCTCAGTTTTGGAGCAAGATTGAACTCAACGCTTTTATTTTGGCGCGTTTGAGAAAGGTGGAACGCGGTATTGAAGTCATAACGATCGACGAGGATGATTTCAAACGCACATTTCAAAGCAGCCTTGACAAGCTGCTGAATACCATCGAGTCCCACTCGCCCACGACGCTGCGATTTCTCATGACGGTAGGTGGGGCATTGCGCGTTGAACAGACCCCAGCTGAGCGCCAGCTCGCCATGCGCACCACGGTTCGCTACAACCCTCAGCTGTCCAGCACTGTCGCGCTCCAGATGAGCGATTTGTACAATCAGATCATTGTCAATACCACCCGTAGGCAAGACGCTTTACTCATCGATGGTCACGATTATATACCCCCGCAACGGCAGTACTATGTCGATAGCACCCATCTGACGACCAAAGGTGCCAAGGCCATGGCAGAGCGGGTTTCCCAACAGCTGCTAGCCTCCCCTCAGGTGGCGCAATGGTTGGAGACCCGCGGATGCCTCGGTGAAAACCCAATTCCTATGGACTAGTCGTCGGTGCCATCGTCGTCTTCGAACGGCGTGAAGTACAGCCAGATTAGCAGGCCGATGAAGGCAAATACTTCGATATTCATGACCGTATCCAGCCAGTTACTCATGATAAACCCTCCTCGGCACTGGGTTGGGTTAACCCTTGGGGTGGGCCAGCCTTGACCAGCGGCTCCTGCTTGAGGGCCTTGAGTAGGCAGACCACCAGTAGCGATACGATAAACACAAAGGGCAGTGCCCCCAGGGCGATAATGGACTTCACAGCATCGATGCTGCCAGAAAGAATCATCACCAATCCCAATGCCCCCAAAATCACTCCCCACACCAGCTTGATGCGGGGGCTCGGGTTAAGGTCGCCATTGCTCGAGAACATCCCCAGGACAAAGGCCGCACTCACAACACTAGTGACGATAAACAGAAAGGCGGCTACCACTACGGCAAAAATCGTAAGGCTTGGTAGGGGAAATAGCTTGAGTACCTGAAAGGCGACACCATCGACATTACTCCGAGCAACTTCGAGAAGGGAGTTGTCACCCTGGAGCACTCCGTAGAAGCTCACTCCACCAAAGACCCCAAACCAGAACACGCTAAACAGGGTAGGACCGAGGATCACACCCACCAGAAATTCTCGAATGGTTCGCCCTCGGGAGATCCGGGCTATAAAAACCCCCACAAAGGGGGCCCAGGCCAGCCACCAAACCATATAGTTCAGGGTCCAACTTTGAAACCAGTTGTCGATTCGCTCATCCATGAAGGTGAAGGTGCGAAAGCCCTGGAGGAGCGCCCCACCAAAGTACTCCCCCAGGGACTGGGTGATGCCCCCCATCAAAAAATGCGTGGGCCCGGCCAGGAGAATAAAGATCATCAACCCCGCGGCGATGGCCATGGCGAGGTTGGAGAGCAGGGCCATCCCGCGACTGAGGTCCACGGTCAAGGGCAACAGGTAACAGATCACCAACAGGGCAAAGATCCCCAGGGTCAAGCCCATGCCGCTGTCCGTCAATCCAAAGAGGACGTCGACCCCTTCCTTGACCTGGAACACCCCCATGGCCACCGAACCTCCGAGCCCGATGGCGATGGCCACAATGGCCAACAGGTTGCAGAGCCAGGCCACGGCAATGGCCATGGGACGACGGCCAAAGACCTTGATGATGGGGGCCCCCACTAGGCTGGGGCAGTGGCGGCGAAAGCCAAAATAAGCGATCA
>JBHJHK010000446.1:0-7830 GCA_050330975.1 Candidatus Competibacterales bacterium | reverse complement strand
CGCGGCTGGGAGCGTGGAAGCGGTTGGGTTGGTCTGTGTTACGGTCGTTGATCTCCTGCCAACGGAGATAGGGATTTCTCACGAGTTGTTGGGGATTTTGCGGATTGGCGACCAGCTGCACCAAGGCCAGGTAGAGATCCTCAAGGGCGAGCTCGAACTGCTCCGCCTCGAGGGAGACCGCTAGGACCAGTGCTGTGTAGCCAAAGGGAATCTCAAGGGTGCTCACCTGGCGACGACGACAGCGCTCCAACTGTTCGTTTTCCACTTGCCCCAATACCACCAATATATCGGTGAGATCGAGGCCAATCCCCTCACAAAAACGGTAGAAAATCGAGTCGTAGGTGACAAAGTCCACCGCCGGGTATTTGTAGCGGCGGTAACGAGGATTATCGCCAAAGCGGTTGACAAAGGTATTGATGTAGGCATAGGGAAAACCTGTGGTCGTGATGGCGACGTAGTCGCGATCGTAGAGCTGGGCACTCACCGGGAACGCCAATAGACCACTCACCCACCACACCCAGACAAGGCGCCATCCACCCTTGGAAAATCCACCTCCACACCCCCACGGGCAACGTCCGACGGCCCATCCATACCCGTGATCACCCCTGGGGTTCATGGGTCTGGCCGTCGGGGGCGGGATACACGATCTCCATACTCCCGGATTCGCGATTCATCCGATACATCACAAACCCGCCGTAACCCGCCTCCACGCGATCCCCCTTCGCATCGAAGGCCACGGGACCGATGACGGTGTCAAAAGGCTCTCGACGCAGCACCGTCTTGAAATCCTCAAAGTCGACATAGCCCAACCGTTCCACGGCCCGTTGGAAAATTTCCACCACGGCATAGGCGTAGAGGGTGTAGCCGACGGGGTCTTGGCCCGCCTCCCGCAGCTCCCGGGCGAGGGCCTGAGCGGCGGGATAGAGCTCTGTGGGATCGGGGGGAAAGGTGGCCATGACGCCCTCAGCTCCCTCCCCCACATCCCGCCAGAACCGATCGCTCACCAGGGCATCCCCCCCTATGATGGTCAAGCTCAATCCCCGGGCCCGCAAGGCCTTGACGACGGCAATCCCCTGCTCCAACGAGACCCCCAGGTAGAGCAGTTCGATCTGCTGTTGGACGATGCCATCCACCAGCCCAGAGACGTCGATACTCCGCTGGGAAAGGGCATCGCGCCAGATCGGCGGCTGACCCAGATCCACCAGGGCCTCGTTCAAGGCCGCCTCCAAACCGCGCCCATAGCCGGTGGAATTGTGGATGAGACCCACCCTGGCGCCGGGGTGGCGTTCGACGATGTACCGCCCCGCCAGTCTGGCCTGGGCATCGTCCCGGGGTACTACCCGAAAGACGTTGTCCAGGCCCCGCTCGGTGAATGCCACGCTGGTGGAGGAGGGGGAGATCTGCAGTATGCCCTCTTCGTCGTAGAGGTCGGAGGCGATGATGGACTGGTCGGAGCAAAGGTGCCCCACCACGAGGATCACGCCGCTATTGGCCGCCTGGCTCGCCGCCTCCACCGCCGGACGGTTGCGACACTGATCGTCAAAGGCCAGCAACGCCAAGGGCTGCTCTAGCACCCCTCCGTTGCGATTGATGCGGGCCACCGCCGCGCGCGCCCCCAACAACATCTCGTTACCCTCGGAGGCCGCCAACCCCGAGAAAGGTCCGATGACGGCGATGCGCAGCTCGGCACACCCCGGCAACACAACCCCACCGAGCACCAGGGCCAGGACCCACCGCTGCCACCCTCGGTGCCGTCGACCACCGTGGCCTTGGTTTTTCATCATGGCCCGGCCACCTCGGTGGCCACCGGCGCCAGCTCGCTAAAGGTGATCGCCTCCTCGGGCTCCGGCGAGAGAATCAACAAGCGCTCGCTGTCGTCGTCGGTATCTTTATCCACATCGACGGCGGCGAAATCCAGAATCTTGGTGTAGACATCGCCGCTCCGGGTGAAGGAGTGACGTCCGGTCACCCCGCGCCAACTCAGGGTGAAGCGCATGGTGTTGGCCAGGGTGAGGGGCGCCACGCTGCCCGACATCTCCACCACGTGGGCGTAGAGTTGGACGACGTCGTAGCCCTGGGCTGCCCAATTGTCGGGGTTTTCTCCATCGTAACGGGCTCGGTAGTTGCGAATAAACGCCTGGACCTCCGGACGCTGGGACTGGGGGTTGAAGAGCACGGGGGCGTAGACATCCCGCATCCGATCTCCCAGTCGCCCATAGTAGTCCACCACATCGATGGGATCGGGGTAGTAGAAGGGGATGGTCAGCCCCAGATCTCGCCCCTGTTGCACCGCCAAACGGCGAGTGGAGCCGTTGCCGGCGATGAAGATCCCGTCCACCCGCTGGGTGGCGATGTCGGCGAACAACGGCCGCAGATCTCGTTGGGTGGGGGAATAGGATTTGAAGTAGGGGATCTCGAGCCCCAGCTCCACCGCCGCATCTTCAAAGGCCAAGGCCAGCTCTTCCCGGGCGCCGGAGCGGGTGGCGTAGAGCACCGCGACCCGCTGGGAGGTCACCGACATGGCCAGGGCCGTGTTGGTGCTCAACACCTCGGTGGTGGGGGCCGTGCGGAATACGTGGAGGAAGCCGTGGCGGGTCAGGTTGACCTTGTAGGCCCCCGGGGAGATCAGCAAAATCCCGGCCTCGTCGTAGAGCACCGATGCCGGAATGGCGATGTCGGAGTAACCGTGCCCAAACACCGCGACAAAACCCGCGGAGTGAGAGACGATTCGCGAGGCGATTTGATACCCCACCTCCGCCTGCGAACGACCGCCCGGATCGCTGTCGAACACCTGGGCTCGCAACTTGCGATCGCCCCGCAAGGTGCGCGTGCCGGCGTCGATCTCGGCGTTGATCTCGGCGATGGCCAGCGCAGCGCCCCGAAGATAACTGGTATTGAAGTTCTGGGGCCAAACCAAGGCGATGGGTATATCCCCGGTCTCGGCAGCGATCTGGGCGCGGCGCTGTTGAGCCGGCGATAGCACCTCGCCACAGCCGACCATCGACACCACGAGTGCGCCCGACCAGAACCACGACCAAAGCCCCAGGACCACCGTCCCAGACCACGAGGGGCCACGTGTCCCGCGACCTCCCCCACGATGAGCAACGCCCCCAGGCATCGTCTAACGCCCCAAAATGATGGGTAGCCCCGAGTCACCGGCGCCGATGACCACAATTTTGGCATTTTCCGAGCCAGAGAGGGCCTCGGTGGCACCGATGCCGTGCCACTGCAACAGTTCCTCGTCGAGGGTTTCGGCGATGATGGCTTGGTAGTTGCGGATACCGGTGGCTTCGATGCGCTTGCGCTCCGCTTCCTGGCGCTCTCGATCCAGGCGAAATTCGTAGGCTTGAGCCCGCTGCTGCTGGACCAGCTTGTCGTCAATGGCGTCCTTCACCATGGGAGGCAGCTTCACCCGGCGAATGATGATGTCGTCGATCTGGACGTACTTGCGGCTCGCCTCGTCGATGGCCCGCAAGATGATGTTGGTCAACACCCCCTCGCGATTGGTGTAGACGTCCTCGGGGTCCCGTTCGCCGATATTTTTCCGCAACACCGACTCGATCTGGGGGATGACGATGGTGTGGATGTAGTCGGGGCCCAGTTCCTGGTGCAACACCCCCAAAAGATCCCGCTGGGGGCGATAGCGCACCGCCAGGTCGAGGGTGATGGGCAACCCCTTGTTGGTGAGCACCGTCAGCTCGTGGAGGGTGGTCTGGACCCGGATGTTGTAGACATTCATCACATTCCAGGGTTGTAGAATGTGAACGCCCTCGCCGTAGACATAGTCGGTCTGCACCCCACCCAGAAACAGCCGATAGAGCACGCCGGCTTCGCCGGCGCGAATGACCACCACAAAATAGCTGAAGAAATACATAAAGAGCAGCAGCAACAGGGTGACCACGACAATGACGTAGTGCAGCCGATCGTAGAGGGAGAGGAGTGCCCGACGAGGCCATTGGGCGATGGCCGACAACCCGCGTTGCAGCGCGAGGGGTTGCTTCGCCTGGGGGATGAGTTCCGTCGTCGGCGACGACGACCCTCCCCGTGCCGGGGAGGAATCGAGGGAGGTGGACATGGGACCTCGAGCATTGGGAAGGTATACGAGTAAAATCCACGACCAGACGCATCGTCAAGGATTGCCCGACGCCATGGGCTGTCTTTCAAAGTGTTCGCGAATCGCCGGTCATCGCCTGGGTCCTCCCTGGGGCCTTGCGTCGCCTTTGGGAGAGGCGCTTCCCCAGGGTCAGACCCTCCTGGTAGAGCTGTCGATGGCGAACGGGATGGTGGGCGGGGTGGAAATCCCCGAGTTCCCCCCCCTCTTCGAGGTGATGGACAAAGAGTTTAGCCAGGGCATAGGTGGCGGCTGCCGATGTGACCACCAGCGCCGCGGCCACACCAAACCCCCCGAGTAGAGGCCAGACCTTGGCGCTGCTCAAACCGATGCGACCCAACGCCCCGACACTGCCGCCGGCAACGGAGCCGACGATGATCAAGGCCCGGTGACGGGAGAAGGGAACGTCGTAGATGTCGCAGATTTGATCCAGCAGGTGGAGTTGCACATAGCCGAGGAACAGGGCATCCACCAGGGGAAGGGGAATGCCACCGATCCAGATCAAATTGAACATGGCGTCGTTGAGGGCTTGACGCACCCGCGCCCGGCGGCGCGACCGCAATCCCAGGGCCGGCGGCATCCGTTCCTCAAGGCTTTCTGCAACGATTTCCACATGGCACCTCGTCGACACGGCCGATTTCGACTGAAGAATAGCGGAATCTCCTTAGAAGGTCACGGGTCTACTGGCGCAACGGCCGCGATGGGCGGTGGGGGGCTCGTGGCCAGTGGGGAGACACCGATGACCTGGCGCAGCCAGGTGATGCTCTGGCGCAGAATGTAATAGGATTCTTCGTAATCCAGGGGCACCCGCACCCCCTCCACCTCCCGTTCCAACTCGTCGAGGAGTCCCAGGAGATAAACCGTGGATTCCCCGTTGACCCGGGCTCGTTGGTGGCGCTCCTCGATCAACCGCAGCTTTTTGTACCAGCGAAAGAGCTGCCGTTTGATGTGCATGGCATAGACCGGTGGCAAAAGGCGCACGACGGGCATCAATAACAAAAGAAAGGGAAGCACCATCACCTTGAAGCGATCCAGTAGTTCCAGGGCCCAGAAGGGAAGCACCCGCTGTAGCCAGGACGGCCCGTTGCGGTAGTAGTCCAGGGCCGCGGGGTGGACGTCAAAGGCGGTGTAGCGAGGGGGGGGAAACTCGCCGGCTTCGTGGAGCGGCCCCCCGCCGTCGTGCACATGGCCCATCACCTCCAAGAGCGGCGCCACCAGAGCACTGGGAAAATCACCGGGGACGACCACCGCCATGGTGGTGGCCAGCAGCGGTAAATCCCGAGGGGGAATATTGCCCGCCAGCCCCATGGCCCCCTCGTGGAGGGTCAAGGCGCTGAGGTAGGGAAAACGCCGCGGGTAAGCGGCGCTGCGCTCGATGTAGAGGGGTGCCACCTGGGGATCGTTCAGTAGCTTTTGTACCACCGGCGCCCCGGGCGGCTCCACCACAATGACCAGGTCGGCCTCCCCCTCCCCCAAGGCCTTCTCCAGATCCTCGGCGGCCAACTCCATCAGCTGCGTTCCTCGTTCCTCGGTGGCGCCATTGGCGGCCAGGAGCTGCTCGGCCACGGTGAGACTCCCACCACCGGCGGGCCCTGCGGCAATGCGGCGTCCCACCAGCTGATCGAGGCGGGTCGCCGTGGCAGCCCTGGGCTGGAACAGCCACACCGGTTCGGGGACGACACTGCCCAAGCTCAACAGCGACGTCCCCTGTTCCGGGGCACTGCCCACCCCTCCCGGCACCAGGGCAATATCCACTGTCCCTTCCCGGAGGGCCTGGAGGTGCGCGTCACTGCTTTCGCCTTCGACCAACGTCAAGGTCAGACCATAGGCCTCCAGAGCCCGCCGGTAGCGCCCGGCAAAATAGTGGCTGGTGCTTCCCTCGGGGCCCGTGGCGATGGCCAAGCGATCGGGGGTGGCGGGCTCGACGAAGAGAAAGGCCACCCCGAAACCGGCGATGGCCAGCAGCACCGCCGGCACCCACACCCGCAACCACACCCAACTGCGGCGTTCGCGCAACTCGGCAAGGCGTGGCCTGGGGCCATCGCCTGGGACGGCGCGCCCGCCCCCGGGGGGGCGACTGACCCGCGATGCTCCGGGCGGTGCTGCCACCGCCACGGGAGGTTCGGCGGAGGACAGGGCGTTTCCCCCTGCCGTGGCGGGTGCCGCCACCTGGGTCACCGGCGCCTCGACCTCGGGCGAGGGGACCGCCAGCACTGGGGAGGATGGGGTAATCTGGCGGGTGGCGGGGCGCTCGGGGGACGGGACGCCCCACCTGGGGAGTATCTGCCAACCCAACACCAGGGCGAGGGCCAGGGCGCCGATCCACAACCAGGGCTCCCCCAGCCACAGGGGCTGGCGCAGAGCCAGCGGCAACACCAGCAGGAAAAAGCCCCACGCCGCCAGCACCACAGTGCCGGCGTTGAAGCGATGCAGGGGTGTCTTCATCAACAGCACAAGTCCCAACAGCAGCAGTAAGGCGATACCAAAGTAGCCCAAGAACCGCAGGGGCAAGGGTCCCAGGAGGGCGAGCCCCCACACCAGAAAAGACGCGATCAGCCAGGGGAGATAAAAGCCTTTGTCGCGGGATTGGACGAGACTGCGATAAGCGACGTACAACCCCGCGCCAAAGAGCGCCACCAGCCAGACGACGGGATTGAGCAAAATGCCGTGGATCAGCCAGTGGAACAGTTTAAAGACGATCGCCATGGAACCTCCCTCGCAGCTCTGCCGTGTTCGACCACCGCGGATAAACTTTTAATTTTCGCAATTTTTCAAACAGATACCGCGGTAAAAACACCGTGACCGGGGAACTCGAGACAACCGTATCAATCCATAGAATACTCGATCTATCGGTACTTCTCGCAAGGAAACAGGCCATCATGACAACGCCAGTCGCCTCCCCACGCCCATCCCGTCCCGCGCCGGGGCGGCCCATCGTCACGGCGGCCCTCTTGACCAGCGGTTCGCTGTTGGCGGCCACGGGCCTCACCATGCTCGCCGCTGGCCTCGGCGCACCGGTGGCGGCCTACAAGGCTTGGATGCTCTTCGGGGTCTCCCAGGCCGGTGTTGCCAACCTCCACAAAGTCGCCGCGGTCGCCTTTCTGGGTTCGGCCGGGGTTCACATCAGCAACAATCGTCGTATTATCGGCCGCCACATCACCTCCCTAGGCCACTCTCCCCCTCCCAAACTCCCCGCCCCCCCCCGTCGAGCAGCCGCCTGACAAGGGCTACGCCACAAGCTGCCCTGGGGTCTCTGGGTCTCTGACCTTCCCCAGGCTTCCAAGGAGACCCGACGGTCCCTCCGAGGCTGCCGTGGAACCCGTACCCACAACCCCTTCGGCGTCGCGCCAGGCGACCAGAAAGCGGGGAGGGAACGGGGTCGGGCACGACCGTGTTTCCATCGGCCGGTCTCTGGGTCGGGCGGTAGTCCCGGGAATTTCCAAGGGAGTTAACTCGATTTTTTGCTTTTTATTCCAGTAGCTAAGAGTCAATGCACCCAGGCTTTTGCAGCCGTTTGAGCACCACCGGTCTTGTTCGAGTTGCTCCGCGGTGATAGCATGCTGACCAGAAAATGTTATTAATTATTTGTTAAGGCGTTGTCACTGTTAAAAGTCAAATCACACCCACTGCCTGGAAGATGCTCGCCATGGGTCATGACCCCCCGAAGACCGGGCAAAGCTCACCCCCAACGCCACCCCCCCTTGACGCCAACCCATTAC
>JBHJHK010000445.1:0-10730 GCA_050330975.1 Candidatus Competibacterales bacterium | reverse complement strand
GCGGGTGCGCCTGTATGCTGAGGGTCTGTGGTCGGTTTGTCGGGCGGGCGTTGGCCATTGGCCCCGGGGTCTCTCGGTTGTGGGTGGGGGGGGCATGCTCGGGGTGGGGGAGTCGATGGTAGACAGCCCTCAGGCGGCATCGTCTCGTCCCGGGGCGGGGGAACACCGCGATCCCAGCCCCAAGGCCTCGCGCACCTCCGTCACCAAGGCTCGGGTGGCTGGTACCTCGGCAGACCCCTGGCCGATCAAAGCATAGTCCAGGGGGGGCAAGGGGGGCAAAAGGCTCGTGTCCAGGGCCACCAGCCCCGTCACCATATGGCGTGCGGCGAGAACCCCAACCCCCACCCCGGCCAGCAGCGCCGCGCGGACGCTGGCGATACTCGGGGCCTCCAGAACGGGAAACCAGGGCGCGCCCCGGCGATCCAGGGCGGCACAGGCCAGCTGGCGGTAGAGGCAATCCCGGCCAAAGGCCACCAGGGGCAAGGGCTCCATGGGCAACGCCACATCGACGCTCCCCACCCACAAAGGCTCCTCGCGCCACAGGACCACGCCCTCCCCCACCCCGACGCCCTGCTGCACCAGGGCGGCGTCTATTTCTCCAGCCGTTACCCGGGCGTGGAGGGCAGAACTGGTATCGACAATCACCTCCAACCGCACCCCGGGGTGGGTGCGGCGAAACCTTCCCAAGACTTGGGCCAAACGCTCGGCGATGAGGTCCTCGGCACAGCCAAACCGCACCCGTCCCCGGAGCTCGGAGCGCAGCAGGTGGGCGACGGCGGCGGCGTGGGCCACCAACACCCGCACGGCGTGGGCCAACAGTTCGCGACCATCGGGGGTGGGGGTCACCCCCCAGGGCTCCCGGCGCAACAGGGTTCGCCCCAAGCGCTCTTCGAGGCGCTTGACCTGCCAACTCACCGCCGACTGGGTCAACGCCAACCGCTCTGCGGCGCGGGTAAAATTGCCCACCTCGGCAACGGTGGCGAAGGCCCGCAGATGGGGAATGTCCAGTCGCATGGCGCACCTCTACCCATCCTTCATGTGCCAATCCTTCATGACAATACTTTGTGGGGTTGGCCAGTATAAATCATTTCTTTTTTAGAGGTCAGCTTGCTAGGGTGATTTCACACTTCCGCCGCCAGGTTTTGTCATGGTCACCCCCGACAGCACCCGTCTTCAACCCCTCATGGATGCCCTAGGCGCGGCGTTACAAACCGCCGCTAGCGCTAACCCCGCCGAGGCCGAGACTCTATTGGCCTTTGCCAACGACCTAGAGGCCCTGCCCCAGGGGTTGCCCTTTAACCCTCGTCCCTCGTCACCGGTGAGGGGCTTGCGCTTCCTCGCCGAGGCCGCCCACCTCGCCCAACGGGCTTTTCCGGGGCCCTTGACCCACGGCGCCCGGGAGGCGGCTGGCTGGGCCCGGTGGACGGAGTTTTATCGCGAAGATCCCTGGAGTGCCCCCTTTCTCGACCGCTTTGCCATGGGTGAGATCGTGGGTCCCACCGGGTCTTGGCTTTGCAACGACGTCATCGTCGGCCTGTTTGTGTTTGGCCCCGAGCTCGACTATCCCCCCCACGCCCATCCAGCCGAGGAGATTTATATCCCCCTCAATGGCGCCCCCCAGTTTCAAGTGGGTGTGGATGCTTCCCACCGAGCCCGCCTCCCGGGGGAGGTGATCCTCCACCGCCCCGACGTCTCCCACGCCATCCGCACCCATGCTGAGCCCGTTTTCGGCCTGTGGGCCTGGCGGGGCGCCATCGCCGAACCCTCGTGGTACCGCACCTCCATGGGGGATGACGCGGCATCCAAGCGCTATCCGCCTCTCTGTAAGCCTCCAACGCCCTGACGAGCGCCGACACCCCTGCAATAGAGAACCACCTAGAGAGCCCCCGATGACTGCGATTCGCGACACCATGCACGCCGTACTCCTCATGGGCCACGGCGGCCTCGACCAACTGGTCTACCGCGACGACGTCCCCGTACCCCGCCCCAAGGCGGGAGAAGTCTTGGTGCAGGTCAAGGCGGCCGCCATCAACAACACCGATATCAACACCCGGGTCGGTTGGTACTCCAAGGCGGTGGTCCAAGACACCAACACCGGCGGTGCCAAGGGTTTCGCCGCCGCCGACAACGGCGATGCCAGCTGGGCCGGGGCGCCATTGCGCTTTCCCCGCATCCAGGGCATCGATGTCTGTGGCCACATCTACGCCACGGGGGCCGATGTAGATCCCCAGCGCGTGGGGGAACGGGTCCTAGTGGAGCCCTGCCTGCGGATTCCCCTCCCCGAGGATCCCCAGAACTGCTGGTTCTTGGGCTCGGAGTGCGACGGTGGCTTTGCCCAGTTCGTCGCCGTGCCGGCGGCCCACGCCCACCAGGTGACCAGCCCCCTCTCCGATGTGGAATTGGCATCGTTTCCCTGTGCCTATAGCACCGCGGAAAATATGTTGACCCGAGCGGACCTCAAAGCCGCCGAGACGGTGTTGATCACCGGGGCGTCGGGGGGCGTGGGTTCGGCGGCAATCCAGCTGGCAAAGCGGCGCGGTGCCCGGGTCATCGCCGTGGCCGGCACGGAAAAACACCCCGCCGTCAGGGCCCTCGGCGCCGAAACGGTGTTGCCCCGGGGGGTCGACCTGGAGGCGACCTTGGGCGACAAGGGCGTCGATGTGGTGGTCGATTTGGTGGCGGGCCCCCAGTGGCCGGGGCTGTTGGCGGTGCTCAAGGGCGGCGGTCGTTATGCGGTGGCCGGCGCCATCGCCGGCCCCGTGGTGACCCTCGATATCCGCACTCTCTATCTCAAGGATTTATCGTTTTTTGGCTGCGCCCGGCTGGAACCCCAGGTGTTTCCCAACCTCATCGGCTATATCGAACGGGGCGACATTCGCCCCGTGGTGGCGAAGCGCTATCCCCTAGAGGCCATCCACCAGGCCCAACGGACGTTTTTGGCCAAACAATTCACCGGCAAACTGGTCCTGGTGCCACCGCCTTTGCCCCAGTAGATTTGCCCCAGTAGATTCGTTCCCCGCCCACGGCGCGGCCGACCCCGGGAGCCGAAAGCCCTGTGGCGGGGGCGGAAGCACAGTGCTATGCTCCCGCACGCAAACATTTGCAACGCAACGCGTTTTTGCGAAGCAGCTCAAGGAGAAGCGATGACTCTTCAGTTGGGGGACCAAGCCCCGGATTTCACCGCCGAAACCACCGAAGGCGTCATCCATTTCCACGCCTGGGGAGAATCGAGCTGGGTGGTGTTTTTTTCCCACCCCAAGGACTTCACCCCGGTTTGTACCACCGAACTCGGCGAGGCCGCCCGCCTCAAGGGCGAGTTTGCCAAGCGCAACGCCAAGATCATCGGCATCAGCATCGACGCCCTCGACGACCACGCCCGGTGGATGAGCGACATCGCCGAAACCCAGGGCCGCACCCCCAATTTTCCCATTATTGCCGACCCCCACCGCCAGGTGGCCAACCTCTACGGCATGGTCCACCCCAACGCCGACAACACCATGACCGTGCGGGCGGTGTTTATCATCGACCCCAAAAAAACCATCCGCTTGATGATCCTCTACCCCGCCAGCACCGGGCGCAACTTCGCCGAGATTCTCCGGGTGCTGGACTCCGTCCAGCTCACCGACCGCCACAAGGTGGCCACCCCCGTCAACTGGACCGACGGCGAGGACGTGATCATTTTGCCCACCGTCTCCGACGACGAGGCCCGGGAGCGCTTTCCCGGCGGCTGGACAGCCCTCAAGCCCTACCTGCGGGTCCTCGAACAACCCCCCATCACTTTCCTCGACGGCATCGTCGACATCCCCGAGGGCCACTACACCCTCCACACCGAAGACCTGTGGACCCTGATCGAGCTCAAGCGCGAGGTTGCCGGTTTTGCCCCCACAGACCGCAATACCCTCATCAGCCGCTTTGGGGTGGCCTTCACCACCACCCGGGGTCGCTACATCAATTACCGCACCGACGTCATGACCGTCAGCCGCGACGACATCCTCCACATGATTTTGATCCTGCGGGAGCGGTTTGAAGTCCACGCCGGGGACGAACTTTTGACCCTGTGTCAACCCAAGACCCCTTCTACCGCGACTCCAGATGGCCAGGCGAAATTCCCCAACCCCCTGGCGGGCCTAGAAGTGGAACGCCCCCGGACCACGGGCTCCATCAACCGCCTCATGGCGCGCTTTTTCTCCGCCCGCTCCACCCCATCCCCCGACGCGTCCTAGGGCCGCCTCACCCTCCATCACTCCTTGGCCGAGTCCGCCGGGTCGTGGTCGTGGTCGTGGGCGTCGTCGTCCGCCCCGTCGAGGTCGCAGCCCAAGCCCCTGGCCGGAGGCGCCAAAGCCTCTGGTGACCCCGTCCGCAACAGCCCCCGACACAGCTCGTGGAGAAAGCGCACATCCCGGGCCTCCAGCCAAACCAGCCGATCCAAGAGCCAGCGGCGGCGCTTGCCGTCGCGGTCGTCCCCCGCCCGGGCCGACAACGCCAACAGCCCTTGGCGCAACACCGCCAACTCCCCCGCCCCGGGGCGCGCCGTCTCCCGGGGGGCGGCGGTTTTGGTCTCCCCCAGGCCCCTCAGGGCATAGGCGTAGAGCATCACCGCCTGCCCCAGGTTGAGGGAGGGGTAGGGAACCGCCAAAGGGATGGTGGACAATAGATCACAACGCGCCAACTCGGCGTTGGACAAACCCCGGTCTTCGGGGCCAAATACCACGGCGGCGCGGCGAACGCTGGGGCCCTTGGTGGCCAGCAACGCCCCCAACGCCTCGGGGTCTACGGGGTAATGGCGCTTGGCCCGGGCCTTGGCCGTGGTGGCGATGGCGAGGTCCACATCGGCCAGGGCGGCGTCTAGGGTGGCAAAGCACGGCGCCGTGGCGAGCACGTCCTCGGCCCCCACCGCCAGCCAGCGGGCGGCGGGTTCGCGGTGACAGGTGGTGGCCACCAGTCGCAGGGTCCCAACGCCCAGGGCCCGCAGCGCCCTGGCCGCGGCGCCGACGTTTTCCCCCCGCTTGGGGGCGTGCAAGACAAAGATCAGCTCCAAGGAATCGAATACCCGTGGGGAATCGAACAGCCGTGGACCCAGCCGCCCGGGATCGCCAGTGGATGCACCTGGCTTTGGCCCTGGCCCACCGCGCCGCAGCGGACGGTGAAGTCCCCGTAGGGGCGGTGGTGGTCTTCCAGGGACGCCTGGTGGGACAAGGGCGCAACAGTTCGTTGTCTCGCCTCGACCCCACAGCCCATGCCGAGATCAACGCCCTGCGCCAGGCGGCCTTGCGGTTGGGCAACTACCGCTTGCCCGGTTGCACCCTCTACGTCACCCTGGAGCCCTGTGCCATGTGCATCGGTGCCGCCATCCACGCCCGCCTGGAGCGGCTGGTGTTCGGCGCCTTTGAGCCCCGCAGCGGCGCCTGTGGTTCGACGCTAGACCTCCCCGCCCTGCCCCACTTCAACCACCACCTGACGGTGGAGGGCGGGGTGTTGGCCGAGGCCTGTGGCGCGGCGCTGCGGACCTTCTTCCGCCGCCGGCGCCGGGGCGGCGACAACCGATCCCACCCCTAGCGAAAACCGCCCACGGTATCCGGCTCGCGGCGGATGCGCACGGCGTTGACGTTGGCCGACTCGCGACCGGGAATGATGATCAGGTGGGGGGTTTCCTGGATGTTTTCCCGCAGCTGTTCCAGGGTGATCAACTCACCCATGGGCTGTTGGTCGGCACCGATTTCCACGGCGGGTTCCCCCTGGGGAGGATAGGTGAGATCCCGGGGTGGAAGCCCCTCGGCGTAGGTGATGGCGCCGCGGCGCACCACCTGGTACTCCCACGCCAACGCGGGGCCGGCGACGAGGGTGATTAGCATCGACCACAGGAACAGACGTACGGCAGTTGACATGGCGAGGCACACTCCGTGTTGGATGGGTCTTGTGGCCATTGTAACCCGTTATTGAAACCGATGAACAACGGGAACCACTGGCCCTCAAGGGGCCACTGGGACGGCAGGGTCAGAGGCCGCGGGCAAAGCGGTGTCGTCCACCACCACCGTCCACCCCCACGCGTCCGCCAACCGCCCCCGCTGGATGGCGGTGATCTCCTCCCCCAAGGCGGTGGTGAGGGGCCCCGGTTGGCCATGGTTGACCACCAGTTCCCGACCCTCCCAGGCGATCTTGCCCACCGCCGACACCACGGCAGCGGTGCCGGTGCCAAAGACCTCCCGCAACCTTCCGGTCTCCGAGGCGGCGAACACTTCGTCGATGGTGATGGGTCGCTCTTCGACTTGCTGCCCCCGCTGGCGCAGTAGGGTCAAGGCGCAATCCCGGGTCACCCCGGGGAGGATGGTCCCCCCCAGGGGCGGGGTGATAACGGTGTCGTCGATGAGGAAAAACACGTTCATGTAGCCTGCCTCCTCCACGTAGCGGCGGGAGGCACCGTCGAGCCACAGGGTCTGGTGATAACCCTCGGCTTGGCTCACGGCGGTGGGTAACAAGCTCGCGGCGTAGTTACCGGCGGTCTTGGCCGCCCCCACCCCCCCGGGCGCCGCCCGGCAGAACTCGGTTTGGACCTTCAAGGCCACCGCTGAGACGTCTAGGTAGGCCCCCACGGGGGCGGTGAAGACGACCAGTTGAAAGGTCTGGGACGGCCGCACCTCCAGGTGGGACTCGGTGGCGAAGAGCACCGGCCGGATGTAGAGGGAATGGCCGGGCTCGTGGGGCACCCAAGCCCGGTCTACGCCCACCAATGCTCTAACGGCGGCGACGAATAGCTCCGGGTCCACGGGGGGGATACACATCCGCCGGCAGGAATCCGCCAACCGCTTGGCATTGGCGTCGGGGCGAAACAGCCGCACGCGACCATCGACGCCGGCAAAGGCCTTGAGGCCTTCGAAGACCGTCTGGCCGTAGTGCAACGTAGCACAGGCCGGGTCGAGGGCGATGGGGCCGTAGGGGCGGATGCGGGGGCTGTGCCAGCGGCCGTCGCTGTAGTCGAGGGTGAACATGTGGTCGGCAAAGACGCTGCCGAAGGCGACCTTGGCGGCGCCTTGGGGGCGTTGGGAGTGGGAACGCTTCTCTAGGGTCAGATCATGGAGGGGGTTCATGGGAAATTCCATCTTGGACAAGCGGTTGGCGCGCAAAAGCGAAAGTGGCCCTTCAGCAAATGCCATTTCGCAGTTTATTGCAACCGCCAAGGGGCGTACACTGGCAACCACATTCCGGCCGCAAAGGGGACGCCGTGGTTTCCAAGCTACCCATAACCCTGGAACTGGCGCGCTACGAAGACGCCGCTCGCTTGGCCCTCATGGCCCGCCATTTGGTGGAAGCCGGCCTGCCCTGGAGCTGGACGACCCCCCGGATCGTCCAACAGCTGCGCCGTCGGGACACCGTGGTGGTGGTGGCCCGCACCGGCAAGCGACGGGTGGTGGGCTTCGCCATCCTCCGCTGTGGCTTTGAAAACGCCCACCTTTTGCTGTTGGCCGTCAAACCCGGCTACCGACGCCAGGGCATCGGCCAGCAGTTGCTGGCCTGGGTGGAGCACACCGCCCGCACCGCCGGCGTAGCCCGCATCCACCTGGAAGTCCGGGCCACCAACCGCGAGGCCCAGACCTTCTACGCCGCCCTGGGCTACCGGATGGTGGAGCGGGTGCCGGGTTATTACCAGCGCCGGGAAGCGGCCCTCAAGCTGGTCCACTACCTGCGGTTGGTGGACCCAGACCTGGTACCGCGCCTCGACCTAGAAGCGCTGTTCTCCTCGGGTTCGGCGGGCTCGGCGGGGCCCGCCAACCCCAGTTGATCTCCGGAGCCTCAGCCCTTGTCCATTCCGTCGTCCTCTCCGTCGTCCCCTCCGTCCTCCCCAGAAACCACACCCACACCCACCACCGCTTCACCCGGCAGCAGTCGTGAGGTGTTCCTGGCTTTCGCCCGCCAAGGTGTCACGGCCTTCGGTGGTCCGGTGGCCCACTTGGGGTACTTTCGCACCGAATTCGTAGAGCGGCGCCGCTGGATCGATGACGAGGCCTACGGGGAGTTGGTGGCCCTTTGCCAATTTCTCCCCGGCCCAGCCAGCAGCCAGGTGGGTATGGGCCTCGGCCTCTACCGGGCCGGATTGCCCGGGGCCTTGGCCGCCTGGGTGGGCTTTACCGCCCCCTCGGCCCTGTTGATGATCTTGGCGGCCCTGGGGTTCGTCGCCCTGGGACAACAAGTCCCCGGAGTTTTGGGCGGCCTCAAGGCGGTGGTCGTGGCGGTGGTGGCCCAGGCGCTGTGGGGTATGGCGTCCCACCTTTGCCAGGGCCGCCTGCGGGCCTCCATCGCCCTCGTGGCCGCCGGGGTCACCCTGGCGCTGACGGGAGCCACCACCCAGTTGGGGGTGATTGCAGCCGGCGCCTTGCTGGGCCTTTGGCTCATCGCCGCCGACGGCAAAGCCGATCGCACCTTGCCCACCACCACCTCCGGGCTTGCGGTGGGGGCACTGGTTTTGTTCGCTCTGTTGTTGGTGGGGCTTCCCTGGGCGGCCAGCTACAGTCAAGATCCCCTGCTGGGGTTGGCCAGCCAGTTCTACCAAGTGGGGGCGCTGGTGTTCGGCGGTGGCCACGTGGTGCTACCGTTGCTCCAGGCTCAGGTGGTGGGCCCTGGCGCCTTGGACGCCGAGACCTTCATCGCCGGCTACGGCGCCGCCCAGGCCCTGCCGGGCCCTATGTTTAGCTTTGCCGCTTTCCTGGGGGCAGCCCATCCCCAGGGGGGGCTTGTGGCCGCCGTCGTGGCACTGGTGATGGTCTTCCTCCCCGGGGCGCTGTTACTGCTGGGCATCCTGGCCTTTTGGGCTCGTCTGCGGACCCTAAAGCGGGCCCACGGCGCCATGGCCGGGGTCAACGCCGCCGTGGTGGGGTTGTTGTTGGCCACGTTTTACGACCCGGTCCTGATCCAGGGGGTGACAGACCACACCCAGGCCATCATCGCCCTGGGGGCTTGGGGGCTTTTAGTACTGTGGCAGTGGCCCCCCTGGTTGGTGGTGGTGCTGGGGGCCTCGATCGGTGGGGCCCTGGGGGCCTTGGGTGTTGACCCCAGCCCCATGGTGGGATGAAACGCACCGCCGCCGAGGGCCCGCCCGAGGCCGACATCGCCCTGCGCCCGGTGTGGGACCCCGTGGTGCGGGGTTGTCACTGGGCCTTGGTGGGGCTTTTGGTCGCGGCTTGGCTCACCGCCCAGGGGGGGGTCCATTACGTGGTGTGGCACGCCTTTATTGGCTATGCCTGGCTCTTGGTGCTGGGGGTGCGCCTGGGATGGGGTTGGATCGGCCCGAGCACCGCCCGCTTTGGCCGCTTTGTCCGCTCCCCCCGGGCGGTTTTGGCCTACGCCCGCACCCTGCCCACCCGCCTTCCCAGCCATTGGTACGGCCATAACCCCGTGGGGGGCTGGGCCACGCTCTTGCTCCTGGGATTGGCTCTCCTCCAGGGGCTGTCGGGGCTTTTCATGAGCGACGATATCTTCTTCGACGCCCCCTTGTATCAGCGCCTCGGCCCCACCGTTCAAGCCATCATGCCCTGGCTCCACCGCAACGCCATCGACGTTCTGTGGCTGGTCAGCGGCCTTCACGTCGTCGCCGTGGCGTTCTACGCCCTCCACAAGGGGGAGAACCTGGTGGGAGCCATGATCACCGGGCGGCGCTGGGTCGCCCGTGCAAAGGCCCGGGACCATAGCCCGGGGCGGTGAGGCTCAGCATCGTCGGCCACCGCGCCCCCACTTCCCCCGTCGGCGACGGGACCAACTCAAAAGGTCGCCATGTCGTTGGGCTTTTTCCGTTTCCTCCATCGCGCCGCCCCGGCCCTGGGGCTGGGCTTTGTACTGGCCTTTGGCTCGAGCATCGGCCAGACCTATTTCATTTCCCTCTTCGCCGGGGAATTGCGGGCCGAACTGAACTTGAGTCACGGCGCCTTTGGAGGTTTGTACACCCTGGCCACGGTGGCGAGCGCCGCAACCCTGGTCTGGCTGGGGAAGCTGGCGGATCGCTTTTCCCTGGTGGCCCTGAGTCTGGTGACCCTGGGGGCCTTGGTGGCCTTTGCCCTGGTGATGGCCCAGGTGGAAACCCTCCTGGGACTGGGGCTGGCGTTGTACGGCCTGCGCCTGGGAGGCCAGGGCATGATGAGCCATTTGGCCATCACCGCCATGGGGCGATGGTTTGTCCGCGAGCGGGGCCGGGCGTTGAGCGTGGCCACCCTGGGGTTTCCCGCCGGCGAAGCCCTGCTGCCGGGGCTGGTGGCTGTGTTGTTGGGGACCATGGCCTGGCGTTCGGTGTGGGTGACCATGGCCATCGTCCTAGGGGGGGTACTATTGCCCACGGTGTGGTGGCTGGGCCGCGTCGTCCACCGCCGGCACTTGGATAGACCCCAGCGTTTGTCCACCGCCGCCGACGCCCCAGAGGTCACCCCTTGGACCCGGCGCCAAGTACTGCGCGACGGGCGGTTCTACGCCTTGCTGCCGGGGTTGCTGGCGCCGCCGTTTATCATCACTGGGGTGTTGTTCCACCAGGTCCACCTGGTGACCCTCAAGGGCTGGAGCCTGGCGGGCTTTGCCGCCTGTTACCCCTTGTACGCCGGTTGTGCCACGGCGGTGGCCCTGGGGTTGGGGGGGTTGGTGGATCGGCTGGGGGCCATCCGGCTATTGGGCTTTTACCTGCTGCCGTTGGCGATGGGATGGACGCTGGGGGCGGTGCGCGCTGCCCCCGAGACCGCGGCGGTGTGTATGGGGGT
>JBHJHK010000444.1:0-11493 GCA_050330975.1 Candidatus Competibacterales bacterium | reverse complement strand
CGCGCTGGGGGGTGCGCTTTTTGGGATTGTTTATCTTGGGAAACGCTCAAAGTATATACTGGGTATGAAACGGGGTTGAATGGCAAGCGGGGGCCCGGGCGGGGGCCCTGTGACGGTCACTAGATGGTCAAATGGCGGTGGAGGAGCTCATCGGTGAGTTGGTCGATGGGGCCCTGCTCCACCACCCTGCCCGAATCCATAATCAAGAACTGGCTGGACAAGGCACGGGCGCTTTGGACGTGCTGTTCGGTGAGGACCAACGTCAAGTTGAGCTCCCGGAGCAGTTGGCCCAAGGTGTGGTTGATCTCGGCCACCAAGTTGGGTTGGATGCCCTCGGTGGGTTCGTCTAGGAGCAGCACCTTGGGGTCGGTGGCCAAGGCCCTGGCGATGGCCAGCTGTTGTTTTTGCCCCCCCGACAAGAGCCCCGCCCGCTTGTGGAGGTTGTCGGCCAGATAGGGAAACAGCTCCAAACACAAGGGGGGGATGGCCCGGGGCTTGACTTGGCTTGCAAAGGTGCCGAGCAGAATGTTTTCCCCCACGGTGAGCTTGCCCAAAATCCGCCGCCCCTGGGGGACGTAGCCCAACCCCGCCACGGCCCGCTGGTGGGTGGGGCGCTGGCGTTGGTCGATGCCGTCTAGGTACAACTCCCCTTGGGCGCCAGTGGTGAGGCCCATGATGCTCTTCAACAGGGTGGTCTTTCCCACCCCGTTGCGCCCCAGGACGCAAATGCAAGTGCCCTGGGGGACGTGGAAGCTCACGTCGTGGATGATGGGGGTCTTGCCGTAGTAGGCCGTCAGACGATGGAGTTGCAGCATCTCAGGCCGCCTCGCTGCCCAAGTAGACCTCCTTGACCCGGGGGTCTTGCTCCACCTCGGCGATGGGGCCCTGGGCCAAGACGGCGCCTTGGTGCATCACGGTGACGATATCGGCGATCTCCCGAACGAAGGCCATGTCGTGCTCCACCACCAACAGGGTGTGGCTGCCCTTGAGCCCGTTGACGATACCGGCTGTCTTGAGGGTTTCGGCCTCGGTCATGCCCGCCGTGGGCTCGTCCAACAGCAAAAGCCTCGGCTCTTGCATCAATACCATGCCGATCTCCAGCCACTGGGTCTCGCCGTGGGACAACACGCTGGCCGTGGTGTCGAGGCGCTCCCCCAAACCCGTCAGCGCCACCACCTCATCGAACTTGGCGCGGTGGGCGCGGCGAAACAGCACCGCCATGTTGATAAATGGGTCCGGCCACCGGGCGCTGGCCACCTGGAGGTTTTCTCGCACCGTCAGGCCTTTAAACACCGCGGGCACCTGGAATTTGCGCCCCACCCCAAGGCGGGCGATGCGATCCTCGGACAGGGCGGTGATGTCGTTGCCGTCGAAGTACACCCGGCCGCCGTCGGGGCGTTGTCGGCCGGTGATGACGTCCATACAAGTGGTTTTGCCGGCCCCGTTGGGGCCCAACAGACAGCGCAACTCACCGTCTTCCACGGCGAACTCCAGGTCGTCCAACACCACGGTATCGCCGTAGACCTTGCGGATGCGCTTGAGACCCAATACCTCTGCCATGCTCCCCTTCCTATCCCGCTATGGGCGTTGGGCGGCGCTCAGCGCCGCTCGCCTTGGCTGGAGAAAATCCCCGTGGGGCGAAAGCGCAGGAAGATCACCACCAGGGTGAACAGCACGAAGCGGGCGAAGGTGTCGTTGGTGAAGTAGGAAAAGATCGAGCTCAACTCCCCCAGGGCCCCGGCGCTCACCAAGGTGCCCGCCAGGCCGACGCCCCCCACCACCACCACCAAAAATGCCTCGACGATGTAGGTGCTGCCCATGTCGGGGAACAGGGTCTTGAGCCCCCCCAACATGGCCCCGGCCACGCCGGCGAGGCCGGCACCGTAGGCGAAGGTGACGGCGTAGACCCGCTGGGCGTTGATGCCAAAGGACTGGGCCATTTCCCGGTCTTGCATCACCGCCCGGATCTGCATCCCCAGGGAGGTGCGAAACATGAGCAGCCATGTGGCCACCAAAAGCCCCAGGGCGACCACGATGATAAATACCCGCAACCCCGCCAGCTGCAAAAAGCCAAACTGAATGGACAGGCCATTGATCCAATCGGGGACGCCCACATACTGGGGTTCCCCGCCGAAGATCAATCGCACCCCCTGGATCAAAATCAGCGAAATGCCCCAAGTGGCCAATAGGGTATCCAAGGGGCGTTGGTAGAGGTGGCGAATGACGGACCACTCCAAAAACCAGCCGATGATAAACACCACCACAAAGGCCACCGGGAGACACAACAAATAGGGGAATCCCAACATCGACTGGAACACATAAGTCGTGTAGGCGCCGAGCATGATGAACTCGCCGTGGGCCATGTTGATCACCCCCATGGTGCCGTAAATGATCGCCAGCCCCAGGGCCGCCAGCAAAAAGATACTGGCAATGCTCAGGCCGATCAGCAGGGCGTTCAAAAAGGGCAAGAGGGCAAAGGGAGTCCAAAAATCTTCGACGCTCATGGAAAGTTTCCCGGTGGCCAATCCCAAAGTGCGTTACAGGACGTTGGTTCTCACCCGGCCGTTGGGCAGATGGAGGCCGTCGGCTTGACATACCCCCCGATCGGGGTAGATGGAAAAGGGGTCGGGGGCGACGTGCTCATCGGCGGCCTTGATGATCTTGAACTGGCCGTCGGACTGACACTGGCCGATCTTGGGCTTGAGCCAGGTGTTGAAGTTGTTTTCGTCGATCCAGATCTTGCCCTCGGGGGACACGTCGTCCTCGACGGTGATGTTCCCGGACACATCGCGAATCATCCGCGGGGTGATGTCCTCGATATTGCCCGTCTGCTCCAGGGCCTTTTCAAAGGCGTACTTCCACACGTAGACCGAGAGGTAGGTCTCTTCCATGTTGTAGTGGGTGACGCCGCCGCCGCCGTAGGGGCTGCTGAGGTAACCCTCCACAAAGCGCTGGTTGGTGGGGTTGTCCAGGGTTTGGAAGTAGGGGGCGGAGAGAAAGTGTCCGGCGCCGGCCTCGGCCCCCATGGCCCGGGTTTCGATCTCCCCGGTGGTCAAGGAGGCGATGGGCATCTTGTCGGCCTTGAAGCCCTCTTGGAGAAACTGCTTGTGGAGGGCGATGTCGGAATCCCCCACCACGGTGGAGAAGATGAAATCCGGCTGCTGTTGGCGGACTTTGTTGAAGATGGGGGAGAACTCCGAGCCTCCCAGGGGTACGTAGTCCTCCCCCAACACCTCGCCGCCCACTCGCTCTAGCCAGACCTTGGCGTTTTTGTTGGATTCCTTGGGCCAGATGTAGTTGGAGCCGATCAGGTACACCTTGGGACCGAAGTTTTCCACCATAAAGGGGATCAAGTCGTAGGAGTGCTGGTTGGCCAAGGGTCCAGTGCAGATGACGTTCTGCATGCACTCCCGACCCTCGTAGCAGGTGGGGTAGTAGAACAGGTGGTCAAAGCGGCTGACGATGGGCATCACCGCCCGCCGGCTGGCGGAGGTATAGCCGCCGAAGGTGCAAATGACCCGATCCCGGAGGATCAACTCGCGAATTTTCTCCGAATAGACTTTGATGTCCGACTTGGCGTCGATGATCACCGGCTCTACTTCCATGCCGGCGACGCCGCCCTGGGCGTTGATTTCATCGATGGCGTAGCGCACCACCTGGGTGGAATCGTTTTCCACCACCGCCAAGTTGCCCGTCTGGGAGAACAGCACCCCCACCTTGATCTTGCCGTCGTTTTTGGAAATCCAAGTCTTGGCGTGGCTCTTGGAGGGGATCAACAACGAAGGGGCACCCGTGAGAGCAGCGGCACCGGCGGTGGTCTTCAAAAAATCCCTGCGCTTCATATCCATCGGTTACCTCTCGAGCTGGAGAATATCGCAAGTGGTGGGGAAAGGATCTTGGGCAAAGCTTTGGGAAAACGCTGGAAAAATCGCAACAACAAACCCTGGAGAGCCCATGGAGACTCTACTTCTCATATTTATCGAGGTTTTAACGGGCTATGGAATGACTTTAATGGAGGCAGCGGATCACCACGGGACAATACTCCGTTGAATACTGGGGGGTAGAGTTTGTGTTAATAGTAATTGGCAATTGCTGTGCCAGAGTGGAGCGATGGGTGGATTTTGTGATTTTCTTTTTAATTCAATTGGTTGGGTTCCGCGTCGTTTTGCTGGGGCGCAGCATTTGCACCAAATAAAGGCGCGTGATGCTGTCGTTGCTTTAATATGGTGCCCACTGGGGTTTGCCAGGGGTCGCCATTCCCCGTTGGGCGAACTCTGCACCTTCACAGTGCTTTATTCCCCCAGGTTGTGCTTGATCTCCGCTTGCTGGGGCTCTATAAAACAAAGATATCTCAAGTGACGTTCAACCCTGCAGGTACACCATGTGTGGCATAGTGGGTCTATTCATCAAAAATCCCCATCTCGAGGGGCAGCTGGGGAAATGGGTCGCCCCCATGCTGGTGGAAATGAGCGAGCGGGGGCCCGACAGCGCGGGACTCGCCATTTACCGGGAGCCCGTGGCGGCGGGCGAGACCAAGTTGACCCTCATGGGGGAAGCCCAGGGCGAGGCCTGGCAGCCTTTGACGGCGGCCCTGGCCGAAGCCTTTGGCCCCAAGGCCCACTGGCAGCCCCGGGGCAATCACCTGGTGGTGACGGTGCCCGCCCAGGCCAGCGACGCTAGGGCGTGGCTAGAAGAGCACTATCCCCAGGTGCGCCTCACCAGCCTTGGCAGCACCATCGAGATCTACAAGGCCAAGGGATCCCCGGCGGCCTTTGTCGAGGCCTTTGATGTCAAAAGCGCAGGGGGTAGCCACGCCATCGGCCACACCCGCATGGCCACCGAGAGCGCCGTGACCACCCAGCACTCCCACCCCTTTTCCACGGGGCTCGATTTGTGTTTGGTCCACAACGGCTCGCTGTCCAACCACAACCGCCTGCGCCAGGTGCTCCGGGGGCGGGGCATTCCCTTCCAGACCGACAACGACAGCGAAGTGGCCGCCGGCTACCTCATGGACCAGCTCCGTCAAGGCAATGACCTCGAGACGGCCCTGACCCACGCCCTCAAAGACCTAGACGGTTTTTACACCTTTGCCATCGGCACCCAAGAGGGCTTTGCCGTGTTGCGGGACCCCTTTGGCTGCAAGCCGGCGGTGCTGGCCGAGACCGACGACTGGGTGGCCATGGCCTCGGAGTTCCGGGCCATCGCCACCTTGCCCGGGGTGGAGCACGCCGAGCTCTGGGAGCCGGTGCCCGAGCAGATCTACAGCTGGCGGCGAGGATAGCTCCATGGCCACCGTCGACCTCAGTCGGACCTCCATCCGGGAGCTCAATGCCTCCCTCCACCGGCTGGCCAGCAGCAACGACCGCCAGTGGCACATCACCCATCCCAACGGCAAGCACGCCTTGGCCGTGGGGCTCAAAGACCTGGCCGATGTCACCATCGAGGGCCACGTGGGTTACTACTGCGCCGGCATGAACAAGGCCGCCCACATTACGGTCAACGGCAACGCCGGCCCCGGGCTGGCCGAGAACATGATGTCGGGGACAGTGCGGGTCAAGGGCAACGCCTCCCAGTACGCCGGCGCCTCGGGCCACGGGGGGTTGTTGGTCATCGAGGGGGACGCCAGCGCCCGCTGTGGCATTTCCATGAAGGGCATCGACATCGTCGTCGGCGGCTCCGTGGGGCACATGAGCGCCTTTATGGCCCAGGCGGGGCGGTTGGTGGTGTGCGGCGACGCCGGCCACCACTTAGGGGACTCCCTCTACGAAGCGCTGTTATTCGTCCGGGGCAGCGTGGCGAGTACTGGGGCCGACTGTGTGGAAAAACCCCTCACCCCCGCCCTCCAAGCCGAGTTGGCAGCCCTCCTAGGGCGGGCCGAGATGCCCTTCGACGCCGGCGAGTTTCGCTGCTACGCCTCGGCCCGGGAGCTCTATCATTTCAAAGTCGACCACGCCGACGCCTACTGAATCCCCTTGTCATGAGCGATCAAACCCCCCATTCCCTGCGCCCCTCGGCCACCTTTTCCCCCGATGTGCTAGACGCCATCCACCGGGCCGCCGACCAGGGGATCTACGAGATCCGCGGCTTTGGCGCCAAGCGCAAACTGCCCGGTTTCGACGACCTGGTGTTCCTAGGGGCCTCCATGTCCCGCTATCCCCTGGAGGGCTATCGGGAAAAGTGCGAGACCCAGGTGACCATCGGCACCCGCTACGCCAAGCGTCCCATCGAACTCAAGATCCCCATCACCTTTGCCGGCATGAGCTTTGGCGCTTTGGGGACCCACGCCAAGGAGGCCCTGGGTCGGGCGGCCACGGCCTTGGGCCCCAGCACCACCACCGGCGATGGCGGCATGACCGACGAGGAGCGGGCCGCCTCCAAGACCCTGGTGTACCAAGTGTTGCCGTCCCGCTACGGCCTCAACCCCGACGATTTGCGCCGGGCCGACGCCATCGAGGTGGTGGTGGGCCAGGGGGCCAAGCCCGGGGGCGGAGGGATGCTCCTGGGGCAAAAGATCAACGCCCGGGTGGCGGAGATGCGCACCTTGCCCGAGGGCATCGACCAGCGCAGCGCCTGCCGCCACCCCGACTGGACCGGCCCCGACGACCTGGAGATCAAGATCCACGAACTGCGGGAGATCACCGACTGGCAGGTGCCCATCTACATCAAGATCGGCGCCGCCCGCCCGGCCTTTGACGTGGCCTTGGCGGTGAAGGCCGGGGCCGACGCCGTGGTGTTGGACGGCATGCAGGGGGGCACGGCCGCCACCCAAGACGTGTTTATCGAACACGTGGGCATCCCCACCCTGCCGGCGGTGCGGTTGGCGGTGGAGGCCCTCCAGGAGTTGGGGATGCACCGCAAGGTGCAGTTGATCGTCTCCGGGGGCATCGCAGCGGCGCCGACGTGGCCAAGGCCCTGGCCTTGGGGGCCGACGCCGTGTCCATCGGCAGCGCCGCCATGGTGGCTTTGGGCTGCAACAAGGCCGTCTACGTCGAGGACTACCACAAGCTCGGCACCGCCCCCGGCCACTGTCACCACTGCCACACCGGGCGCTGCCCCGTGGGGGTCACCACCCAGATCGAAGAACTGGAGGCCCGCCTCGACCCCGAGCAGGGGGCCCGCTGGCTCAGGAACTACCTCACGGTCATGGTCATGGAGCTGCAGACCATCGCCCGGGCCTGTGGCAAGAGCCACGTCCTCAATCTAGAGCCCGAGGACTTGGCGGCCTTGACCCTGGAGGCGGCGGCCATGGCCAAGGTGCCCTTGGCGGGCACCGACTGGATCCCCGGCCAGGGTCCGGCCTGAGGCGCGGCCTTCTTCCAGCGAACCCATCGGACCACACGAGACACCCCCAGGGCTAATCATCCATGACCACGGACCTCTCTGCCGTCGCCAAAGAAAAGGGCATCAAGTACTTTCTCATCAGTTTTGTCGATTTGTACGGGGTATTGCGGGCCAAGTTGGTGCCGGCCCGGGCCATCGGCGATATGCAAAAGGACGGCGCCGGCTTTGCCGGCTTTGCCGCCTGGCTGGACATGACCCCAGCCCACCCCGACATGTTTGGCATCCCCGACCCGGATAGCCTCATCCAGCTCCCCTGGCAGCCCGAGGTGGGTTGGTTGGCGGCGGATTTGTGGATGGATGGCAAGGAGGTGGAAGCCTCGCCCCGGGTGGCCCTCAAGCGCCAGATCGCCAAGGCCCAGAAGGCCGGCTATGTGATGATGAGCGGGGTGGAGTGCGAATACTTTTTGATCAATCAAGACGGCGGCGCCATCGCCGACGCCGCCGACGTACAGAGTAAGCCCTGTTACGACCAGGCGGCGTTGATGCGGCGTTTTCCGGTCATCCGCGAGATCTGCGACGCCATGATCGAGCTGGGGTGGGGGCCGTACCAGAACGACCACGAGGACGCCAACGGCCAGTTCGAGATGAACTGGGACTACTCCGATTCCCTCAAGACCGCCGATCGCCATGTGTTTTTTAAATACATGGTCAAAACCATCGCCGAGAAGCACGGTTTGCGGGCGACTTTTATGCCCAAGCCCTTTAGCCATTTGACGGGCAATGGCTGCCACACCCACGTCTCTTTGTGGCACCTCACGGGTGATAACAATCTGTTTTTGGACTACACCGACCCCCTGGGGCTGAGCCAACTGGCCTACCACTTTTTGGGGGGGATCATGCACCACGCCGAGGCGCTGTGTGCCATTTTTAACCCCACGGTGAACAGCTACAAGCGCATCAACGCCCCGGTGACCCGTTCGGGGGCGACCTGGTCCCCCAACACCGTCACCTATGCCGGCAACAACCGCACCCACATGATCCGGGTGCCCGACAACGGCCGCTTTGAGCTGCGGCTCATGGACGGTTCCGCCAACCCCTATCTGCTCCAGGCGGGGATTTTGGCGGCGGGGATGGACGGCATCAACAACCGCCGGGACCCCGGGGAGCCCACCCACATCAACATGTATGAACAGGGCCATACCATCGAAGCCGCCAAGCGCCTCCCCGCCACCCTGTTGGATGCGTTGCGGGTGATGGAGCAAAGCCGTGAACTCCACGACCTGTTGGGGGAAGAGTTGGTCAAGGCTTACCTCAAGCTCAAGATGCAAGACTGGAACGACTACACCCGGCATTTGAGCCAGTGGGAGCGGGTCAACACCTTGGATTGCTGATTGTTATCCCCGTGATTGTCCCCGACCCCCCCCGGCCGCCGCCGCGGCCCAAGACCCTGGCCGAGGCCCAGGCCATCATCGACGAGCTGTGGCCCTGTGTGCCCCAGGTGGCGGAGTTGCAGCAGCGCATCGAGACCTTGGAGCGTCGGGCCCAGGGGCGTCTGGGGGTTCCGCCGGGGATCGGGCCTCCGTCGCCGCCACCGGCGGGGGTCCAACCCCAGCCCGTGGTCCCCCGGGGGAGCACCGTGGCCCAACGCTTGGGTAAGCGGTTGCGGGAGCCCTCCACCTGGCGGGGGGTGATCGTGATCTTGAGCGTGTTGGGCATCACCTTGTCGCCGGAACAACAACACGCCATCATTGCCACGGGCATCGCCTTGGCGGGGTTGGTGGAGGTGTTTCGGGCCGAGTCTTGAGGCTTGCCCCTCCGGCGGGGGGAGTATCGAATTCCCCTAAGGCGCCCCATCCCAGCGAATGTTCTGGGCCACGGTGACCCGGTAGACCAAACGCAGCTTTTGTTCCTGCCCCGGCGCCAACTCGAGAATCCAGCTCACAAGACCATAGTCATCGAGCCGATGGTTCGGGGTGGTTTGCTGGGTCTCGAGCTCCACCTCGATCCCCTTGATCTCCGCCACGGGGATCCGCTCCCGCACCTCCAGGGCACAGGGCACCCCGGTGTGATTGGCCAAATAGAGCTGGATGTCGTAGGTGTAGCGCTGGTGCCTTTTGAGTGGGGTGGTGGCGACCTGGCGGTGGGGGCTGCGCAGGACCACCAGGCCATCTTCCGAGCCCCAGGACAACTCAAAGCGCTCACCGGCGGCCACCAGGGCGATCTGGCTGGTCCCCACAAAGCCCCCATGGCGGGTCAACTGGACCGGGCCCGCCAGCAAGGGCCGCTGGGAGGGGTTGGTCTGGAGGGAACGCCTAAAGGCGTAGGGGGCCTGTTCTGGGAAGCATAAGAGCTCACCTTTGGCCGCGCTCTCCCAGGCCTCTAGGGCGATCTTGTGGGGTTGGCCATCGGCGGCGATGGTCACGGGGTGGGGAGCTCCATAGGTGCGCACTTCACCACCGTCGTCGAGGCCGGGGGGAGTGTCTGCGGCTTCCCCCTGGGGGATTGCCGCCGCCGTGGCGATGGTTTGTTCCCGGGACGACACCTGGATGGTTTTGCGCTCCTCGTCGGTCTTGTCCCGGACCTTCACGGGGTCGTCGCTCAACAGGGGCAACTGGTTTCCCAGGGCGGGCCGCGCCGTGGATAGGGTCAGGGCGACGTCGGTCCAACGTTCCCCCGTGGCTTGCCACACCATGGCGTGGGATTGCCAGCGGACGGTGGCGTCTGTCGGCGCCCCTTGGAGCTCGGCGGTGTAGTAGGGGCGCCACAGGGCACAGGGGACTTGGTAGCTCCACTCCACGGGGTAGTGGCCGGCCACGGGGGCCCAAAAGGTCGTGGTCACCGCCCCCTGGTAGTGGTAAACCTGGCGGATGGCCTCCTGGTAGACCGCCAGCAACTGCTCAAAGCGCCGGACCCGCTCCCCCTGGAGGCGCTCATCTTGGAGGATGTGTTGTTCCACCTGGGCGCGGCGCTCGAACAACGCCGCCATGGCCCCGGGGAAATGGGCGTCAAAATGCCCCACCGCCAGGCGATCCTGGAGCTGGACTTGGAGATGCTCCAGGGCGAGGCGGAGCAACCGGCGCTCTCGGTGGGCGACCTCCACCCCATCCCGGGTGCCTCGGTAGACCGAGACCAGCTCCATCAATTCTCGGTGGGCCTTCTGCTCCGCCTCGGGGCGGGCCTTGGCCGCCAGGTAGCGGCGCTGGACTTGGGTATTGAGCACCTGGGGCGGGGTGTCGAGGGCTGGGTCCTCCGGGGGGACAATGCGACAGCTGAGGCTCACGTCCACCAGGAGCGGCGTCACGGGGGTGATGGTCCAGACGCTATCCCCCGCCTCCAGGGCGAGGACCCCCCGCCGGGTGACCAGGGCCCGATCCTCCATCACTTGCACCGCCACCACGGGGACGGTCACCGAGGCGCCGGGAAACGCCAGCTCGGCGTCGCCGGGTGGGGAGGGGGTGAATTCAGCCACGGCGGTTGCCCCCCTCGAGGGTCTGTTTATTGCCGAGGGTGATGCGGTAGGTCAACACACAGCGGCGGGTTTCCCGGGGAGCCAAGGCCAGGGAAAAGCGCCAGCCCCCCCGAAGGGGGCGTTGGCGCTCGGTTTGGTCGTAGGGCTCGACCTGGGGTTCGGCGTGGAGGAGGTTGATCTCCACCTCCCCCTTGGGGTTGTCGGGGTGGCTGACGGGGATGCGCTCGAACAGGTCCAGGGTCACCGTTTGGGCCAGCTGGGAATGGACCTCGATGTGCACCGTGTGCTCGAGATGGGTCTTGTGGCCCAGGAGACCCTCGCCGCCCTTCTCCTGAACAGTGACGTTGCGCGCCACGCGAATATGGGGCTCCACCCCCAGGTTGACCATCAGGGGCTGCCCCGGCGGCGTGGTGGGCAAGGGGCCAGCGAGGTGGTAGTGGCCAGCGCGGTAGATCTGCAGGGGCCCGGCTAGGAGGGGACGGCCCAGGGGGGCGTCAAAGATCACCTGGTGATAGACCTGGGGGTCGGCCAGGGGTACGCATTGGTAGCGGTGGTGGATGGTCTGGGTGTCGCGTCCCAGGGCCACCCGCTGCCACTGGCCATCTGAGGCGACCGAGACAGGGCTCGCCGCCGGGTAGCGGACGGCGAAATGTCCGGTCGACTGGTCCACGGGGACGGCGTGTGTGGGAAGCGGGGGGAGGGTACGTCGAGGGCGGCGAAAGGTCGGGGATGGCGCGGCCCCC
>JBHJHK010000443.1:0-2928 GCA_050330975.1 Candidatus Competibacterales bacterium | reverse complement strand
GCCCACAAAAATCAAGTCGTGGGGTAGGGTGTTGCGGGGGTTGGTGGGGCGGGGCGCGGTGGCGAATGGGCTCGTGGTAGCGCAGCTCACCGGTGTTGGGATCCTTGAAGGGATAGGTCTTGCCATTGACGACAAAACTGTTGCCGTCGGCCCGCTGGATGAGCCCTAAGGGTCCACAGGCGATATCGGTATTGGCTGCCACCCGCTCGATGATGCGCTCACTGGAAGGCTGGGCGCCGAGGTAACTCACGGTGGCGCTGGCCGCGGTGACGCCAGCCGCTCCGGCGGAAAGTTTAATGAAATCGCGGCGATTGTACTTGCCAGTGCTCATAGTCATTGCAGTCCGTTGTGTCAGTTTCAATGGAGGGCAAATGTTTAAAAAAATCAATAATCAATCGAGGGGATGTCGTTTACCATGCCATCCCATGGCATGCTGCGTGATTCACGCGATGTCTCTAGCGACTTAAAAATTCCAACCAAAGCTCTATCATCGCGGCATCCAATTCGGGGGAAGGCACCTTTTGTAGGTAAGAATTGGCGATATAGGTCGGCTGCTGCTCCCAGCGCAGTGCCTGCTTTTGCGATTCACTCAAGGGGGTTTGTCGGTTGACCGGCATGGCCCAAAAACACGTCGAGGTGGCCAACTGGGCTTGGCCCTCGGGACTCAAAAAGTATTGTACGAACGCCAAAGCCAGATCGGGTTGTTGGCTATCGGCAAAAACCCCGATGGACTGCATCCAACGCAGCCCCCCATCTCGGGGCAGCGTCCAATCCAACTCGGGGCGCTCGGCGTGGAGGTTGGCCACCACGTACTCGCTCCCCCCCACCACAATGTCCACCTCGCCGGTGACAAGGGCGGTCTGCACCGATATGACATCCCCCACGAGGGCGGCTTGGGCCCGCAGGGCAAAGAGTCGCTCGCCGATCCGCGGCAGGGTTTCAAGGGTGATTTCATCGGGGGTCAGCCCCAGGGCGATGGCCACCATGTTGATGATGGGGACGTGGTAGTCGAAGATGGCGATGCGACCGCGGTAGCGGGGATCCCACAAGGTCGCCAGGGTGTCGATGGCGGAGCTTTCCACCCGGGTGGCATTGAAGGCCAGGGAGGCGTAACCAAACTTCTCCGGCATGGCGTAGAGGGTTTCGCCTTGCCGGTGGAGGGGAATGTCCCGCAGGGCGGGGAAGAGCCGGTCAAAGTCAAAGGCTTCCCGGGGCAGGGGCGCCAGTAGCCCCTGGGCGATAATCCTGGGGGCATCGACGCTGTCGAAGGCAAAAACGTCCCAATCGCCGGGGCGCGATTGCTCGATGGTGGCAAAGGCGGTGCCGGGGACATCGTAGGATTTGACGTTGACCCGCACCTGGTGGCGCTCTTCAAAGGGTGTCAGCAGGGCGCGATCGAGGTGATCACACCAGGCCAAAACGCTGAGTTCGGTGGCGGGGGTTGGGTCAGTCCCCATGGCCAACCACACCACCACTGCGAGGACGATATCGCCACCTCGACGGGACTTGTGGCCCTTCACTATATCTTGTAACACGCCAGCTCCCTGCAAAACCAGATATGTCCTACGCAGTTTGACAGCTCTTCTCGATCTGGTACAGCGCTTTGATTTTAGATGATGCTTTGTGCGATCTAGCAGCGGTCAACTGTTTGAAAAACATAATGCACTAATGACACAGATTGCGAATATTAGCAATGTTTTTTTTACGACTGATGGACGCGCAAAACCATTGATCACCGCGAGAGCAGATGGTACGCCAGACGGGCCACGGCAAAGGCAACGAGAACGGCGGGCGGCTGAGTGTGTGGCCGCGTCGCTGTCTGCTCAAATCAGGCCTTGAGGCGCGCCTCGCTGAAGGCGTGTTCGAAGCGGCTGCAAAGCAACGCGGTGGGGCCTGGGCCAGAACGTTCAACCGCGCATCCATGGGCCAAAAGCCCAGCGGTGGGGGATCAGGCTCTCGCACGGCGAAGAAGGCTTCGTTCAAGGAGCGGCGCAGACTCGATAAAGCTGGATGAACTCACACGTTCAAATCCCTGTTGTACTGGGCGACGCCAAACACCGCTGCGAGCGCTCCAACGCCATTGCGTCCACAGCCAAGTCTTGCTGTAATAGATCAGGGTTTGTCCACTGGATTTCCCAGGGGCAATATCCCATTCTAAGCTGCACTGAAGGGAAGAATTTGGAAGGGATGAATTTGCACCTGCAACAGAGCTCCCTCCAAGACCTCCACTCAGTGGACTTGGTCGTCGCTGGCGCCGGTGCTGCGGGTCTGGCCTGCGCCATCGAAGGGGCTCGCCGGGGCGCCCGGGTGATCCTGGTGGAAAAGAGTCCGCGCTTGGGCGGCACCGTCGCCCAAGCCCTCATCCACACCCTAGGGGGCCTCTACGCCGGCGATGGCACCCCCCTCAACCAGGGGCTCCCCCTGGAACTCGCCGAGCGCTTGCTGGCCAGTTCGCCCCACACTAGCAAGCGGCAAATGGGCAAGCTTTGGACCTTGAGCGTCGACCCCCAACACTACGAAGCCCACGTGACCCAGTGGCTGGCGGAGTACCCGGGCATCACCGTCCAACGCCGCTGCCAGGTGGTGGAGTGCCACGCCCCCCCTGTGGCCGACCGGCGCCGTATCGACACACTCACCCTGGCGTTGCCAACCGGCCAACGCCAACGGCTCAGCCCCCGCGGCGTGGTGGACTGCACCGGCAGCGCCGCCCTGGTGCGCCAACTGGATCCCACCGCGGTGGGGAGCGGCAGTGCCGCTGCCGGCTTGATCCTGAGACTGCGGGGGGCGGCCCCGGGCTGCCTCGATTTTCCCCACGGCGTCGCTCTACAGCGGCGCCTTAGAAAGGCGGTGGCCGCCGGCCAACTCCCCCCCCCTGCGCCACCCTGTGGCCCGACCGCGGCGTCTATCCCGACGAGATCTACCTCAAGT
>JBHJHK010000442.1:0-2349 GCA_050330975.1 Candidatus Competibacterales bacterium | reverse complement strand
GGCGAGGGCCGCATTGGCTTTGAGGGCAGCGGCTTTACCCTGGGCCCCTTGACCCGCCTCGACGACGGCGTCACCTACCGCCAGACCGTCACCTTTGACCCCAGCCAAAGCGAGGGCTTGATTTTGGTCTTGGAGGCCTCTGCCGCCGACAATCCCGTGACCGAGCTGCGCTTTCTCCTCCCCGGCCACGAGGCGACCCACCGGACCCAGCCCTTTAACCCGGCCTTCCTGGCGGCCTGGGAGAAATACCGCCTGCTGCGCTTCACCCACCCCCAGGGGGTCTGGGACTTCGCCGTCGAGGGCGAGACCCATGTCACCGACCGGGAGTGGTCCGATCGCATGCTCCCCGAGGATTTTCGCTACGGCCTGCGCTGGCCCTACGAAATGATCGCCGCCCTGGGCAACACCCTGGAGACCGACGTGTGGATCCACGTCCCCCACACCGCCAGCCGGGACTACACCCGGCACATGGCGGCGTTCTTCGCCCAACACCTGGACCCGGAACGGCGCATTTTCGTCGAATACAGCAACGAGTGCTGGAACGGCATCTCCACGACCTACCAATACGCCGAGGCCCAGGGGGTGGCCCTCGACCTCTTCGACCCGGAAGATCCCACCGCCAACCCCTACTTCGCCGCCCTGAGCTACTGCGCCATCCAGGCCGTCGACCACACCAACGCCTTCGAAGAACACTTTGCCCGCCTGGGCCGGGCCGACCAGGTGGTGCGGGTGTTTGGCGCCTTCATCGGCAACCGCTGGATCTACGCCCGGGACGAGGACGACGATGGGGTGTTTGAGCGAGGCGCCCTGTTTGAAAGCCGCACCCGCTTCCAGCGGCCGGCCCATCGAGACATCGACGTCATCGCCGTGGCCAACTACTTCGGCGGCGAGCTGGGCCTTGAGGCCAACCTTCCCTATGTGGCCACCTGGACGGTGGACGACGCCTTTGATTATCTGCAAAGCGGTCAAGTCCCCGACATCCCGCCCCGGGGCCAACCCGACGAGCCCCCGGACTTCTTCGACGGCGGCCTCCCCGGCACCCTGGCGGCCTTGGCGGACTACAGCGCCTTGAGTGCCCAGCTAGGGCGTCCCCTGGTGACCTATGAAGGCGGCCCCCACCTGGTGACCACCACCGGCGATGGAACCGTCAACCAGCTGTTGGTGGATCTCCTGGGGGACCCCCGCATGGAGACGCTGATGACCGACCTCCTCGACGGCAGCCGGGCCGTCGGGGTGACCCTGCAGACGATGTTCGACTCGGCGGAGGTGCTGGACCCCGAGGTGACGTGGGCCCGGTTTGGCTTTTTGGAACACGTCTACCAAGACCGCCGCCAGGCCCCCCGCTGGTCGGCGGCCGATCGCTGGATCGACGCCAACCCCCCCTGGTGGGATGGCCTCCAGGCCGTCGATCCGCCCCCCCTTACCACGACCCCCGCCGTGGTGGAGGCGTTGTATCGGGGGGTGTTGGGCCGACCCCCCGGGGCCGATGAACAAGCGGCCGGCCTGGCCCTCCCCCCCGGGCAGCTGGTAGAGGCACTTTTGTCGAGGGACGAGTTCATCGAGGAGGTAGCCCCCGTCTCCCGGCTGTTCGGGGGGGCCTTGGACCGGCTTCCCGACGCCGCGGGCCTCCAGTACTGGTTGGCGCGCCTAGCGGCTACAGAAGACCGGCTAGCCATCGCCGCCGCCTTTGCCAACGCCCCGGAATTCACGGCCCGCCTGGACGATCCCACCGACCCAGAGGCCTTTGTCCAAGCCCTCTACCAAAACGTCTTGGGCCGCCTTGGCGATGCTGAGGGCGTCGAGTTCTGGCTCACCGCCCTGGCCGGCGGGCAAAGCCGGGGGGAGGTCCTCGACGCCTTTGCCCAGTCGCCAGAAAACCGCCATCGGACCGCAGCGACGTTGCCGGTGGCGCTGCTCTACCAGGCGTTGCTGGACCGCCCACCCACGGCCGAAGAACTCAGGGCCGGTGGGAATATGCCGGTGGATGTCCTGGTGGCGGCGTTGTTGGGGGAGGTCTAGGGATAGGTGTCGACGGTCTCCCCACCCCCCAGCGCCGGATCGCAGTCGAGGGGGGTGAGGGAGGCCCACGGGGTGAAGCGCGGATCAGCCCCCCCGGGGAATATTGCTCATATTCCCCGGGGGGGCTGCCTTGACCCCAGCCACCTTAAAGTCTTTGGGGATTTATAGATTTTAGCCAGCCTCATTCGATGTACTAAAACCACTACATTCCAGTGTGCTCGCCCTCTGTCATGCCCCACTGTCACGCCATCTTGACTTTTATACATTCCCTTTGGGCGCTATGATGGCTCGCCCATTGAGGCATTAGGGTATGGATTGAGGGTGCGCAAT
>JBHJHK010000441.1:0-3086 GCA_050330975.1 Candidatus Competibacterales bacterium | reverse complement strand
CGGGGGTAAAGCCCGCCAGGGGGATTCCCACGAGGTCGCGGCCCACAAAGGCGCTGAGGCCGACGCCAAACAGGGGCAAGGCCAACCCCGTGGCCACCTGGTTGGCCCTGAGGGTCAAGGCGAGCCCGGCGAACACCGCCGCCATGGCCATCCCCGCCCCGGCCGCCGCCGCCGCCCCCACCCACAGCAGACCGCTCATCAAGCAAGCGGCAAAACCCGCCACGGCCCCCATCAAGATCATCCCCTCCAACCCCAAATTGAGGACCCCGGCTCGCTCGCACACCAGCTCCCCCAGGGCTGCCAACAGCAACGGCGTGCCGGCCTGGACGGTGGACAGCCACAAAAACACCCAAGTGGCGCTTTCCATTTAACGCTCCTCTTGCGGCATCCCCCGCGGGATGGGGGTGTTGCCGGTTCGCCGCCGTCGCCAGCGGGCCACCACCCCGTCGGCGCCCAGCAGCAAAAACAGCAATAGGCCCTGGAACACCCCGGTGATGGCCAAGGGGACATTGAGTTCGATCTGGGCCCGCTCGCCCCCCAGGTACAGCAAGGCCAACAGGCCACTGGCCAGGGCCACCCCCACGGGGTGGAGGCGACCGACGAAGGCGACGATGATGGCGGCAAAGCCATAGCCCGGGGAGATGGTCGGCGTGAGTTGCCCGATGGGACCGGCCACCTCCAAAAGCCCCGCCAGCCCCGCCAAGGCGCCGCTGACGGCAAAGCACCCCAGGGTCAATCGCGGGCGGCTAAAACCGGCGTAGGCCGCCGCCCGGGGGGCGAGGCCCAACACTTTGAGTTGGAAGCCCGGCCACGTGTGGGTCATGGCGAGCCCCACCCCCACCAGAGCTACTAGGGCCACCAACACGCCCGCGTGGAGGCGGGTACCCGGCACCAGTATCGGCACCAGTGCCGCCTCGGCAAACAGCGCCGACTGGGGAAAGCCGTAGCCGGCGGGGTCTCGCCACGGGCCGTGGACCAAGAAGCCCAAGATGAGTTCGGCCACGTAGACCAGCATCAAACTGGTGAGGATCTCGTTGGCGTTGGCTTTGACCTTCAAAAGGGCCGGGATCAAACCCCAGGCCAACCCCCCCAAGGCCCCCGCCAGGGCCATGGCGGGCAACAGCCAAGGACCGGCCGTGGGGAAGGCCAAGGCCACCCCCCCACCGGCTACGGCCCCCATGATCAACTGGCCCTCGGCGCCGATATTCCACACCCCGGCGCGAAAACCCAAGGCCAGGCCTATGGCACACAACGCCAAGGGAGCGGCCTTGACCCCCAGTTCGCCGAGGCCATAGAGGTCGCTCACCGGGGCGATGAACAAGATGTAGAGGGCCGTCAAGGGGGGCTTGCCCAGGGCGGCAAACAACACCCCCCCCACCAAGACCGTGGCCAGCGCCGCCAGCAAAGGGGCGGTGATTCCCTGGATGAGGCGCGCCCCCATCAGCGAGGCGCCTCGCCGCCCATGAGCAACCCCAAGGCGGTGGCGTCGGTGGTGGCCACGGCCACCGGGGGCGACAGGCGACCGCGGTGGAGTACGGCGATGCGGTCCCCCAAGCTCAGCAATTCGTCCAACTCCTCGGAGAACACCACGATCCCCGCGCCTTTGGCCTTGAGGTCTTGGAGGGCGCGGTGGATGGTCGCCGCCGCCGCCACATCCACCCCCCGGGTGGGGTAAGCGACCACTAGGAGTTGGGGGTGGTGGAGCACCTCGCGGCCGACGATGAACTTCTGCAGATTGCCCCCCGACAGGCGGGAGGCCAAGGTATCCACCGAGGGGGCCACCACCTGGAAGGCGCGGTTGACGTCGGCGGTGAAGGCCGCCGCCTTGGAGCGACGCAAACCGCCCCAACGGCTGGTAAAGGCCTGACCGGTCAACAGGGCGTTGTCCCGCAAACTCAAGGCCCTCACCGCCCCCCGATCCAGGCGCTCTTCGGGGACCAGGCGCAACCCCAGCCGCTGCCGGGCCAACGGCCCCCAGTGCCCCACGGGTCGCCCGGCCAGGGTCACCGTCTCTGGCGCCGTGGGTCGCTCGCCCCCCAAGGCGGCGATGAGTTCCTCTTGGCCATTGCCCGCCACGCCGGCGATGGCGACGATTTCGCCGCGCTGCACCGCGAGCTCCACGGCACAAAGGGGCATACCAAAGGGGTCTTTGGGGGAGAGGGAGAGGTTTTGCACCCGCAACACCACCTCCTCCGCGGGGGTGGGCTCGGCGGGCGCTCGGGGGAAAACCCCCTCCTCCCCCCCGGTCATCAGCTGGGCCAAATGGGCGCTGGTGGTGTGACGGGGCACAAGGCGCCCCACTACCCGTCCCCGGCGCAACACCGTAGCGCGGTGACACAAAGCCTGGACCTCGTCGAGTTTGTGGGTGATGTAGAGCACGCTACAGCCCTCGGCGGCCAACCGCCGCAACACCGCGAACAGCGGTGCCACCTCGGCGGGGGTCAAAACCGCCGTGGGCTCGTCCATGATCAAAAGCTTGGGGTTTTGCAGCAAACAGCGGACGATTTCCACCCGCTGGCGCTCCCCCGTGGATAGATCCGCCACCCGGCGCCGGGGGTCCACGGGCAGGCCGTAGTTCTGGGCCACGGCGCTGATGTCCGCCCCAAAGGCCGCGGGGCTTTTCCAGGTGTCGAGGCCCAGGGCGATGTTCTCCGCCACCGTCAGGGTATCGAACAGGGCGAAGTGCTGGAACACCAAGGCGATACCCAGCTGGCGAGCCGCCCGGGGGTGGGGGATGGCCACCGGTTGGCCATCCCAGTGCACCCGACCGCCGTCCGGAGCCAAGGCCCCACTGATGATTTTGACCAGGGTGGATTTGCCGGCGCCGTTTTCCCCCACCAGGGCGTGGATTTCCCCCGGGGCCACGACCAAGTCCACGGCGGCGTTGGCGACCACCGCGCCAAAGGTCTTAGTGATGGCCTCCAGGGCCAGACGGGGGGGCGAGGGCACCATGGAACGCTGGGGATGGTAGGAGACGGTGTAAAGGGGGTGGGTGGATGCAAGGGATGCATTGTGGCGGGAAATGGGTTTGGACGCGACCGGATCTGAGGGTGATTGGGGGTGCGTGTCCGAGGAATCTGGGGTTT
>JBHJHK010000440.1:0-4766 GCA_050330975.1 Candidatus Competibacterales bacterium | reverse complement strand
GGTGACGCGGTCCCGCCCCCAGGTATCCAGTACCACGACCAACCGATAGCCCTGCTCCCGCAGGTAGTCAAAGCTCGCCCGGTAGGGGGAAAAGGCAAAGCGCCCGGGTTCGGGCTCCACCACGCTCCAGGCCAAGGGATTGGCGATGGTGTTGATATGGGCCGCCTTGAGGGCGCGGCTCAACGCCTCGAGGTGGGTTTGATCAAAGGTGTAGAGGTCGCCGCTGACGAATTTGGCCACGGCTCGCCCGTGGTCCTGGGCCACCGCCCCCGTCCACCAGGCCACCACCAGCACGGCGAGTAAGCCCTTTACCCAGGCCCCCAGGAGATTTCGCCCCATGGGGCGTGTACCGTCACCTTCTCCAGGGGCGTATGATCGCCCTAGTTTTTTTCCGTCCACCGTCAAGGATTCTCTCCAAAGGTCAGCTATGTTTGAACGCTTTGTCGCCGCCGCCCCAGGGCACCAAACCGCCGTCGATTTATTTCGCGATCGCTGGGTGAGTCGCTTACCCGTGGATGGCCTCACCACCGGGAGCATGGATCTGTTCTTCGAACGCGACCCCCGCCCCCGCCAGGCGGCCGAGGCCTGTGGCGGCCTCGAAGGTCTAGAGGTCTTGGAGCTGGGGTCCCTGGAGGGGGGGCACACCTACCAGTTGGAGCAGTTGGGGGCCAAGGGGGTGTTGGGGATCGACGCCAGCCCCGAGATGTATCTCAAAAGCCTCATCGCCAAGGAAGTTTTGGCGCTTAAAGCCCAGTTTTTGCCAGGGGATTTCAACCGCTATTTGGAGGCCAAGCCCCGCACCTTTGATCTGGTGTTCGCCTGCGGGGTGTTGTACCACATGATCGATCCGGTCCACACCCTCTACCTCATCGCCCAAACGGCCCCTAGGGTGTTCATCTGGACCCACTATCTCAACGAGGCCCACGCCGCCCACTGTCGAGCCAAGTCCGTCACCGTCCACGGCTTTACCTGCGACTACTACGAGGTGCCCTACGACGACAGTAGCCACAGCCGCGGCTGGGCCGGCATCCACCAAAGCGCCCACCGCATAGAGCGCCAGACCCTCCTCGACGCCCTCCACCACGTGGGTTTTGTCGACGTGAAGGTCATCGAGGACACCCCCGACCACCCCGGGGGACCGGCGCTGACGGTGGCGGGGCACAACCCCAACTTTGGCAACCGAGAGGACCTCGGCCAGCGCCTAGAGCGAGCCGAGGGAGAGGCCCGTTACTACCGGGAGCTCTGCGAACAACTGCGGGAGGAGACCAGCGCATTACAACGCCAACTCAACCAACCGGCGGAGGGCGCGGCCAACGTCCAGCAGCAACTCAAGACCATGTTGGAGTCCAACTCCTGGCGGCTGACCGAGCCGTTGCGGCGGGGACGGCGCTGGGCGCGCCGCCTGTGGTCCAGCTGAGGGTTCGAGCCCCCACCTCACCTTCGAGGTTCTAGGTCCTGGAGACGGGCGGTCAAATCGGCGTTGCGCTCGGCGTACTCCACCTGGAGGCAGGCGGCCTTGGACGCGGGACACAGGGCACCGCGCAGGCGTAACCACTGGCGCTGGTCATCCCGCAGGGCCTGGGCCTGGTGGGGGGCCAGACGGCGGCGCAGGGTGCGGTAGAGGCGCCCGAGCTCGGTGTCTTGGGCGTCTAACACCGGGTGGCCGCAGATGGTCTTTTCCACGGTCGTCCGGGCTTTGGCACAGTCGAAGCTGGCCCCCCACCCGGGGGCGGGAGCCGTGCCGGCCAGGGCCAACAGCCCCCCTGCCAAGGCCACTGGCCACCTCATGCCGGCCCCAGGGAATCGAACAATTGAATGAGCTGGGCTTGCTCGCCCCGGGGCGCCACCACATCGCTGGTGGCGTGGACCAAGATCCACACCCGGGTCTTGGGGCTGACGATGACGAAGTCCATGACCTTCTCTTGGCCATCATTGCCCTCCCCCCGGGCTTTGAACTGGATGCCCCTGAGCTTCTCCAGGGCCAGGGGCTGAAATCCGCCCTCCTGGACGCTGGGGTTTTGGAGTTCGTAGCCCAAAATCAGCTCGGTCTCCGCCACCAACAAGTTCAAGGCCCGCTCCTGGGATTCCCGCACGGTGACGAATGTGACGCTGATATGGCCCGAGGGGGACTGGAGCTCGGGTCCTTCCTCCTGGGGCTCAAGGGTCCACCCCGAGGGAATTTGAAACGCGTAATCGGCGCGGCTTCGGCTGGGATAGTAATAGGTGGTTCTGGCCACCACCTCCACCGCCACTAACCACACCAACGCTCCCCAGAGCATGGGGGCTCGGGAGAGTCGGACAAAATCGAACATTGCCGTCATGGAAGAGCCTCGCCACTGTCTCGAGAAATTTTGCGATACACTGGGATACACTGGGACGTAAACTGCATCAAAACACCAAGGGCCTGCGTTGAACACCCCATCGAATACCCCCACCCCGGCGCCCGAGCCCGCCCTACCCTTGCCCTCAATGCCCATTGGCGAGGGGAAACCGCCAGACGATTCCTCTGTCCTCCCAGAGGTGAGCCCGGTCTCGGTGGGGTCTGGGCCGTTTGGGATTGACAGTCCCAGGGCCCAAGGCTACCAAGGATATCGCCAAATCCGCCCCCGGGACAGGGATGCTTCTCCCTGGGCACTCCTCGGTGCGTCTGCATCGCTTCACCCAAGTCTCCATGCTCAAAGCCTCTCTACCCCTGTTTGACTTCCCCGAACTGCGCGACATCACCGACGCCTGGTGGACTGGGCTTGGACGTCACCTGGTGCGCGCCGGCGTCACCAGCGCCCCGACGCGCCTAGAGCGCCCCCAGGATCTAGACACCCACTGGCTCCAGGGGTCGCCCTTGCTCAGTCAGACCTGTGGCTACGGGCTGCTGCGCCTGCGCCACCGGGTGCAGTTGGTGGCGACCCCTTGCTTCAACGTCCCCGGCAGTCGGGGCGATCGCACGGGGGGAATGGTGCTGGTCCACGACCATCACCCCGCCAGCGATCCCCGGGAGCTCTACGGCACCCACTGCGCCATCGACCGCTATTCTTCCCAGTTCGGCTACAACGCCCTGCGGGCCCTGGTGGCGCCTTTGGCCGACGAGGGTCGGTTTTTCAAGACGGTGCGGGTCACCGGCAACATGCGCAATAGTGTGCTCCAGGTCCACCGCCGGGAGGTGGACGTCTGCGCGGTGGACAGCGTGACCTACGCCCTGTTGGCGCGCTACGCCCCGGGGATTTTGGAAAACGTCCGCATCCTTTGCCACCTGCCACCGGCGCCGGCACCGCCCTACATCACCCACAAAGACGCCCATCTCCCGGCGATTCAGGCGGGCCTGGAAGGGGCCTTTGCCGACCCCGACCTCGCCAATGTGAGGGCGAGCTTGTTTTTGGGGGCCCTAGTGCGTTTGCCCATGAGCCAGTACTCGGCCCTCGACGCCCAGGTGCGCCGCGCCCGGGAATTGGGCTTTAAAGCCCTGCGCTAGGATCATCTCCTCCCCCACGGCGCGCCCCTCCCGCGCCCTTTTTTGGTGCATTTTCGCCCATGGGTGTTTTTTTTGCCCCACCCAAGGGCAGGCTTTGCCCCTGGGGGGCTCTTCTAAGCCCCCAACGACGCCCCCAACGGCGCCCCATTGCCGTGGGCATTAGCTTTGCATAGGGGGGGCGGGTCCAGAGCTAGATGGCCAACGTCATGCCGACACTTCGCGCGCTGCTCGTTTTTGGGGGACTACTGTTGAGTCTCCCCACCACCTTGGCCATGGCTGA
Source organism: Candidatus Competibacterales bacterium (assembly GCA_050330975.1). Classification (GTDB taxonomy): domain Bacteria; phylum Pseudomonadota; class Gammaproteobacteria; order Competibacterales; family Competibacteraceae; genus JBHJHK01. The sequence goes on along the minus strand of JBHJHK010000440.1, from coordinate 1,020 downwards.
AGACGTCGCCGTGTTGTTCGACGTCTCCAGCAGTGCCCTGCCCTCTAACCCCAACCCCTACGGTGTCATGGGGGAGGTCGCCCAAGCGGTGGATGCCCTGCTGGCAGGTCAACCGCCCGATGCCCGCCTGTGGCAACCCCAAGGGTCCACAGCAATACCCCCAGAGGCCTTGCCCACCGGGCCTCTGTGGACGGCGGGAGACACCTTGGTGCTGTTGGGATTCGGCGGAGCCGACCCTGGGAATTGCACTCGGCCGTTTCCCGAACTCCCCATCGTCGCCACCCCCGACACCCCGGGGGCCACAGGCCAACTGCGGGATTTTTACTTCGAGGCCTTCCGCCGTGCCCTCGACCCCACAGAACGCCCCAACCTTCGGGATGGCTTTGAGGCCCCAGACCTGGCCAAGTGGCAAGCCAGCCAGCGCCTGGCCACCGCCGGTCCCAGGCTCCACTACCAGATCACCGTCACCGATGGCGTCCATTTTGGTGCAGGGACCTGCCGCAACGACCCCGACCTCGCCCGTCGGCGCCAGGCCTTCGCCGCGGATTACCGCGAACAGCCCCTGTCCACCTGGGCCTACACGGGTCAAAGGGACTTGCGCATCGTCATAAGCCGCATCACGCCCCGGGGGGTCGCCAGCTGCGCCAAAGACCAGGCCTTCATCGACGGCCGCTGTCAGACCTGCGGCGAGGGCTTTGCCCCCAACGCCTCGGGTCTAGCCTGCGTTTGCCCCTCGGACAACGTCGACGCCGCCGGGGTCTGCCAACCCTGTGCTGTGGGTTTCACCCTGGGCAGCGATGGCCAGTGCGTGCCCTTTGTGAGTTTCCTAGATCCGTCCATCGCCGATGAACTGCCCTCGGCCGACGAACTGGCGGCGGCCCGGGAAGAACGGGCCCCACCGGTGGCCTCGCCCCCCGCCCCAACCGTCACCGCCCCGGCTGTAGACCTGGGCGCCATGGGGAATGACGGCGATTTGGACGCCGCGACTCCCTTTCCAGCGGCCCCGGCAGCGGCGCCCCC
>JBHJHK010000439.1:0-11110 GCA_050330975.1 Candidatus Competibacterales bacterium | reverse complement strand
GGCCACCTTGACCTTTATGGCGGGGGGGACTCCAGAGGCCTTTGCCAAAGCCGAACCCCTGTTGGCCGCCATGGGCAAGCGCAGCGTCCACTGCGGCGGGGCGGGGGCCGGCCAGGCGGCCAAGATCTGCAACAACATGATCCTCGGGGTTTCCATGATCGGGGTGTGCGAGGCCTTTGCCCTGGGGCAGCGCCTGGGCTTGACCCCCCAGGCGCTGTTCGACGTGGCGTCCACTTCGTCGGGGCAGTGTTGGTCCATCACCACCTACTGTCCAGTGCCGGGGCCCGTGCCCACCTCCCCCGCCAACCGAGGCTACGCCCCGGGGTTCGCCACCGCGCTGATGGCCAAGGACCTGAAGCTGGCCCAGGCGGCGGCCCAGGCCACGGGCAGTATCACCCCCTTGGGGGCCCAGGCGGCCCAACTCTACGCCCTGTTCGAGGCCGCCGGCCACGGGGGACGGGATTTCTCCGCCATGGTGGAATTCCTCCAGGGCGGTGGCGGCCCAGGGCCAGGGGAGGCGCCGTCGTGATGGGCGCCCACGGGCATTGACCCCGGGGAGTTGCCCCTTGGCCATACCGCCCCCTCGAGAGCTCAAAGCGCGGTTTCGCGCCCAGTTGTTCACCCAGTTCGCCCACCTGGAGGGCGCGGGGGTGCCCATGTTCGACACCCTGGCTGCCATCGCCCGGGCGTTGCCCACCACGGCCGAGCGCATCGAGCGGTTGGTGGGGTTGCTGCGCCGGGGCCAAACCCTGGCACCCGGCGCCGTGCGCTGTGGGTTGTGGCTGCCCTGGGAGGGGGATTACCTCCAGGTGGTCCAGACCGGTGGGCGCCTGGAGCGGGGCTTCGCCCGCCTGGAGGACCTCTACACCGAACGGGCGTTGCGCATCAGCCGCCTCAAGGCCAAGTTGGTCTACCCCGCCGCCCTGCTGGTGTTGGCCGTGGTGGTGGGGCCCTTGCCGGCCCTTCTCCAGGGAACCATGACCCTGACGGGCTATGGCATTTACCTGGTGACTACCCTGCTGGGTTGGTATCTCCTGCTGCGCCTGGGGGTGGACGGCTATCGGCAACTGGCCGCCCGAACGGTGCGGCTACCGTTCTCGCTACCCCTTTTCTACCAGTACCAGCGGCGGGATTGCTGTGCCGCCTTGGGGCTGTTGCTAGACGCCGGGTTGCGGGCCGACGAGGCCCTGGCCCAAGTGCGCGCGAGCGTCCGCGACCCACAGCTCCACCGGGCCTTGGGGGCGGCGCCCCAGGCGGTGCGCCGGGGGCAAACCGTCACCCAGGCATTGGCCGCTGCCAAGGTGGTGGACGGGGAGTGGGTGGGTTTTGTCGCCAACGGCGAGGCGGCGGGCAGGCTACCCGAGACCCTGGAGCACTTGGTGCGCATCACCGGCGAGCGCCTGGATCATCGCCTCGACCTCATCTTGGGGGCCTTGCCCGGGATCGCCTACGCCTTGGTGGTGGGGTTTTTCGTGGTGGGGATCATCTGAGCCGCCTCGTCCTCGCTCCCCGTTGCGGCCGTGACAGGGCCCGCCTGCGGCGCTCTTGGAAAAAGCGCAGGGCCCTTTCTTCGGCGCTGCGGCGGCGAAAGAACCGCTGGGCATCGCCGTCGTAGGCCCCCCGCCGCTGGCCGTCGTCGAAATCGCCAAAGCGCTCCAGCCCCCCAAGGCGCTCAAAGCGCTCAAAGCGCTCAAAGCGTCTAAAGGGCTCCTGGCACTCAAAGCCGGGGTGGTCAGAGGGCTCCCCCTGGACTGGGGCGGCCAGGCCCAACCCGGCGACGAGGCCAGCGGTCAACATCGGTCGTCGGAGCCGTCGGGTCCACGGGCTTGGCTTGGCGCTTGACATCATGGCGTATCTCTTGGCGGCACCGGCTTCGGAGGGGGGCGTCGGGGTGCGACACTGCGGGGGGCAACACCACAAGGGGCGATATTGCCTTGAGACCGTGGAGAGTCGGCGACGATCCCCCGCAGCTCGAGACCGCTGGCGAGGGGCAGACAGGGGCAAACAGTTTGTTATCATAGACCTTCAGTTCCTGGCGCAAATCGCCGTCCCATCTCCAGTGGATTCCCCCTTGAACGCGAAGACCTCCCCTCGCTTGTCCCTGCCTCCTTCGGCGGTGGCGGGTTTTACCTTGATCGAAATCATGGTTGTGGTGGTCATCTTGGGCATTTTGGCCTCGGTGGTCGTCCCCCGCATCATGGACAGCCCCGACCGCGCCCGGGTGGTCAAGGCCCAGCAGGACATCCGCGGGCTGATGACGTCCCTCAACCTCTACCGCATGGACAACCACCGCTACCCCACCACCGACCAGGGGTTGGAGGCCTTGGTGAGTCCTACCAACTTGCCCCCGGAACCCGTGGCATACAAGGCGGGGGGCTACCTCGATGCCCTGCCCGCGGATCCCTGGGGGCGGGCCTACCAGTACCTGAGCCCCGGGCGTCACGGCGAGGTGGACCTCTATTCCCTGGGGGCCGATGGCCAACTGGGGGGCGAGGGGGTCGACGCCGACATCGGCAATTGGTCCGCCGACTCTTGAGCCCGTTGCGGCCCCCCGTGTCCCCCGCCGAGTCTCTGGCTCCCCCGAGGGGCTTTACCCTGCTGGAGATGTTGCTGGTGGTCGCCATCGTCGCCGCCCTCGGCGGATTTGTGCTGTTGACCAGCCCCCAAGACCCAGCCGCCCGACGCCACAGGGCCCTGGGGGACTTCCGGGCCTGGCTCGCCCACCACCGCGACTTGGTCCAGCTCCAGGGGGGGGTGCGGGGGGTGGTTCTGGCTCGCCACCACTACGCGCCCTCGATTTGGGGGGAAAGCCAGCGGGCCTGGGTTGCCGCCGGCCCCCCCGTCGCCCTCAACCCCCAAGACGCCTTGACGCTCCATGTGGAGGGACAGCGGGTGGTTTTGCCCGCGGCATTGCCCACGACCCCCCAAATTGTGTTGATGGCCAGCGGCGAGATGACATCCTTTGCCCTCCAGGTGGGCCCGGGGGACGCCAGCGCCCCCCAAAAGCCGGTGCTGCAAATCGCCGGCGATGCCCTGGGGCGATTGACCACAGGGGCTGTACCGTGAGGGGATTTACCCTATTGGAGCTCCTGGTGGCCCTGGCGGTGGTGGCCGTCGCCCTGGGGGCGGCGTTGAAGATCGCCGTCGAAGCCGGCCAGGGGGCGGCGTATCTCCACACTCGCACCCAGGCCGCCTGGGTGGCGGAAAATCGCCTCAACGCCCTGTTGTTGGCCCCCCGTTGGCCCCCTGTGGGCCGCGACCAGGGGGTGGAAGTCCTGGCCGGGCGCCGCTGGCGCTGGCAACTGGACGTGGTGTCCACCCCGGTGGCGGGTATCCGGCGGATGACCGTGGGGGTGGCCCCCGACGGTGGCGAGGTGGCCGCCACCCTCGTGGCCTTCCGTCGCCGGGGGGACCCTTTGTGAGATCGAGAGCCCGCCAACGGGGGGTGACCCTCTTGGAGTTGCTGGTGGCCGTGGCCCTGTTTGCCCTGGTGGGGGCCGCCGCCTTCAGCGGTCTCCAGGCCGTTGCCGGGGCTCGCACCGACCTGGCCCAGCGCCTGGAGCGCCTGGGGGAGCTCCAGTTGGCCTTCCACCGTCTGCAGCAAGACCTCCTCCAGGCGGTGCCCCGGGGTATCCTCGATCCCCTGGGGATCCAACGCCCCCCCCTGGCGAGCCCCACCCGGGAGGGCGATGTGTTGACCTTGACCCGGGGGGGGTGGGCCAACCCCTTGGGTTTGCCCCGGGCCGATCTCCAGCGGGTGGCCTATCGCATTGAAAACGGCCAGCTGCTCCGCCGCCACTGGCTCCATCTAGACCGCATCGCCCCAGACCCCGGGGTCGAACTGCCACTGTTGAAGGGGATCCAGCGCCTGGAGTTGCGCTTTTGGGCCCAGGGGCGATGGCACGACCGCTGGCCCCCGGCCACCGCGGCGGAGGTTTCCCCTCCCCCCTTGCCCCAGGGACTGGAGGCCCGCTTTGAATTTGACGACGGCCTGGAGGGGGATATGGTGCGCCTGTGGCTAGTGGGGGCCGGCGGGTGAAGCGCTGCCCCCAGACCCGGTTGGCCCGGCGGCGCACCCCCGGGGCCGCCCTGGTGGCGGTGCTGTGGGCGGTGTTCTTGGCCACCAGCCTCGGCGTGGCCTTGGCGGTGAACCAGCAGCGGGCCATCAACCGCAGCGCCGTCCTCCTCCAGGGGCAACAGGCCGGGTATTACGCCCTGGGCGCCGAGGCTTGGGCCGTGGAGGTCTTGAAAGAGGACGACGGCCGGGTGGATCACCAAGACGAGGACTGGGCCATTTTGCCCCCCGCCATCCCCGTCCCCGGCGGTCAGGTGACGGGCCGGCTCCACGACCTCCAGGGCCGGTTCAACCTCAACAACCTCAACCCTCCAGGGGCCGCCGCCGCCGACCCCCCCGGCGACCCACAGTTTTGGTATCGGGCCTTGGAGCGATTGTTGAATCACCTGGAGCTAGACCCTCAGCTGGCCCAGGCCATCGGTGACTGGGTCGACAATGACGGCGAGCGGCGTTTCCCCGCTGGCGCCGAGGGCCCCGACTATACCCTGGCCGATCCCCCCTACCGCCCGGCCGATGGGCCGTTGGTGAGCATCGCCGAGTTGCGGGCCGTGGCCGGGATGACCCCCGCCGCCTACCGGCGCCTCGCCCCTTACGTGAGTGCCCTGCCCGAGGCCACACACCTCAACATCAACAGCGCTTCTGCCCCGGTGCTGGCGGCGGTCTTGGCGGTGTCGGTGGACACCGCTGCGGCTTGGATTGCCAGGGAGCGGCCGGTGGACGCCGTCGACCAACTCACCGATTATTTACCCGAGGAGTCGGGGCCCGCCCAGTTGCTCGACGCCCTGGGGGTGGCCAGCGATTTCTTCGCCCTGGAGGCCACCGCCCAGATCGGCGCCGGTCGGGTCCAGCTCCAGAGTCTCATTCAGCGCCGAGAATTGGGGGGGCTCGCCGCCATCGCGGTGTTGAGCCGCCGCCTAGGGGGTGACGGGTGACCCTGGCCTTTCAACTGGATACTTGGGGTAGCGAGGTCGACACCCCGGCAACTGCCACCTGGTGGGCCGAGGACCGCCTCCAAAGTGGCCCCTTGGCGACCCTAGCTGAGCTCCCCGGAAATCGGCTGTGGGTGGTGGAGGGGGAGCGGGTATTCACCACCCAGGTGGCCTTGCCGGGGCGCCCCGGGGCGTGGCCCCAGCTGGCCCCCTATGCCCTGGAGGACGATCTGGCGGGTGATGTCGACGAACTCCACGTGGCTTTGGGGGCCAAGACCACCCTCGGTGTGGCCGTGGCGGTGATCGCTCGCCGGGAACTGGATATGGGGCTTGCGGCCTGTCGGGCCGCCGGCTTCACCCCCGACGCCGCCGTGGCCGACTATCTGCTGCTGCCCCGGGCGCCCGGGGCCTGGACGGCGTTGCTCACCCCCGAGCGGGCCTTGGTGCGCACCGGTCCCCAGACGGGCTTTGCCGTGGAGCGGGAGCTGTTGCCCACCTGGCTGGCCCTGGCCGAGGCCGAGGCCGAGGCCGAGCCCCGGGAACTCCACCTCTACGGCCACCAAGACCCCGCTGCCCTGGGGGATATCGGGCCGCCCATCACTTGGTGTGGCCCCGGTTCCCCCCTGGCCCTGGCGGCCGCCGAGGCCCCGAGGCTGGAGGGGGTCATCGACTTGCTCCAGGGGCCCTATGGCACCGCGCCGCGGCGGTTCTGGGGGCCTTGGCGGGTCGCCGCCGCCCTGGCGGGGCTTTGGTGTGGCGTGGAACTGACGACCCAGGGGCTTACCTATCGGGCCCTGGAGGCCGAGCGCCAGGCCCAGGCCCAGGCCATGGAGGCCCTCTACCGCCAAGCGGTACCCGATGCCGTGCGGGTGGTCAACCCCCGGGCGCAGCTGGAGGGGGCCTTGGCCGCCCGGGGCACGGCGGCGGAGGACGGGGGCTTTTTGCCCTTGATCTACCACGGCGGCAGCGTCCTCAAGACCTTTGACGACTTGGTGTTGGAACAGTTGGACTACCGGGCGGGGCAGCTGTCCTTGGCGTTGTCGGGGCGCGACCTGGCCCGCTTCGACCAACTGGCCGCCGAGCTGCGCAACCGATCCAACCTGGCGGTGGAGATCCAGACCCGCAAGCGCGGCGATGCCGTGGAGGCCCAGGTGCGCCTGGGGCTTCGGCCGTGATGGAGGCCTGGCGCCAGCGCACCCCCCGGGAGCGGGGGTTTATCCTCCTAGCCGCAGGGCTGTCCCTGGCGGTGGTCGTCTGGGTGGGGGCGGTGGAGCCCTGGCAGAGGCGTCTCGCCGCCCTCGAGGTCACCGTGGCGCGCCAGCGGGAGGACTTGGCCTGGATGACTCGGGCCGTGGCCCGGTTTTCCACCGCCCCGGCCCGGGGCGACGCCGCGGCCACGACGCCGCTGTTGACCGCCGTGGACCGCAGTGCCGCCGCCGCCGGCTTGGGGGATGTGGTGGTGCAGCTGGAACTCACCCGGGAGGGGGCCCTGGTACGGCTGGAAAACGCCGCCTTTGGCCCCCTCATGGCCTGGTTGGTGACCCTGGACCGGGAACGCGGGATCTCGGTGGTCAACGGCCGGTTGGCGCGGCGGTCTCCCGGGCGGGTGGACGCCCAGTTGTTGTTGACCCGGGGAACCTAACATGGTCTTGGGGCGTTGGCTGGTGGTCTTGGGGGTGTTGGTATTTGGGGGCTCTACCTTGACCTTGCTCCCCGCCGCCTGGATCGCCGACCACCTGGAACAGCGCTTTCCCGCCCTGACCGTCGGCGTCAGCCGCGGTACCTTGGGCGGGGGCGAGCTGCGCAATATCCAACTGGCCGACGGCCGCTTGGATGCCGTGGGTTGGCGTTGGCAGCCCACCGAGCTTTTCGCCGCTGCCCTGGGGTTTGCCATCGACGCCCAGGGTCCAGAATTGGCCTTTGAGGGTCGAGTGGCCCTGGGACCCACCGGCGAGCTGACCTTATCCCACTGGCGGGGGCGGGCCGCCCTGGGGCAGCTCTTGGCCCTGGCGGGACAGCCGGCGGCCCTGGTGGCAGCCCAAGTGGTCTTCGACCTGGACCGAATCCAGTTGGCGGCCCATGGGGCGCCCTTGGACGCCCGGGGCGAGGTGGAATTGCGCGCCGTCCAGACCCGTCTCGGGGACCCTCTGCCCCTGGGGGATTTTGCCCTGGCCCTGGAGGGGGGAGCCGACGACGGATCCCTGCGGGGGAACCTGCGGGACCTGGGGGGGCCCTTGGCCCTCACGGGTCACTTGACCCTGGAGCGCTCTGGTCGCTACCGTGTCGAGGCGACGCTTCGGGCCCGGGAGCAAGCCGATCCCAAGCTCAAGCAGCTGATTCCCCTCCTCGCCCCGCCCCAGCCCGACGGCAGCACTGTGCTTCGCCACAGCGGCCAATGGGCTCGATGAGCCCGGTGGGAGGGGTCGCTGGGGGTAGGGTCGGCGAGCCCCCGTCCGTCCCATGGGCCGGAGCAGTGGCCCATGCCATTTTTCGTCGCTGCGATTGCGTCATCGCCCGAGCCATCCTTCAATGCCCCAGGGGAGCCCCATGGCCAAATTGCCGGAAATTCTCAAGGTGGAAACTGCGGCCCAGAGCCGGCTCTTTCGGGTGGAGCGCCTGGCGCTGCGGTTCTCCAACGGCGTGGAGGTGGAGTTCGAGCGCATCCCCAGCGGCTCCACCATTGCCGCGGTGATCGTCGTGCCCTTGCAAGACGAGGGCACGGTGCTGTTGGTGCGGGAATACGCCGCCGGCACCCACAGCTACGAGTTGGGGTTGCCCAAGGGTCGGGCCGAGCCAGGAGAGGACCTCCTAGACGCCGCCAATCGCGAGCTCATGGAGGAGATCGGCTTTGGCGCCGAGCGCCTCGAGCACCTCACGGCGTTGTCCATCGCCCCCAACTATATCGGCCACCGCACCCAGGTGATCCTGGCCCGCGACCTCTACCCCAAGCGCCTGCCCGGCGACGAGCCCGAGCCCCTGGAGGTGGTCCCCTGGTCCCTGGACGACCTGGAGGCCCTGGTGGCCCGGGAGGACTTTAGCGAAGCCCGCTCCCTGGCGGCTTTGTACTTGGTCCGGGACCGGCTGGCGCGGCGGGGCTAGGGGTTTTTGGGGAGAAGCACCTTGGATTTCGCCGCCCTGGTGGACCCCATCGCCGCCCTGGCCCGCCGGGCGGGGGAGCGCATCCAGGCCATCTATCGCCAGGGCTTTACCGTCGCCCACAAGGACGACCGCAGCCTGTTGACCGACGCAGACCTGGCGGCCCACGACATCATCGTCGGCGGCCTCCAGGCCACTTGGCCCGAGGTCCCGGTGCTCTCCGAGGAAGACGCCGGGGTGGCCTTTGATGAGCGGCGCCATTGGGAGTGGCTGTGGTTGGTGGACCCCTTGGACGGCACTTGGCAATTCGTCCATCAATGTGGCGAGTTCACCGTCAATATCGCCCTCATTCACCGCCACCAGGCGGTATTTGGGCTGATTTTGGTTCCGGTCACCGGCATCTCCTACTGGGGATTTTGCGGTGGAGGCGCCTTTAAGGCGGTGCCGGGACAAGCGGCCCACGCCATTCGCTGTCGGCCCCGGGCCGAACCGCCGGTGTGCGTCGCCGGCAGCCGCGCCGCCCGGGGCAGTTTGCGGGATTTCTTGCGCCAGGTGGGGGAGCACGACTACTACACCGTGGGGGGAGCGCTGAAATCCTGTCTGGTGGCCGAGGGCGAGGCCGACCTCTACGCCCGGTTTGGTCCCACGTCGGAGTGGGACACCGCCGCCGCCCAGATCATCGTCGAGGAGGCCGGGGGGCGGTTGACCGATACCGCCATGCGGCCCCTGCGCTACAATGCCCGCCCCAGCCTGATCAATCCCAATTTCTTTGCCTTTGGCGACCCCCGCCACGACTGGTCCCAGTATTTGCCCTAACCTATTGCAAAACAACCACAACACCGTCCATGCCCTACCAACGCTATCGCCGGGACCTGGAGCGACCGGGATTTGTCCACGACCCGGCCCAAGAAAACGCCATTCGCCACCTCCAGGCCATCTACGACCAACTTGTTCAACACCCCGAGCCCATTCCCTCGCGCTCTCTGACCGCCCGCCTGAGTAAGGCCTGGAGTCGCCCCCCCAAGGTGTCGGCCGTCAAGGGGCTCTATGTGTGGGGCGGGGTGGGGCGGGGCAAGACCTACCTGGTCGATACCTTCTTCGACGCCCTGCCGTTGACCCGCAAGCGCCGGCTCCACTTTCACCAGTTGATGCAACAGGTCCAACGGGAGTTGAAAAACTTGGGCCACCGCCGGGATACGGTGGATTTGGTGGCCAACCAGTGGGCCCTCCAGGCTCGGGTGCTGTGCCTCGATGAGTTCTACGTCGCCGACATCGCCGACGCCATGATTCTGGCGGGGTTGTTGCGGGGGTTGTTCGCCGCCGGGGTGACCTTGGTGACGACGTCGAATATTCCCCCCGACGAACTCTACAAAGACGGCCTCCAGCGGGGGCGATTTTTGCCGGCCATCGATTTGCTCAAGGCCCACACCACGGTCCTCAACGTCGATGGCGGAGTGGACTATCGGCTGCGCTATTTGGAGCGGGCCGAGGTGTACCTCTATCCCCTGGGGGCCGAGGCCGAGGCCAGGTTAAACGAGGCCTTTATCCACCTGGCCCCCGAACCCGGGGAGCGGGGCGGGCAGATCGAAATCGAGCGGCGCTGGATTCCCACGGTGCGCCGGGCCGACGGGGTGGTGTGGTTTCGGTTTCGCGCCCTGTGCCAGGGGCCTCGCTCGGCCAACGACTACCTGGAGATCGCCCGTTGTTACCCCACGGTATTGCTCTCCGAGGTGCCCATTTTGGCCCCCACCCTGGAGAACGCCGCCCGGCGATTTCTCAACCTCATCGACGCCTTTTACGACCACAATGTGCGGTTGATCATCTCGGCGGCGGTCCCCCCCGAAGAACTCTACCGGGGGAGTAAGCTCCAGTTTGAGTACCGGCGGGTGGTGAGTCGCCTCCAGGAGATGCAATCGCTGGAGTACTTGGCCCGTCCCCACCGGTCGTAGTCCAGCTTTGGCCCGAAAGCCTAGGGTCTGCAACGGCTAGGTGGTACTGCACCCCCACCGCCCTTTGACTCGAGGTGTTGAGCTGGGCTCAGTCCCCCGCCACTGGTGCTGTCAGGCCGCTAGAGACTTGAAATTTTTCCGGGGGGCGGCGCAGCCGGTAGTTCCACCCCAGGGTGCGGAAGGCGTACTGGTAGTACAGGGAGGCTCCCACCACCTTGACGATGTCGCCAAGGTGCAGGGGATGTCGGTTTTGCCGCAGGGGTGTCTTGGCCACTCCCTCGGCCACCTGGCGGGCAAACAGCTGGTTGAAGCGCTTCAGCGGCAACCGGGTGGGGGTGATGGCGTGCATGCAGTCGTGGAGGTCGTTGGCGTTGTCCACCCAGATCTGGTCTTGGATGCGCTCGTAGTCCTTGGAGCCTGGGGAGGGGGTGCAGACGGTGAAGCTACACTGGGCTGGGGGCAGGGCGCGGATGTAGTGGCGCAGGCGCTCAAAGTGGCCCTCGTCGTAGTGGGGCTGGACCATAAAGGCGGCGTGGACGGCGATGTCCAGGGAGCGCAACGCCTTGAGGGCCCGTTCGTTGCTCGCCGCTGAGCCGCCCTTTTTCACCGCCTTGAGTTCTTTGGTATCGATGAATTCAAAGCCGATGAATACCGTGTCCAGCCCCAACTCACGCCAGCGGACAAACAGTTCGGGGGAACGGTTCACCGTGGCGGCCCGGGACCAGGCGAAATAGCGCTTTTTCACCCCCCGGCGCTCCAGGGCGTCGGCTAGGTCGTGGGCGAACTTTTCGTCGATGAAGTTTTCGTCGTCGCAAAAGTAGATGTGGTCGCTGGGGGCGCTGGCGATTTCGTCGGCGGTGCGCTCCACCGGGCTGGCCATGTGGGTGCTATTGGAGAGTTGGGGCACCACGCAGAAGGTGCATTTCATCCGGCAACCCCACGAGGCCCGGACCATGCTCACCGCCGGGTACAAGGGGGTCCAGGGCTGCATTTTTTCCTGGGTCCAGATGCAGCGGTAGCTGTTTTTGTCCCACAGGTCGCGCCGCGGGGTGGGGAGGCCG
>JBHJHK010000438.1:0-17539 GCA_050330975.1 Candidatus Competibacterales bacterium | reverse complement strand
ACCCCCCCCGGGGGTGCCCATGCGGGGGGCACCAGCCGCCGTGGCGGGCTGGTCCACACCCCCTCCAAAGCGGGCCGCCTCGACGGGGGTCTGGGGGGCGATGGGGGTCTGGTTGTCGACGACGGGCGGTTGCAGGCCGTTGGGGGTGCCGGTGATGGACTGACTCATGATATACACCTCGAGATCGCGCTTGGGGCCAGCGCGTATCTGGAGGGGGGATCGCCGGGCGTCGGGCCCTCAATCCACCGTCGAGCGACGCGGTGGCACATTTATAGGGAATGCTGCTCAATGGACAATAATTCACAAACGTTTGTGGCATTGTGACCCGCGGTGATGTCCAAATAAATCGCATTCCAGTGACGCTAAAATGACACTTCGGTGACACGGGGCCTATTTGACGGCAAAATACCTCTCCAGACGAGGGAAGTGTCCCCTGGAAAGTCTGTGATGGAGTTGGCTTGACAGATTACCCATTATTCCACGGGCTACGATCTTTGGGGGCGAGGTCATGGGGCGTAACCAGGTGAGCGAGCACGTAGTGGAGGATCTAGCAGCCGTCCGCCGGGCGGTGGCGGCGTGGCTGGAGAATGTTGTCATCGACCTCGGCTTGTGTCCCTTTGCCGCCCTGCCCTGGCGTCAGGGGCGGGTACATATGGCCCTGAGTTACGCTTCGACCCCGCAAGAGGCCCTCGATGACGTCATCGCCGAGTTGGGGGATCTGGTGGCCTTGGACCAGGGGGTGAGGGGAACGAGTTTGGTGGTCTTGCCCCGCTTGGCCTTGGGCTTTGAAGATTTTTTGGACTTCTGCGCCGCCGCAGAGGCGGCTTTGTCACCCCTGGGTTTGGAGGGGGTGGTACAAATCGTCCCTTTTCATCCCCAATTTTTGTTTGCCCAAGAGCCCGAGGAGGGTGTGTCCCACTACACCAACCGTTCGCCCTATCCCTTGCTGCACTTGTTGCGCGAGGAGGATGTGAGTCGGGCGCTGGCCCAATATCCCAATCCCAGGGATATCTACCAGCGCAATCGCCGCACCTTGGAGGCCTTGGGGCACGAGGAGCTGGAGCGGCGACGCCGTGGAAGGGGATGAGGCGTGGCGTTGGAAACGAGCATCGAACCGGCGACCCAGTCTGTGACCTCCCCCCCGCTGTGCGAACTCCACGTCCACCTCGAAGGCTGCGTCGACGCCGCCCACCGCCGGCGCTGGCGGGCGCCCATCCACTTTCCAGCGCCGTTCAACGCCACGCCTCGTAACTTCGACGAGTTTTTGCAGCACCTGCGCTACAACTTCAATTTCCTCCACAGCGTCGACGCCTACGTCGACGCTGCCCTGAGCTACGCCCGCAGATCCCATACTCAAGGCATCGTTTACGCCGAGCTACAAATTAACCTCGCGCTACTCAACTCCTGGAAGCTGGACCTGGTGTTGGTGCTAGACCGCATCAATCTTGCCCTCGCCGCCCTCGACGGTGCACCGACCCTGCGCTTTATCGTCGATCTGCCCTGGCATATTTCGCCGAGGGCCTTCGAGCCCCTGTCGGCCCGCGCCAGCACCCTCAAGGCCCTCGGCGTCGTGGGCCTGAGCCTCGGCGGCGACGAGCGGCTGGCACACCCCAAAGCCTGGGTCAAGGCCTTTGCCCAGGCGCGCCGCATGGGCCTCAAGACCGCCTGCCACGCGGGCGAAACCACCGGTGCTGGCAACGCCCAGCGCATCGTCGAGACGCTGGCCCCGGATCGGGTGACCCACGCCGTGACCATCGGCCCGTGGATCAACCGACTCGGCCCCTACGCACCGCCAGTGGACGTGTGCCTGACCAGCAACCGCGCCCTTGGGGTCATCGACGATTTTTCCCACCATCCCCTGGCGTTGTGGCTGGGCTCAGGGGTGCCGTTCACCCTATCGACGGACGACCCGGCGGTAGTGCAGACCGACTTGGCGACTGAATACCGCATCGCCGCCACCCACTTTGCCGGGTTTGCCGCCTACGCCGAGCACCTGCCGCGCCACTGGCTGGCAGCGGCCTTCGACGGTGTCGGCGCGCGACGAGCCCTGGGGCAATGAGCCGCAATTCGGTGTTTGATGGGGCGAGGCGCTGACATTGCCACCACCCCCCCAGAACCGGGGGGATGGAAAACCCCTGGCCGGGACCGGATGGTTGAGGGAGACCGGGCGCTTTGCCAGGGGGAAGGATTTGGTGGAGTGAAGACCTGCCAGCTCGGGGACTCACAAAAAACCGAGGGGCCAGACCGTTGAGCCAACCCCTCCATAGCCTTGGTGCCGGAAACAGGAATCGAACCTGCGACATACTGATTACGAATCAGTTGCTCTACCGACTGAGCTATTCCGGCAATTCTGCAGATTGGAGATCCTAAGCCAGTTCGAGCCGTGAGGCAAGTCCGTAGCCCTCCACGGCCGGCTCACCAACCCATGGCCCGCCGAACGGTGGCCACCTGGCGGCGACTGATCTCCAAATGATCGTCAATGCCATGGAAGTAGAGCCAATAGCGACCTTCGGCGGTTTTTTTGATCATCCGAATGTGAGCTGTGGCCGCCAAGGCGTTGCGGTGAATGCGGCAAAACGATCCTTGGAATTCTTCCTCCAGGCACTTCAAGGATTCTTCCAAGAGGGCTTCTCCCGTGGGGTGGCGAGCACAGATGTATTTGTGCCGCGCCTGGAAATAGTAGATATCCGCCACGGCGATCCGCTCCACCCGCTGCCCCAGTCGGACCGTGAGGTGCTGCCGCCGGGGGGGGGCCTCCTCCCTCGTTGGTGTGGCCATCCCCAAGGCGGAGGGCAGCTGCGAACGGTTGAGGCGGGTAGCGTTGTAGAGGACGCGCTCCAGGTGTTCCCGCCGCACGGGCTTGACCAGGTAACCCGCGGCGTTGACGGCAAAGGCCTGGAGGGCGTAGTCCTCAAAGGCGGTGGTAAAGATCAACGCCGGCGGCTGCTCCAGGGCGTCGAGGTGGCGAGCCGCCTCCAGGCCATCCATATCGGGCATGCGCACATCGAGGAGGACGACGTCGGGCACCAGTGCTGCCACCTGGGCCAGGGCTTGCTGGCCGTGGTGGGCCACACCACAAACCTCAAAGCCCTCGATCTCCGCCACCAGGGCCGCTAGGCGTTGGCGGGCGGGTTCTTCGTCGTCGACGATCAGCACGGTGATGGCCATGGCCTCATCCTCGAAGGGACGCAGTGGGTCGACGATCCAGGGGGATGACGATGGCCGCCCGGTAGTGGTGGGCCTCGGCGGTGAGGGCCAGGTGGGCGCTGTCGCCGTAGGCCAAGGCCAAGCGCTGGCGGATATTGTCCTGGGCCATGCCGTGGTGTTGCTGGGGGGCGGCGGCCGCCGGGGGACCCGTGGGGTTGTCCACGGTGATGTGGAGCCGGCGGGCAGTGCGGCGGATCTCGATGGCGACCTCGCCGCCAGCGGGGAGGGTCTGTACGCCGTGGTAGACGGCATTTTCCACCAGGGGCTGGAGACACAGGGCGGGGATCAGTTGCCCTTGATCGAGGGCTGGGTCCAGGGACCAGCGCACCTGCAAGCGCTCCCCCAGACGCAGTTTTTCGATGTGGAGGTAGCGCCGGGTGACCTCCAACTCCCGTCCCAGGGAGTTCCAGCGCTCCTCGGCCAAGGCGACCCGCAACAGGTCGGCCAGGTCGAGTACGGCCTCTTCCGCTTGACGGGAGTTCCTGCCCACCAAGTGGACGATGGTGTTGAGGGCGTTGAACAAAAAATGGGGCCGGATGCGGGCTTGGAGGGCTTGGAAGCGGTAAGAGGCATTGGCCTCAATGGCTTGGCGCCAGCGCAGCTGTAGCGAGAGGTAGCGCACCAAGACAAAGCTGACGATGGCGCTGATGGCCAGGTGGCCGAGGCTGGAGACGACGGGTTGTGGGGTGGGCGGTAAGCCCAATTGCTGGCGAATGGCCACCATGGCCAGGGAAGTGACCAGGGTCATGAGCTGGATGACGACGAAGATGATGGTCGCCCCCAGGGCCGGCCCTGCACGGTTCAAGTGCCTTCCCACCAGGCACAGGGCCGCCGCCGAGGCGAGGATCACCCACTGGATAAACAGGGAAGTAAAGGCGAACATAAACCAGAATTCCCCGCCGCTGCGCACCCCCGCCAAGGTCAGCAGCAACGCCAACAGCTCACCGCCCAAAATGAGCCAGAGCAGCGCTTGACCGCCACAGAAGTCGGGGAATGTCACCGAGCCACCGCCGTGTGCCATGGAGGCCTATCCCTTGGGCGCGGGTGGATTTGCCCTCGCCCCGTCGACCGTTTGTCTACCCAACGGCGCCGCTTGTACCAAAATACTTGCAATGCTGGGCCGGCATCCTAGATCATCCTTTCAACAATGTAACCCATCTGGAACGGGGAAGAAATGCGAAAATCATCGGGTTTTACCCTGGTTGAACTCATCATCGTCGTCGTGATTGTCGCGGTGGTGGCAGCCATAACCATTCCCAATTTTCGACCGTTGATTCAGGACAACCGCTTGACGGCCGACGCCAACAACGTCGTCGAAGGGCTCAATCTAGCCCTGGTCGAAGCCCTTCGCTGCACTTGCCAGGTGACCATGTGCAAGAGCAACGACGGTCTCACCTGTGTCAATGACAGCAGTGGTAATGGTTGGGAAGCGGGCTGGATCGTTTTTAGGGACAATGGTGTTCTCGGTGAGTTCGACGCCACCGATGGTGACACCCTCATTCGGGCTTTTGAACTCAACAGTAGTGAACTCACTTTGAGGGTCGGAGGCACCATCGAAGATTACATATCCTATAACGCCCGGGGTCAACCGCGTAGCCGCCATGGAGGACTATTGGCGGTGAGTGATACATTCCGTCTATGTGACGACAGAGGTTCTGCCAAAGCCCGGGCTATTGTCTTGAATAACGTAGGTCGCATCAAAATCAAAACGGAAACCGCATCATGCCCCTGAAAACATCGCTGAATAACTATACTTTTGGCGCTCCCCGCAAACAGCAGAGGGGCTCTTCACTGCTAGAAATCCTGATTGCCCTCATCGTTCTCGGCGTAGGGCTTCTGGGCTTGGCCAACTTACAAGCTGCGGGGATGCGCGCCAACCACGACGCCTATTTGCGCTCCCAGGCAGTCATTTTGCTGTACAACATTCTAGATCGCATCCATGCCCAATGCCGCAACCAAGGTCCCGCGTGCATGAACGAATTCACGATTGACCGCTCCGATGCCACACCCACTGGCACGGAGCCAGATGCCCTCAAGCAGTGGTTTGCCAAAATTGAGAGTTCCCTTCCCTCGGGAGACGGACAGATCACAACGGGTGACACGCTCAATGGAGGTCGCTGGGCCACCATCCAGGTTAGCTGGCTAGAGCGCCCGTTGGACAATCCCGCTCTGCCGGGTACCCCCAGTTGTGATCCCCCCTATGCATGCTTGGAAATCACATCGGAATTCCTCGACTGACCATTCAGTCTTTTTGATTCAGAAAATTAATGGGATGACATTCCATGGATCCATTATTTCCTCGCCCCTCACCCAGTGGTTGCCGTCGCGGTATAAATCCTCGCCGGCGTTGTCGCGGTACCACACTACCCGAATTGCTGGTTTCTTTTGTCATTAGTTTGATCATTCTTGCAGGCATTGTTCAAGTTTACAGCCTGAGCAAGAGCGCCTACAATACCCAATCGGCGCTTTCTGAGATCCAAAACACCGCCCGCTTCGCCTTTGAACTGTTGGGTTATCAATTTCGCATGGTGGGTTATCTGGGATGTGGTCAAAACAGAAGCCTATCCTTGGACAACCTGCTAGTGAATAGCGGTGGAAGCTTGGTGGGCGACAATTTCCCCTATGACTTTGAGAATGTATTGTGGGGTTACGATAAAGACTCCAATGCCTTGCCGGCTCCCCACGTGGGCTTCGGTAGCCGTGTGGCCAGTGATTGGGTTTCTTTTAAAATGCCCGCCAATAATGGGGTTGTGCTTGTCTCTGGCATGGGAGATGCCACGGATACATCTTTTACCGTCCGACCCCTGGGTTCCGATGAAATCGACCCTGGGAAGAGCATCATCATCAGCGATTGCCAGCGGTTGCGCGTTGTGCGCTCTGCTACCTACGGCAGTGGAACCCCCAACTCCACCTTGACCCGGGCTGCCAATCCCTCCGATATTGGCTATGTCTTTGGTCAAGGTTCTAACATCTATCCCATTCAAACGGTCGCTTACTACGTCGACGTGGATCCCACCGATGGGCCCCGGCTGATGCGAAAAGTCCACGACGATACCGCCTCCCCTTACACTGCAGCCCAGGCCCTATTTGATGGCGTCGAGCACTTTGAAATTCTCTACGGCGTCGATACCAACCCTGCCACGAATACTCCAGAGCAGGCAGATATCTACGTTGACGCTACTGAGGTGGCAGCCAGTCATTCATTTGATGATGTCGTCAGTGTACGGGTGGGGATGATCGTGCGCAGCAAAGAACCCGTTGGCGCCGAGAACCCAACGCCCATCGCATTGTTCAAAGGCGCAGGCACTTATGAAATCAGTGTTGCGATCCCCGATGACAAGCGCTTGCGCAAGTCGTTCGAAATGAGCTTTTCCCTGCGCAATCGCATTTTGTAACACCCATTTTGCCAGATAGAACTTCACCAGCGATACATCGACCATGAAAAAACACTTCTACACTTCATTGCGACGCCATTGCCCGTGCCGACTCGACCCTCGGCGTCGGCAGCGCGGTATTGGCACTCTCGCCATCTGCTTGATTCTGTTGGGTGTTATCACTTTGCTTGGGGTGACCGCCATGCAGAGTAACACCGTCGACCAGCGGATCGTCGGCAACCAGTGGGACCGCAATCGCGCCTTCCTGGCCGCAGAAGCAGCCCTCAACGCTGGCGAAGATTTTCTCAAAACGTTGATCGCCGAACCCAAATTCTGTGATGAGATCGATATCGGTGATTGCAAAGTATTGGCGCCCAACCGCTACATCACCGCATCCGCAAACATTTACAATTGGAGCAGCCAGGATTGGAAAAATGCCCTCATCGGCGGCTCGGGAAGCGATTGGGCATATGAATTCAATGAAGCACCCTTCGATGCCGTTAATGCCACCTACAACCCCTATTATTCCATCGTGGAGCAGCAGTTTGTTCCCGAAGAAGTCAGCTTAGATCCAAGCACTTATGGCACCAAGCCGGGTTTGATCTACTATCGCATCACCAGCGAGTCGTCGGGCGCCAACGATCAAACCCAAGTTGTTTTACAAAGCATTTTTACATGGGCCTATTAAAAGCGCATAGCTATTCCAGGGAGACGATCAATGAAGTTTGGGAAATATAACACCAGATTTCGGGGCACAGCAGCCCTGGGTCTGGGTGCTACTTTGGGTATTATTTTGGGAGGTGTGGCGAGCACTTCTCAAGCGCAGCTCCTAATTGCCAATGAGCCCGTTATCGTGGGCAATGGTGCCCCTCCGCTGAATATGCTCGTCATGGGACGGGATCACAAGCTCTACTACGAAGCCTACAACGATGCCTCCGACCTGGACGGCAACGGTACCCTCGATGTAGGCTACAACCCCAATGCCAACTTTACCTATTATGGTTACTTTGACTCGGGAAAATGCTACGACTTCACCGGAGGCAATCTGACGGGAGGCCTTGACACCTCATCGGATCTATTTGTGCCTGCGGGTTTAACTGATGCTGGCGCAAAAACATGTACTTCAGGAGCTGGCGAATGGAGTGGTGACTTTCTCAACTATGTCACCACGTCGCGGATCGATGCCCTACGCAAAGTACTCTATGGCGGTTTTCGACGCATTGACCAAGATGCCACCGGCACTGGGCCACTTACCGTTCTGGAGCGCTCCTTCATTCCGCAGGATGCCCATAGCTGGGGCAAAGAGTACGAGAGTGTGTCCCGTGTTGGCTACGATATTTCTGCTTATACCCCTTACAGTCTTCCCACGCCAGGTTCCCGTCATTTATTTGCCAACACAACCCGGAGAAGCGATTCCCAACAGCGCCCGCGAATGCGAGTCTTGTTGGACTCTGAGTATCGCATTTGGGAGTGGGTTTCCATCGAGCGTCCGGTAGCTGATCAACAGTGCGCTTTGCCGGGCAACAATCGCGCCGACTGTGTAACGGGTCATACCACGGGTAGCTCCGCTCGTCTCGATTACCTCGTGCGCGTCGAGGTGTGTAATCCCGCTGTGGGCGTGGGCACTTTGACCCAAGAGGAGAGTCTTGAAGAAGACTGTCAGGCTTACACTGATGGCATCAATACCGTTTTTAAGCCTCGGGGCATACTTCACAATTTTGGCGAAACGGACCGTATGTCTTTTGGGTTACTGTCGGGCAGTAACGAGAAAAGCACCTCCGGTGGCGTCCTGCGGCGTGCCATCGGGTCCTTCAACGATGAAATAGACTCCAGCACTGGACAAATCCTTCCGGGATTCCAGGGCATCGTCAATTTTATCGACGCATTGCAAGTTGTCGAATTTGGCAATGGAAGCACGCTTCCAAACGGAAATCAAAACTTTGCTTACCGTTGCGGCTGGATCGCAAACCGACCCATCACCGACACCGATCAGTGCACCATGTGGGGCAATCCCATCGGCGAAATGGTTTATGAAGCCCTGCGCTATTTCGCCGGCAAGCCCAACGTCACGCCAGCTTACAGCGTTGGCACTGTCGACAATAACACGGCCTACGATCAAATCCCCAATTTGGCACTACCCGCCATCACGAGCTACACTGATCCCTATAGCGACCCCAACGTTGGAACCTGTGCCCGTCCATTTATCACTGTTATCAGTGATATCAATCCCTCCTACGACACCGACCAACTGCCCGGCGTCGCCGGCGCCTTTGGTTCGGGTATTCCCAATGATTTAGACCCCTCTTTGAACTTGCAAGCTTTATCAGATACCATCTGGACCGATCACTTCGGTGGCTCTGAAACTGTTTTTATTGGCGAGGCGGGTGGCATTGCCGACAGCGCACCCACCCCCAAGACGGCTACTACCTTCTTTGACATCCGCGGTCTTGCTCCCGAGGAGCCCACTAAGTTGGGTGGTTACTACAGCGCTGCGTTGGGCTACTTTGGCCGCACCAATGATATCAATCCCACCAAGCCCGACGATCAGAAATCCTCCATCTTCTCCGTGGCCTTGGCTTCACCGTTGCCGCGCATCCAGGTGCCCACTCCCAGTGGTATCGTAATCTTGGTTCCCTTTGCCAAGTCAGTTGCAGGTAATTTTGGCGGTAGCATCAGCGCCGCCCAGGGGGCTTTCCAGCCCACCAACCAAATTGTCGACTTCTACGTCGAACAGATAGTCAACGAAATCCCCAATCAAAATCCCGCCGTTAATGGTGGGCGCTACGAGGCGCGGTTTTCCATCAACTACGAAGACGTGGAGCAAGGCGCCGACCACGACATGGACACCATCGTCGAGTACAGGGTAAGCCTCCTCGCCAGCGGCAATGTCGAAGTCGAACTCAACGCCGTCTACCAAGCTGGTGGTATCCGCCACGCCGTTGGCTATGTCATTTCCGGCACCACCGACGATGGCATCTATCTGGAAGTGCGGGACCCCCAAGGGGGCAGCAACCCTGAGTATTTCCTGGATACCCAACCTGGCAATATCTCAGCCAATGCCCCCTACACAGGTTTGCCGCGCTTTGATGGCAATACCCTTACAACCACAGCGACCCGCATCCACACGCCCGCCAGCGGGGGTAGCACCACTGAGTTTCTCCCCGACCCCCTCTGGTTCATGGCCAAATACGGCGGTTTCGAGGACGAGAACGGCAACGACCTGCCCGATCAACCCGAGTGGGACTTCGACAACAATGGTGTCCCCGACAACTACTTCCTGGTCACTAACGCCCTGACCCTGGAACAGCAGCTAGAAGCCGCCTTCACTCGCATCTTTAGCTTGGTGGGTTCGGCGTCTTCCGCGGCGGCCAACAGTGGTGCCGTCAACACCGACACCAAAGTCTACCAGGCGCTGTTTCAGACCGACAGCTGGAGCGGTGAGGTGCGAGCGTTCAACATCGACCCCTCCACCGGCGCCCCCACCACCCTGTTGTGGGAGGACACCATTCCCGCGCCGGGATCCCGGCAAGTGATCACCTATTCCGACAATACCTCCACAGTTCCCGTCGATTTTCGGGGTGTTCCTTTAGGTGGACAGACCTAGATGGCACCCAACAGGCACTGCTCGACCTTGACTTCAGCGGGACCAGTGACGGTCTTGGCCAAGACCGTTTGGATTACCTGCGGGGTGTGCGCACCGAGGAAATTGCCAACGGCGGTAGCCTGAGTTTTCGCGACCGTGAGCCAAGTACTGTCCTGGGAGATGTCATCAACTCCGACCCCATCTTTGTCGGCGCTCCCAACGCCCCCTATCCCGATAGTTGGCCCAATTTTGGGATTCCCGTTCCAGAGAATAGCGGGTCGGTTGATGATTACTCCACCTTCATTTCGAATAACGCCAGTCGCGAACCCTTGGTCTTCGTGGGGGCCAACGACGGCATGCTCCACGCCTTCTACGCCGAGGGGGTCAACGGTGGCCAAGAGGTCTTTGCCTACGTACCCAATGCCCTGTATGGGGATCTCGGCACTCCGTTCGGCAAACTCAGCGCCCTGACCAGTCCCTTGTATAACCACTTTTTCTACGTCGATGGTTCCCCCACAGCCGCCGATGTATTCTTCGACGATTCAGGGACACCGGAGTGGCGCACGGTTATCGTCGGGGGCTACAACGCCGGTGGACGGGGCATCTACGCCCTGGATATCACCGATGTCAGCACCTTGGCCAGCGCCGAAGCCAACGCCGCCAGTATCGTTTTGTGGGAATACGACAATGACCCCAGCACTGGCAATGCCGGCGTCGACCCCTCTACCAATCCCGGTGGGGACACTAACTTGGGCTTTACCTTCAGCCAACCCGCCGTTGCTCGACTCCCCAACAGCGAGTGGACGGTCATGTTTGGCGACGGTTACAACGGTGCCAGTTTGCCCGCACCTCCCCCCCGGTTGATCATCCTCGACGTCGAAAATGGAACTGAAATAGCGAAGCTCTCCGTTGATCCTACGGTATCGGGCTTGGCTCCCTTGGGAACCCTCCCCTACCACATCCCCGGGGAACCCAATGGTCTTACCACCGTATCCCCCGTGGATCGCGACGGCGATGGCGTCGTGGAAACTGTCTTTGCCGGCGATCTCCAAGGCAACTTGTGGAAGTTTGACCTGAGCGACACCGATCCTGCCAATTGGACCGTGGACTACGGCGGGAAACCACTGTTCGTCACTGACAATGACCAAGGTGAACGCCAGCCCATTACCAGCCGTCCCGTGGCGGGTCCCGGCGCCAACGCCAACGAGACCTACGTCTACTTCGGCACGGGGCGCCTCCTCGATACCACCGACATCGACGCCGATTACAACATCAACAACGCCACGGTGGATCCTGAAACCCAGAGTTACTACGGGATCATCGACATCGATGATGCAACGGGTTTGCCCCTGGGTCGCAGCAATCTTTTAGAGCAAACCATCGATTTTGAGGACGTGGAAACCTTCACAGAAGTGGACCCCATTACCATGGCCACCAGTACCTTTACCGAGCAGGTGCGGGTCGTCAGCGACAACACTCTTGACCCCGTGACACCCGAACGGGGTTGGTATTTGGACCTGCGCTACGACGCCAGCCCGGTAGAGCGCGAAATGCAGATCAGCGACGCCAGCTTGCGGGGCAGCGCCATCATCTTTGCCACCATCATTCCCGAAGACGATGTCTGTGCCTCTGGGGGTCTCTCTTGGCTCATGGCCCTAGACCCCGTTGACGGTAGCCGTCTCGATGCAGCTTTCTTTAACCTCAACCGGGATGAAGGCTTCGACGCAGAGGATTTGGCGGAAATCGACGAAGTCGCCTTGGGTATTGACCTCAATGGCGACGGGCTCCTGGAAACCGATGCCCTGGTGATCGTCGCTGGCCGTCAAAGCACCTCGTCTTTGGGGGATCCCCTGGTTCAAACCAACCCCACCGAAGGTTCTCTCTCCATCATCCAAACCTTGGTGGAAACCCCTGCACCGGAAAACATCACCGGTAAATACCCCTTCCCCTTGGGACGCCAGCTCTGGTTCCAGATTCGCTAAGGCCTAGGTGGTAAAATGGGTAACCCAGCCCTCGGGGGCTGGGTTATTCGCTTTATACCTTACCCGTTGATGGATGGATTGGTGGTGGGTAAGCTCTCCAAACCCACCCGCCATCGACGCCCAAACACAGGAAAGTGATCGCCATGACATTCAGCAATCCCTTGAGTTCTATTGCCCGCCGATCTCGACGTCAGCGGGGCTTTACCCTAGTTGAGATGATGATCGTCGTCCTCGTCGTCGCCATTCTGGCCGCCGTCGCTTACCCCAGTTACTACCAAAGCGTAGTCAAGTCCCGGCGCGCCATGGCTAAAAATGGCCTCCAGACCGTGGTCAATTGGCTGGAGAACAAATACACCATCAATGGCACCTATCTCAACCCTGCCACGGCCGCGGCGTTTGACCTAACCGCGGCGGGTTTGGACAAGGCAGGCGATGGCAACACCGATTACTACAACATCGCCTACAGTGCTGGTCCCACCGCTACCACTTACACCCTCAGCGCCACCCCTATCGGCACCACCACCCAAGCAGACGACAAGTGCGGCACCTTTTTCATCGACCAAGCCAACACCCGCACGGTATCTGGCGGCACCCTGACCGCCGCCGACTGTTGGCGCTGAACCTCACCGGGGTAGGGCAAGGGCGATGGTCTTCCCAACCCCGCGGTGCTCCTGCACCGGACCCACAGCTTGGGTCCAAAGGCGCGTCCCGATGGGAGCCGGTAAACTGGGGGCCTGAACTTGCAGCCCCATGGGGAGGTTTGGCATCGTGGATGCCATCCTCGCCCCCCTCAAATGGGTGCTACGCCGAGAGACTAGCCATGAACCCCCTCAATTACTTCGACCCCGACGATCCCTATCCCGAGAGCGACGGCCAGCCCATGGCTGAAAACACTGAGCAGTATCAGTGGATTGTCACTATCAAAGAAAACTTGGAGATCCTGTTCGCCCAGCGAGATGACGTTTTTATCGCCGGTGATCTGCTGTGGTATCCCGTACCTGATCGGCAGATCTCAGGGCCCATGGCCCCCGATGTCATGGTGGTCATGGGACGCCCCAAAGGTCATCGCGGCTCCTACCGCCAATGGGAAGAGGATAACCTCCCCCCCCAGGTGGTGTTTGAGATCCTCTCCCCAGCCAACAGCTATCTGGAGATGGAGAACAAGCGGGCCTTTTACCAACGCTATGGCGTCGAGGAATACTACGTCTACAACCCCATGGCCAATCAGCTGGAGGTGTGGCAGCGCCAGGGGGAGCAATTGCGACCCCGTTCCCACGTCAACGGCTGGATCAGTCCTCGGTTGGGCATTCGCTTTGCCCTGGACGCCGAACAACTGACCCTCTATCACCCGACGGGGCAACCTTTTCTGACCTCCGTCGAACTCGCCGAGCAAGCCGTGCAGGCCACAAGCCAGGCCGAAGCCGCCCAGCGTCAGGCCGAAGCCGCCCAGCGCCAGCTGGAAGCAGCCAGAAGCCAAGCCGAAGTGGCCCAGTTGCGCAACGAGCGCCTAGCGGCCAAGTTGCGAGCCTTGGGGATCGATCCCGACGCCCTCGAGGAGTGACGCCCCACCACCCACCGGCTATTGAGGCTGAGGCAATCGCTCCCTCAACTCCCGGGGCAAGGCAAAGGTAATCGTCTCTTCGATCCCCTGGTGCTCCCGCACCGTCCCCGCCCCCAGGGCCTGGAGACGCTGGACCACGCCCTGGACCAACGCCTCGGGCGCCGAGGCCCCCGCCGTCACCCCTACGGCCTTTTTATCCACCAACCACTGGGGATCGATGGCCTCTGGCCCATCGATGAGGTGGGCTTCCGCCCCCCGGCGCTCCGCCAGCTCCCGCAGCCGATTGGAGTTAGAGCTGGTCCTAGAGCCCACCACCAGCATCAAATCACAGTCTTTCCCCATGGCCTTGACGGCGTCTTGACGATTTTGGGTGGCGTAGCAGATGTCGTCGGTGCGGGGTCCCCGGATGGCGGGAAAGCGCCGCCGCAGGGCGGCGATGATCAACGCCGTATCGTCCATGGATAGGGTGGTCTGGGTGACATAGGCCACGTTGTCGGGGTTATCCACCTGGAGGGCCTCGGCATCGGCCACGCGCTCCACCAGATACATCCGCCCGCCAAAGGACTCGTCGTACTGCCCCATGGTGCCCTCCACCTCGGGGTGACCGGCGTGGCCGATCAAAATGGCCTCGGTGCCACTGCGGCAGTAGCGGTGGACCTCTAAGTGCACCTTGGTCACCAGGGGGCACGTGGCGTCAAACACCCGCAACTGGCGCTGGGTGGCTTCTTGCTGGACCGCCTTGGATACCCCGTGGGCGCTGAAAATGACGATGGCATCGTCGGGCACCTGGTGGAGTTCGTCGACAAACACCGCTCCCCGCTGGCGCAGGCCATCGACGACGTATTCGTTGTGAACCACCTCGTGGCGGACGTACACCGGCGCCCCGAACAGTTCCAAGGCCCGCTCGACGATGGCGATGGCCCGATCGACGCCGGCACAGAACCCCCGGGGGTTGGCGAGATGGACTTGCATGGTCAATTCCCCGCTAAAATTGGATGTACTTGGGGGTTATCCTACCAGCGATACCGGGCGGGATCAGCTGCCCCCCCGCCCGCGGTGGGGGCGGAAGCTCTCGAAAACCAACAACCCTGCCCCCGAGCTAATGGCGGCGTCGGCGACGTTAAACGCCGGCCAGTGGTAGGTGCGCCCCCCCCAGGGAGCGTAGAGATCGATGTAGTCGATGACTGCTCCCCACAACGCCCGGTCGATGGCATTGCCCAGGGCCCCACCGATGATGGCGCTCAGGGCCAGGGCCGTCAGTCGCGCTTCGGATGGCAAGCGCCGCAACCAGAAGATCAACACCCCACTGACTCCCACTGCCAACCCCAACAACACCCAGCGCTGCCACCCCCCGGCCCCGGCGAGGAAACTAAAGGCGGCACCGGGGTTATAAGTCAAGGTCAAGTTGACCCCCGAAGTCACAGCCAAGGGCCAGTGGAGCTCCAGATAAGCCACGGCCAAGGCCTTGAACCCCTGATCCAAGACCACGATGACGCCGCTCAACCACAACCACTTCAGCATGGCCCAGGGGCTCCAGCAGCAAAAAACTCCCCGGCGCCAGCGGCGTCTCGCTGGAGCTGGGCCTTGAGCTCATCCAAGGAACCAAAGCGCCGTTCATCCCGGAGCTTGTGGCGAAACACCACCGTCACGGACTCGCCGTAGAGGTCGCCGCTGAAGTCGAACAGATGGACCTCCAGTTGAACCCGCATCCCCCCCACCGTGGGCCGCCGCCCGAGGTTGGCCACCCCGATTCGCCGCCCCGGCCAGGGGCCTTCGACCTCCACGGCAAACACGCCCCCCAGGGGAGGGCGATGGCGCTTGAGGAGCACATTGGCGGTGGGAAACCCGATGGTGCGCCCCAGCTGATCCCCCCGGGCCACCCGGCCACAGATGGCGTAGGGACGTCCCAACAGGGCCTTGGCGGTGGCAAAATCCCCCACCGCCAAGGCGCTGCGCACCCGCGTACTGCTCACCCGACCACCCTCGATGTCCACCGTGGCCTGGGGGCGCACGGCAAAGCCAAAGCGAGCCCCCGCCGCCACCAAGGTGGCGTAGTCCCCCAATCCCCGGTAACCAAAGCGAAAATCGTCCCCCACCACCAACTCCACAATCCCCAGTTGCCCCACCAACAACTCCTCGATAAAGGCCGCCGCCGGCCAGCGGGCCAGGGCGGCGTCAAAACGCAGACACAACAGATAGTCCAGGGGGGTACCTTGCAACAGGGCGATTTTTTCCCCCAGCCGGGTCAGGCGTGGTGGGGCGTCGGGGCCGCGGAAGAATTCCCGGGGCAGGGGTTCAAAGGTCACCACCACACAGGGCTTGTCCAACCGCTCCCCCGCCGCGGCCAGTTGGTCGAGCAACGCCCGGTGGCCCAGGTGGAGACCATCAAAACTGCCGATGGTCGCCACACAGCCCCGGTGGCGCGGACGCAGGTTGTGCCGGCCACGGATCAATTCCATCCCCAACCCCCAAGATACCAGGCCCAGGGAGACACCCCACGGGTCGTCATAACGAAATTCAACGCAACGAGATTCAACGCTCCAGGTGGCGCCACCGCACCCCCAAGGCCAACGCGGTGACCCCGTAGACCAGGGCCCCCCCGGCGATCAGCCCCAGCAGCCAAGCCAGCTGGGCCCCCAGGTTGGCCTCGAGCCACCACCGGGCCTCGCCGGCCACGATCACCAACCCCAGGGCCATGACGCTCGCCGCAACCCCCAGTCGACCCACCAACGGCCAAAACCCCGGGGAGGGGCGGTAGACACCCCGCCGCTGCAACTGATGGTACAGCAATCCGGCGTTGACCACCGCCGCCAGTGACGTGGCCAACGCCAACCCCACATGGGCCAGGGGACCGATGAGCAGCAACCCCGTGGCCAAATTGACCACCACGGCCAGGGTGGCGATGCGCACCGGGGTCGCGGTGTCCTGGCGGGCATAGAACCCCGGCAACAACACCTTGATGGCCATAAACGGCACCAACCCCCCGGCGTAGACCACCAGGGCCCCGGCGGTCATCAAGACGTCTTCGGCCCCAAAGGAGCCCCGTTGAAACAAGGTCGCCAACACCGGCACCGCCAACAGCGCCAGTCCCACCGCCGCCGGGATCCCCACCGCCAACGCCCAGCGCAGCCCCCAGTCCAAGGTGGCGGTGAACCCCTTGGGGTCGGTGGTGGCGTGATCCTTGGACAGTTGGGGTAAGATTACCGTGCCCAGGGCCACCCCCAACAGTCCCAAGGGAAACTCCAACAGGCGGTCGGCGTAGTACAACCAACTGACGCTACCCGCCACCAGGTAAGAGGCCAGGTGGGTGTTGATGAGGACGTTGAGTTGGGTCACCGAAGCGCCAAACAAGGTGGGGACCATGAGGGTGACAATGCGCCGCACCCCGGGGTGACCCGCCCCCCACACGGGGCGGGGCAACAGGCCCTCCCGGTGGAGAAAAGGCACCTGGAAGGCGAGCTGGACCACCCCCGCCAGCAATACCCCCAGGGCCAATAACCAGGCCGCCTCCGCCGGGGTGGCGGCGCTGTACCACGCCCAACCCAAGGCCGCCATCAGACACAGGTTGAGCCCCACGGGGGTCAACGCCGGCACGGCAAAGCGACCACAACTGTTGAGAATTCCCCCGGCCAAAGCCGTGAGGGAAATAAATAGCAGGTAGGGAAAGGTGAGGCGCAACAGCTCCACCGCCAGGGCGTACTGCTCGGGTTGGTCGCGAAAGCCCGAGGCAAAGGCGTCGACCAACCAGGGAGCCCCCCCCCCACCCCCCCCCCGGGGCCGCCCCCAGCGCCCCCCCCACGGGCGGGGGCCCCGGGGGCCGGCCGGCCCCGGG
>JBHJHK010000437.1:0-9856 GCA_050330975.1 Candidatus Competibacterales bacterium | reverse complement strand
CGGGACGCCCCTCGACCCGGGAACCGCGGTGACTTGGGAGACGACCTTGATCTGAACCCCTGGAATACCTAGCCCCCTGCTGACTCCACCGTAGGGCTTGGCACTTCTGGTGGGATTGATCCATCTTTAGAGCTCCGGTCTGCAGCTCGACCCCGCCCGCCGAGAGAGGTTGACTTGAATTCTCCATCGCCCCCCCTCCACACCATGAGTGCCGTCGAGGCCGTCACCCGCCTCAAGGGCGGCGACCTCACCCCCTTGGCGTTGATCGACGCCGCCGAGGCGCGCATCAAAGCCACCGATCCCCTCATCAACGCCCTGCCCATCCGCTGCTTTGACCGGGCCAGGGAACGGGCCAAGGCCCTGATGGCGGCGGGCCTCGACCGCCCCGAACCCGGCTGGCTGGCGGGCTTGCCCATCGCCGTCAAAGACCTCCAGGCGGTGGCGGGGGTACTCACCACCCACGGCTCCCCCATCTACCGGGATTTCATCCCAGAGCGCTCGGATTTGTTGGTGGAGCGCCTAGAGGCCAACGGCGCGGTGGTCATCGCCAAATCCAATACCCCGGAGTTCGGCGCCGGGGCGAGCACCTTTAATTCGGTGTTTGGCATCACCCGCAACCCCTTCGACCCGGCGTGGACCGTGGGGGGCTCATCGGGGGGGGCGGCGGCGGCATTGGCGGCGGGCCAAGTGTGGCTGGCCACGGGGTCGGATCTGGGGTGGAGTTTGCGCACCCCGGCGAGTTTTACCCACACCGTAGGCCTGCGCCCCACCCCGGGGCGGGTGCTCCACGGTCCGGCCAGTTTGCCCTGGGACACCCTGGGCGTCGCCGGTCCCATGGCCCGCTCTGTGACGGATCTAGCGCTGTTCCTCGACGCCATGGTGGGGGAGCACCCCGAAGACCCTCTGGCGTTGCCAGCCCCCCAAGTGCCGTTCCAACAGGCCCTCACCGCCCCCCTGGGGACCGGGGCTACGCCGTTGCGCATCGCCTACAGCCCCAACTTGGGCATCACCCCCGTAGATCCAGAGGTGGCCTCGGTGTGCCGGGCCGCCGTGGACCACTGGGCGGCGGCGTTGCAGGCCCGGGGCACAGCGGTGGAACTGACGGACCAATGCCCGGATTTTTCCAGTGCCGAAGCCACCTTCCAGGTGCTGCGGGCCGCCTTCATGGCCGCTCGCCACCTAGAGCACCACCGCCAGCACCGGGACCTCCTCAAAGAGGATCTGGTGTGGAACATCGAAAAGGGCCTGGGGCAGAGCGCCGTCGCTGTCGCCCAAGCCGAGGGGGACCGGGCGGCGCTATACCGGCGGGTAGTGGCGTTCTTCCAAGGCGTCGACGTTTTGGCTTGCCCCACCGCCGTCGTCCCCCCCTTCTTGGCCGAGGAGCGCTTTGTGGACAGGGTGGGGGAACAGCGCTTTGCCAACTACGTCCAGTGGCTGGCCATCACCTTTGCCATCAGCCTAACGGGGTGCCCGGCTCTGTCGTTGCCGGCGGGGAATACCGCCGATGGCAGACCCATAGGACTGCAGTTGGTGGCCGCCCCCCGGGGGGAGGCGCAGTTGTTGGCGGCGGCGTTGAGCTTGGAGGGACTGGGGCTGGGCCCCACCTTGCCCGTCGATCCCAGGGGATCTTGATCCCCGAGCTCGGCGTCAAGAACAGGTCATGGACTGGCGCACCACTTGATCCCCCGGGGCCACCCGGCTGTGGCCCACCACGGGCTTTGCGTAGTCGCCGCCGTGCTGGAGGGCCAGCTGGAAGCCAAAGCGATCGAAGAAGCGGTCGTAGACCGTGGGGCCGTACACTCCGGTGGCGAACAAGGCGCCGTCCCGCTCCTCCAGGGCAATGGCGGTGAGGGGATGGGGTGCCGGCCCCGCCAAGACCTTGGCCCCGGCGGCGGGGTCGTAGATGCTGTGTTCAGAACAGCACTGGATCACCCCGCTGCGGCGCTCGGTGCGCTTTGAGCCCGTGGCGTAGAAACCCACCGGTTGGGAACGATAGCCGATGAAGCTCACTTGCGGCGAAGGGTAGCTCAGCTTGTGGGTACAGATGGCGCAAAACGCCACCACACTGCCCTCGGCCCCCACGCCCCCCGGCCAACGGTAATCCTCCCCCTCCTGGGGCGCCATGGCGATATCGGTCTGGGTGGGGCCCGCCAGGCGCAACAGAAAGCTGGGGGTGCTGCGATAGGGGTAGTAGAACAAGTACTCCCGTTCGATGTCCAGGTCCGCGGGCCCCAGGGGCCTGCCGTGGTCATCGACCAGGGCCACGGTCTCAAAGGGCCGATACCCCACGGGGGCGGCGGCGTTGAGGGCATCGACTTGCAGCAGGGCGGTAGCACCACACAGACGGACGAAGTCGCGACGGGTCAGGGAAGAAGAAGAGGCCATGGCATATCCTCGGGCTCGCCAGGGGAAGAGCCCCGCAGGTCAGGGGTTGGAGGGCCCCACCGCCAGGGGATCGTCGGGGGCTCTGGCGTCGGAGTTACCGGCGTCGGTGGTCGGCGAGGTATCTCGACCGGCCTCCGGGGGGGCCGGTCTCGGGTCATCCGAAGCCGCTGGCGCTTCGGGTTCAGGGCTGTTGGCCCCCGCCGAGGGAGGCTCGGGGGCGGGAAAGGGGTCGATGTCGGCTTCAAAGGCGGGCTCTGGCCCCGGCGGCGCAGCGGGAGCCGGGGGCGGCGCAGCGGCGGGGGCGACCGCCTCGGCCGGCTCCGTCCCCGGGGATGCCACCCGGCGCTCCGCCTCGGCCAGGGCCGTGCGCAGGGATGCCACCTGGCGCTCCGCCTCGGCCAGGGCCTCACTGAGCTCGGCGTAGCTCGACAACCCGCGGTCGGCGCCGGGCTCAAAAAACCGCAGTTCGCCCCCCACCACCTGCAAATCCAACCCCAACACTTGGCTGGAGACGGACATCGCCCCCCCCGGCGGCGTCGCCACGGAGAGGCGTTGATAATCCCCGGCTTCGTCGAGACTGTAGCCCCGTAGCGGCGGGTCGAGGAGTTCGCCGCTGGGGTCGAAGAGCCAGTACTCCTTGACCCCCAAATAGCCGTAGGCGCCGCGCTTGGCCCCCAGATCCCGCGCCCGGGTGTCCGGGGCCGTCACCTCCAAGACGAAGTCGGGCACCACCACCACGGCCAAGTTCGGCAGCCCGGGCTCACCCCGTTGGCCCTTGAGGACAAAGACGTCGGGGACGACGACCGTCCGGGGATTGTCGGCCTCGACCGCCAAGGGAATGGCGCCTGAGATGTAAGCTGAGGTGTCGCACCGGCGAAAGTACTGGCGCAGGGCGTCGATGGCATAACTCTGGGTGGCGCGGTGGGCATCTTGGCTGACCATGGCAGGAAAAGTCCTAGTCCTTGAGTCCTGGCGAACAACCCCGGCGAACGGCGGCGAGGGTACCCCCGGGGGAAGTGGGTAAACTAGCGATAGCGTTCCACGAGGCGTTTGACCGTGGGATGGTCCATGAGGGTTCGGAGCTTGGGATGATCCCGGAGAACTTCCACGTCGCCCCGCAGCAAGGCGTTCATCAACGCCGGGTCGTTGAGCACCGCCGTCACCGCCGGATCGTCCCGCAGTCCCTGGATCAAACCCATGGCTTCCTCGTCCTCGGCGATCTGCCGCTGCAGGTCGAGGACTTGCACCGGATTCAAGGTCGGGGACTCGGGTTCCAGCCCGGGGGGCGAGGGGGCGGGGGCGGCTGCCCCGGTCCCCGGGGCGCGAATGGCCACCACATCGGCGGCGGGGATCCTCAGCTCCCCCAGGGTGGGCGAGCGCAAGGTGAAGGTGCTGCCGTCTCCCCCGACGACTTCGCCCCGCAAGATACTGCCGTCGGCGAGTTCCACCTCCCGCAAAGGCCCCGCCACAGCCGTGGACAAGACCATCCCCAACCCGAGGCCCCACAGGGCGTTACAAAGCGGTGACAGACGTCGTGGCATGGTCGCGATCTCCCCTCTCCCCACGGTTAAGTGGACTTGGCGCCGAAGAACCATGGCAATTGAGGAGGCAGTATGCCGGATTGTCCTCCCCGTCGCCAACGTCGCCCATGGCCTCCCCGGCAACTCGGGGCACCGTGGATACTTCACAGACTTGGATGGCGTACCACTGGCTGTCCAAGGCGCTGGGTGTACATGCCCCGGGGTAGACTCGGGTCGAAGCCCAACGGCCACAACCGCCGCACTTCATCGATGACAAAGCGGGTCACCGCCGCCGTGGGCAAGGTGTGGGCCTCGGCCAAGGGCACCCAGCGGAGCACTTCTAGTTCTCCATCGCCGGGGAGAGCCTCCGGCCAGCCATCCCAGGGGGCGGCGAAAAACCGGGCGTGGAACCGCAGCGCCAGGTGGGCGGGGGTCACGGCCCGAGCCACATAGGCCAAAGCGGCCAAATCCAACACCGGCCCCCCGAAGGGAGATGACTCCCGCCCAACCCCCTGGGTGGGCCCTAGACCGCCGCACTCCGCCGGGGGTGGCAGCGCGAGACCCGTCTCTTCAAAGGCCTCCCGCAGCGCGGCCACGGCCAGGGCTCGGGCCCGGTGGGGGTCGGCGGCCACCGCCAAGGGGGCGATCCAATGGCGAGCCAGGGGCGTCAGGGGGGTGATGCGACGATCCTCCCCCTCCACCTTGCCCCCGGGAAAGACGTAGCAGCCCGGCATAAACCGCGCGGTGGCGGGGCGACGCCCCATGAGCACTTCTGCGGTCCCAGGGGAGCGACACCGCAGCATCACCAGGCTGGCGGCATCCAGCAACGGGGCCCTACGGCGCCTTGGCAGCGGCTGTGGCAAAGGAACTCCCCCTTAGAACTCGGCTCTCCCATGACATCATGGCCGCCGCCAAAGGGGCCGTCCAGGTCGGTCTGCATCCTTTCCCTGGTGGGCACCCGCCTAAGGGGTTAAACTGGTGGCACTATGTCCAACAGTACCCTGGCCATCGCCTACCTCACGACGGAACTGACCCCCTTCGCCAAGGTGGGGGGACTGGCCGACGTCTCCACCGCCCTGGTGCGCCACCTCCACCGCCGCGGCCATCGGGTATGGGTGTTTTTGCCCGGCTACCGGGACCTGCCCCGCGACGCCTTCGACCCCGGGCAGCGCTACGTCATCCCCTTCGCCCACCGCCAGGTGGAGGTCACCGTTCACTGTACGGCCTTGCTGGATCACCAACCGCCGGTGTACGTCGTCGACTGTCCGGCGTTTTACCACCGCTCATCGCTGTACACCCAGGACGCCGACGAGCCCCTGCGGGCGGCGCTGCTGACCCGCAGCGCCATAACCCACTGTATCCACAGTGGGCTGACCCCCCAAATCGTCCACTGCAACGACTGGCCCGGGGGTCTCACGCCCTTGGACCTCAAGCGCCAGGCACCCTTTAGTCCAACTCCTGTGAGCCTGTTGGCCATCCACAACCTCGGCTACCAGGGGGACTTCACCGCCGACCTCCTAGTCGACCTGGACTTGGGCTCCGCCGTGGACAGCCTCGACGCCAGCGACCTCCAGCGGGGACGCATCAACTTCCTCAAAACCGGCCTGCGCCACGCCGATGCCCTGGTGACGGTGAGCCCCACCTACGCCCGGGAAATTTGCACCGCCGAGTACGGCATGGGTCTAGAGGGCATACTCCAGGCCCGGCGACAAGACCTCACTGGCATCCTCAACGGCGTCGACTACGGCGAGTGGAATCCGGCCACGGATCCTCACCTCGCCGCTCCCTATGACGCGGACAGCCTCGACGACAAGCGCCTCAATAAGGCGGCACTACTGCAGCGGGTGGGCCTGCCCGACGACCTCGGCCCCCCCTTGGTGGGGGTGGTCTCCCGCCTGGCTTCCCAGAAGGGCTTTGACTTGATGGCCGAGGTCTTGCCGACCTTTCTGGCCCGCCGGGACTTCCGCTTGGTGGTGTTGGGGAGCGGCGAAGCCGCCTTTGAAGAACTATTTGCCCAGCTCCAGGCCACCTACCCCGACCAGGTGCGCTTCCACCGGGGCTTCGACAACGCCCTAGCCCACCTCATCGAAGGGGGGGCCGATGCGTTCTTGATGCCGTCGCGCTACGAGCCCTGTGGCCTCAACCAGATGTACAGCCTGCGCTACGGTACGATTCCCCTGGTGCGCCGCACCGGCGGCCTCGCCGACACGGTGGTGCCCTTCGACGCCGAGGCCAACCGGGGCACGGGGGTGGTCTTTGAGCACTACGACGCCACAGGCCTCGCCTGGGGGTTGAATACGGTGTTGAAGCTCTACCGGGAGCCAGAGCGCTGGCGCCAACTGCAGACCAACGCCATGGCCCAGGACTTCTCCTGGGATCGCCAGGGCGCCGCCTACGAGGACCTCTACCGCCGGCTCGTCGACCGGTGACCCCCGCCACCGTCCATCTGGTGGGGGCGGGACCGGGAGACCCCGAACTCCTCACCCTGCGGGCGGTGCGACTCCTCGGGGAGGCCCAGGTCGTGGTCTTTGACCGCCTGGTGGGGGATGGCGTCCTCGCCCTCATCAATCCCGCCGCCGAGCGTTTTTACGTGGGCAAGACCAAGGGTCACCACACCCTGCCCCAGGGGGCCATCGGCGAATTGTTGGTGGCCCGGGCCCGCCGTGGCCAACGGGTGGTGCGCCTCAAGGGGGGCGACCCGGGGATCTTCGGCCGCCTCGCCGAAGAACTCGACGCCCTCCACCGCGCCGCCATCCCCCACCAGGTGGTGCCCGGGGTCACCGCCGCCAGCGCCTGCGCTGCCGCCCTCGCCATTCCCCTCACCCACCGCGACCGCGCCCCTCAATGTGTGCTGGTCACGGGCCACCGCAAAACGACCAACCCCACCCTGGACTGGCCCGCCCTGGCCTGCCCCCACCAGACCTTGGTGTTCTACATGGCCACCGACAGCCTGGAGGCCATCTGCCGGGGCCTCACCGACCACGGCCTGCCCCCCACCACCCCGGCGGTGGGGGTAGAGCGGGGTACTTTGGCCGACCAACGGGTTCACTGGGGCACCGTCGCCACCCTGGGGCTGACTTTGGCCCGCCAACCCCTCAAGGACCCCGCCCTGTTGCTGGTGGGGACGGTCTTCGCCGACGGGAAGCCGCCCTTGGATCACCCCGGGGGTTGAAGTCCCCGCCGTCCTTGTGGTACCACCGGCAAGTTATGACACCCCTCAACGTTCCCTTCCGCGAAAAGGACCAAGCCAAGGCCCTAGGGGCCCGCTGGACCCCCCAACAGCGCCACTGGTTTGTCCCCGCAGGCCTAGCCCTGGAGCCCTTTCGCCGCTGGCTACCCCCGGGCGATCCAGCCCCCGAAGTGCCGCCTTCTCCCGCCACCACCGCCGCCGAGGCGCCGACCTCCCCGCCCCCCTCGGATGACGAAGCGCCGGGGTTCTCCTTGAGCGCCCTCCTCCAACGCCTGGGGGTTGCCGTGGCCGAGGCCTGTCCGACACCTCTGTGGGTGCGGGCCGAACTGGTGGAGGTTCGCACCCGGGGGCGTCACCAATTTCTGGAAATCGCCGAACACAACGCCGACGGCCAGCTCCTGGCCCAAGCCGAGGCCGCCCTGTGGCAGGGCCGCCGGGAGCGCATCGACCAAACCTTTCGGGCCGCCACCGGCCATCCCCTCCAGGGGGGGATTAAACTCCTCCTCCAGGTGGAGGTGGACTTTCCCCCCACCTGGGGCAAGCTGCGGTTGACGGTGACCGACGTCGACCCCCGCTACACCCTGGGGGACATGGCCGCCAAACGCCAGGCCATCCGCCGCACCCTGGTGGCCGAGGGCTGCTTCGACCGCAACCGCCGGCTGGAGGCCCCGGGGGAATTCTGTCGGGTGGCGGTCATCAGCCCCGCCCAGGCGGCGGGCCTGGGGGACTTCGAGCGCGACGCCGACGCCCTGGAGGCGGTGGGCCTGGTGAAATTCCACTATTTCACCGCTCTGTTCGAGGGCCCCCGGGCGGTGGAGAGTTTGCTGGCCGCCCTGGGCCGCGCCGTCGACCACCATGGCCACCATGCCCTGGATGCGGTGGTGATCATCCGCGGCGGTGGTGCCGTGGCCGGCCTCAACTGGCTCAACGACGAGGCTTTGGCCCGGGCGGTGTGCCATTGCCCGGTGCCGGTGCTGTCGGGCATCGGCCACCAGAAGGACGATACCGCCGTCGACGAGGTGGCCCACCAACCCTTTGGCACCCCCTCGAAGGTGGCTGCCCACATCCGCGAAACCGCGGTGGGCAACGCCCAAGGCGCCCGGGCCGCCTGGGCGGCCATCCAGGCCGGCGCCCACACCCGCACCCGCCGGGCCAAAGCACGAGTCGACCGGGACTGGAATC
This sequence comes from Candidatus Competibacterales bacterium, assembly GCA_050330975.1. Lineage (GTDB taxonomy): Bacteria > Pseudomonadota > Gammaproteobacteria > Competibacterales > Competibacteraceae > JBHJHK01. The sequence goes on along the minus strand of JBHJHK010000437.1, from coordinate 1,579 downwards.
GGACCCTGGAGCGGGTGTTGCGGCTCAAGGCCCAGGCCGCCGAGACCTTGGAGCGGGACTACCGCGACTTGGAGACCGCCGCCCTGCGCCGCTGTCACCGGGCGGAGGCCGCCCTCCACGACCACCGCCAGCGGATGATCCGCACCGGACAGCAAAACCTCTACGCCGCCCACACGACCTGCCACCACCACCGTGGCGCCCTGGCCGCGGGGGCCCACTACCGCCTCCGCACAGCCCAGAGGAATACCGGGCTCCAGCACCTCGCCCTGGGAGGGATTAAGGGTATCCTCAAACGGGCCCGGCTGGCCCTCCAAGCCCTGGGGAGCGAAGTCACTGGCCACCGCCCCCGTCACATTCTGCGCCGGGGCTTTGCCGTGGTGCGCGCCGGCAAGACCCCGGTGACCTCCAGGCAGGCAGCCAAGAGCCATCGCCGCCTGGAGCTGGAGTTCCACGATGGCACCGTCGCCGTCACCCGCACCAGGTCCCATTCACCCCCAGAAGACGCCCCATGAGCTCGGAAGAAGCCCAGTCCTACAACGCCAACTACGCCACCCTAAAACGCATCGCCGAGGAACTGCGCCACGACGACGAAGAACCCGACATCGACGGCCTCGTGCCCAAGGTGGAGCAGGCCTTGGCGGCCTACCGGGCCTGCCGGGAACGCCTGGACCAAGTGGAGCGGCTACTCAACGAGCGCCTGGGGGACAACCGCGACGCCGAGCCCGCCCCCGAGGACCAAAGCTCCCCCACAGGGGAGGAATAATCGCCCCTGGCGCTTAAAAGGTGCAAAAACTTGCCTTGGGCGGGGGGTCGTCGTAAAACGTTCATCATTCTCTGCTCCAATAACTCCCTGCGCCCGCGGGACGATCCTCGCCGCGTCGCTACCTACGCCCTCTACGCCCTCTACGCCCACAGGAAGACCGCCATGAAACTCTTTGGACGACCCAACGGCGACCACGCCCACAGCCACCAAGGCACCGCCGCAGCCACCAAGGCAGACCGCCCCGACGTCAGCTCGGTGCGGACTTCCCTGCGCACCGTACTCCATCAGTACGACACCCTCCTGGAAGAACTGAACGACCAGCGCAGCCGCCACCTCGACGACGCCAAGGACGTCCAGGCTCGAATCCAATCGGAGATCGACGAACTCCAGCAGCAGATCAGCAGCCGCACCAAGGCCCTGGAGGAAGCCAAGACCGAAGCCGCGTCCAAGACCCGCACCTTCGACAGCGAGATCGAAGAACTCAACGCCGAACGGGACCAACTCAAGAGCATGATCGGCAAATTGCCCGACCAGGCCAACCCCGCTGCTACCAGCGCCAAGGACCCCGCCGCCGGCCCTAAGACCACCCAAGAAGACTCGACTTCGGCCCCCGACACCCGCGCCGGTTCCTGAGACGCCTCCCGGGGCGCCTCGGTGCCCCCGGGGGCGCCGGGGGGGGGGGGGGGGGGCGGGGGGGGGGGGGCGGGGGGGGGGGGGGGGGGGCGGCGGGGGGGCGGGGGGATTTCTCGGCCAGCCCCCTTGAACCCCCCCCCCGCGCTGGACTAGTCACCATGCGGCTAGTCCCGCGGAGAGGTG
>JBHJHK010000436.1:0-6964 GCA_050330975.1 Candidatus Competibacterales bacterium | reverse complement strand
CATCGCCGTGGTCAACTCCGTGGGCATCAATATGTTCAAGTTGTTGGGGGTGTTGGGCATCACCGCCACCGTGGGGGGGGTTGCAGTGGACCCGGCGGCGCTGGTCTTTGACTTGCCCTTTATGGTGGCGGTGGCGGTGGCATGTTGGCCCATGGCCATGAACGGGGGGGGTATCGCCCGCTGGGAGGGCTTTGTGTTCTTGGGCTTCTACGCCCTGTATCTGGGCTATCTAGTCTACGACGCCACGGCGACGACGCTCCTGGTGTCGCCCCCCGTAACCGCTGCCATCATGGGGGTGGCATTGGTGGGGATTGCCCTGGTGAGCTGGCGCCAGCGGCCCATGGCCCCCTAGGCCCTTGCCCCCTGGGTCATGTGGATGGCGTGGAGGCAGACCCAGTGGCATCGGCTGCTGGGTCGGATGTTGGCCCCGGCGCGGCTTCTCGCTATTTGGATCTGGCCAAGCGAAAACCGATGGCGTTGCTGCGGAAAGCCCCTGGAAACACGCCGCGATTGGCCGATCTCACCCCCCGGGGCACAAAGTCCCAAGCGCCTCCCCGCAGGGCGATGGGGACGTTTTCCAGAGTTGGGTGGCAGTTTTTCTCAGTGCCGGTGTAGTTTTCGCTGTATTTCGAACAGGTCCACTCCCAGACATTGCCCAGCATGTCGTGGAGACCAAAGGGATTGGCTTGAAAACGCCCCACGGGGGCGGTAAACCAATGGCCATCTCGACAGGCGTGGAGGCTGCCGCCCCAAATGCGGCCGTGGGGACCGAGGGTCTGATCGATGACATTGCCGTAGTAACAGGCAGTTGCAGGATCATCACCCCAGTAGCGCGAGGTGGTCGTCCCCGCCCGCGCCGCGTATTCCCACTCCACCTCCGTGGGCAGGCGATAGTCTCTGCCGGTCACGTGGGCTAGCCAATCCCCGTAGAGGGTGGCATCGATCCAACTCACGCACACCACGGGCATGGCCTCGGTTTGCTCAAAGCCCGGCGAACGCCAATTCCAACCCCCCCGCCAACCGTAACGGCCATCGTCGATGGACCGCCCCCAACAACCCTGCTCGGCATCCCGCTCGGCGAGGGTGCGATAGCCGGTGGCCTCGACAAAGCGGCGAAACGCCCCCCTGGTCACTTCGTGCTCGCCCAGGGCAAAGGGCTCCACTTCCACCCGGTGCTGCCCCTCGTCGGCGTCGCGTCCCACCTCGTCCTCGGGGGAGCCCATGGAAAACATCCCCCCGGGAAGGGTCATCATGTCCGGCTCTAGGGTTCTGGAAAGGCCGGGTCCTGGGACCGCCCCCCCGGGGTGCGACGTCCCCCCCGGCGGTGGCGATTCTCCCCGGGCCTCGCCTTGTCCCGTCCCGGCATCGAGGGGGGCAACTCCGGGCGTTTGAATTCGAGCGGGGCTCAAAGGCGGCAACTCGCCCTTCACAACCGGGCCACCCACCCCATGGTCAGACCCCAGGGGATAGAGGGAGACGAGCAACCCCAGCAACCCCACTGCACCCGCCAACGACCAAAGTAGCCAACTTTTCAATGGTGACACCCCGTTCGACAAACCCATTTGACTGTTGCCATCCCCCATGGTCCCTCGCCGGGGGAAACCATCCCAAGGACGGGTCCCTCGATGTCCCTGGCCTTTAATGCCCTAGACCTGGCGCACTTCGATCTTGTCCCCCACCCAGCCCATGGGTTATAAATGGCGCCTTGACAAATTTGTCTCCACCCGCCTTGGCTTCAACCTGGCTCTTTATACGCAACAACTGAAGGATCTTCCCCGTGAAAGTCTTGTCTTCATTGAAATCTGCTAAAAAGCGCAGCCGCCATTGTCAGATCGTGCGGCGCCGCGGCAAGGTCTTTGTGATCTGCAAAAGCGAACCCCGCTACAAGGCCCGGATGCGCTAGGACCGTTGTTTTAAGCGCCAGTTTTTCACCTCCAGGAGGTCAACCCCGTGGACGTCATCGCCCTCCCCGCCTTGAACGACAATTATATCTGGTTGTTGACCAGCGACGATGGCCACGCCGTCGTGGTGGACCCCGGGGCGGCTGAGCCGGTGTTGGGGGCGTTGGCCCAGGGCAATTTGGTCTTGGATGCCGTGTTGATCACCCATCACCACGGCGACCACGTCGCGGGTCTGGGGACCTTACTGGAGCGCCAACCCCATTTGCCGGTCTACGGCCCGGCCCGGGAAAACGTCGCCGGCGTCACCCACGCCGTGGGCGAGGGCGACCAAGTGGTCTTGGACACCTTGGGGCTGACCCTCCAGGTTTTGGACACCCCAGGCCACACCGCCGGCCACATTAGTTTTGCTGGCCCCCAGGTGCTGTTCTGTGGCGATACCCTGTTTGCCGCGGGCTGTGGCCGCCTGCTCGAGGGCAGTGCCGAACAGATGCACCCCTCCCTGGCCAAGCTCAAAAGCCTCCCCGGGGATACCCGGGTCTACTGCGGTCACGAGTATACCCAGAGCAATGTGGCCTTCGCCCTCAAGGTCGAACCCGACAACGCCGACCTCAAGGCCAGGGCCCAGGAAGTGGATGCCCTCCGCAGCGCCCAGCGGCCCACCTTGCCCACCACCATCGACCTGGAGCGGCGCACCAACCCCTTCTTGCGCTGGGACCAGCCCCAGGTGATCCGGGCCGCCGAGGCCCGCGTCGGCCATCCCCTCGACGGCCCAGCCCAGGGGTTCGCCGTGTTGCGCCAGTGGAAGGACAACGCCTGAGGCTCGAGTTGCGGGGCGTCGACCTCCCCCGAGGTTTGCGCCCGGCTCCGCGCCCCGACTCCGGCTTCGAGGCCGACGACCGGGTCGAACGCCCCCTGTGCTGCCGCCGCTGCCACCAGGCCATCACCTCCCAGCCCATGGCCACCGACGTCCACGGCCGCCACATTCACCAGTTCACCAATCCCCACGGCTTCGAGTACCGCATCGGTTGCTTTAGGGAAGCCAGTAACCTCGCCCTGGAGGGCCTCCCCACGGCTCGCTGGAGCTGGTTTGTCGGTTACCGCTGGCAGATCGTCCACTGCCAGCGCTGTGCCCTCCACCTGGGCTGGTACTTCAGCACCGCGGAAGGCCAGGCCTTCTACGGCCTCATCCTGGCTCGCTTGGTGACCCCGGACGCCTGACCATGGTGGGGGCCGCGGCCTCTTGATCTTCGCGGGATAAGGCCTCCTCGACGGCTTCGAGGCTCGCCAGGGGTCCGTGCCACTGGACCCCCCGCCCCACATAGGCCACCACGGTGCCCCGGGCCACGGGGGCCCGCTGGGCCAAGGCTTCGGGCAAGTCGGCAGCGTCGGGGATCGCCAGCACCCAGCGCCTGGGCCTGTAGCCCTCGGTCAGCCGCCCCTGCCAGGTCGTAATCTCCCCTGGCGAGCCGCGAATGACCACCACCGCTCCGGGAAAGTAGTAATCCTCCAACGCAGTCACCAGGGTGATGCAGCTCAAGGGGGTTCGCTCGATGGCCGGCCAGGCGTACTTGAGGGCCCGCTCGGCGGCCAGCAGGTGGGGCAGAGAATTGAGCAGTCGGCCCAAGCGCATCATCACCTGGACGGCAATGCCGTTGCCCGCCGGCAACAACCCTTCAAACACCGGCTTGAGCCGGGTGACCAAGGGCTCGTGGTCGTGGGCGGTGAGGTGGAACCCCCCCCGCTTGCGGGGATCGTTGAAGCCCTCCAACACCGCTGTGGCCAAGGTGGTCAAGCGGGCAAAGTCGGCGTCGCGCCAGCGACACTGGAGGAGCTCCATCACCGCCTCCATGGCCAGGACGTAGTCGTCGAGGCAACCGGGTTGGAAGGAGCCGTCCTCCCGGTCGATCCCCCCGAGCCCACCCCCGCGCCAGAGCCGTTGCCACAACGCCTCCCAGGTGGTTTCGGCGGCCACCACCCACGCCTGGCTTCCCCCTAGCCGCCCCGCCAGGGCCAGGGCGTGAATCATGGCGGCGTTCCAAGCGGTGAGGACCTGGGGGTCGACGGCGAAGGCCGCATCCTCCGCCAGGGGGTCGCCATCGCCTTCGAGGTACTGGGCGGCGGCGAACAACCCCGATTCCCGGCGCAACGTCGCCGACGCCCAGTGGATGGTGGCCGCCAACGGCTCGTCCAACGCCGCCAAACCCCAAAAGGCCCGGGCCCGGGCCAGGAGGGCGATGAGCCGGGCGTTGTCGCAGAGGAGCTTCTCCCCCTGGGGTTGGCGCCAGGCGGGGTCTTTGCTGTGGCGAAAGAACCCTCCCCGGTTGGCGTCGAAGACCTTGCCCGCCACCAAGGCGCTGAGTCCCCCTTCCACCACCGGCGCAATGCGCCGGTCCTCCCGGCCCACGGCGAGGCTGTGGGCCCCATGGCGCAGCAGTCGGTTCCACCAGCCGGGCTGGGGAAACTTGGGCCCCCGGCCAAAGCCCCCGGTATCGGCGTCGAACTGCTCGATAATGGCTTGGACAGCGGCCTCCAGGGGTCCTGGATGAAGGCTGTAGCCCGTGGCGCCGTGGCGGGCGACGCCCGCTTCCAAGGCCGGCCACAGTTGGCGATTCTGGGCCCGGATCTGGGATTGTTGATTGCGAAACAAATCGGCCAACCGGGTCATCAGGTCGGCAAACCCAGGCCAGCCGTTTTCAGCCTGGTGGGGCAAATAGGTAGCGGCGAAAAAGGGCACCTGGTCGTCGGGGGTCATCACCAGGTTCAACGGCCAACCCCCGGGCTGGCCGTTGAGGAGCCGGTGGGCTGCCTGGTAGACCTGGTCGAGGTCTGGACGCTCAAGACAGTCCACTTTGATGTTGACAAACTCGCGGTTCAACACCGCAGCTACGGCCTCGTCGGCAAAGCTCGTCGCCGCCATGCGTCGACAGCCCTGGCTTGCGGCGTAGCCGATGGCCACGAACAATGGCCGACTCTGCCGTTGGGCAAGCTCCAGCGCCTCGGAACCCCAGGGGAACCAATGGATGGGTTGGTGGGCGTGCAGCCGCAGATGGGGGCTCGCGCTCGCCGTCAGAGCGTTGTGGGGATGGACCATGGCGATAGACGCCTCCTCGGGCTCGGCAAAATGAGACGATACAGCTTGTGAAGACAAGGCCTTGGGAAGTGGGCCGCCCATGTGGAGCACGGGGCAAAAGCCCCTGGAGTGAGCACTCTATTTTAGTTGAACCATTTGGTATATCCTTGAATCAGAATCAGTCTACAACAAGCAAGCCCCCCGGATGACACCCCGGTTACCTTCGTTCGGCCCCCCGGCGGGCCGTCCGTTCTAGACCTTTGGTCGCCCCCCTTCGACGACCCAACCCAGCCCCACAACGAGGAGAGAAGCTCTCGTGCTCAAGTCCTTGCAGATCGAACCCGAAAAGTGCACCGGTTGTCTCCAGTGCGAGATGGCCTGTTCGTTGACCCAAGAAGGGATCATGAATCCCGCCAAGTCCCGCATCAAGGTGTTCAGCTTCCACGACGAGGGCAAGTTTGTGCCCTACACCTGCACCCAGTGCGACGAGGCCTGGTGCATGCACGCCTGCCCCGTGGACGCCATCAAACTCGACAAGTCCACCGGCGCCAAGGTCGTCGACGAGGCGCTGTGCGTGGGCTGCAAAGTCTGCACCATCGCCTGCCCCTTTGGCACGGTGAACTACAACGTCAGCACTGGCAAGGTGGTCAAGTGCAACCTCTGCGACGGCGAACCCGCCTGTGCCGAGGCTTGCCCCACCGACGCCATCACCTACGTCGATGCCAACTGGACCGGCCTGGACCGGATGCGGGCCTGGGCCGCCAAGACCGCCAACACCTGAGGCGGCCCCTGGCCGACCACAGCGCCTGGGACTTTGGGCTCAGCCGTCCCTTCGTTTTGTACGCCCTTGGAATTCCACTGCATTAATCATTTGATGAGGATACTGCCATGGCTTGGCAACGCCGAGTTTTACGCGTCGATCTGACCCGCGGCACCACCAGTGTAGAGCCCTTGAACATGGACTGGGCCATGCTTTACCTGGGCCAGCGCGGTCTCGCCACCAAGTATTTGTTCGAAGAAATCGACCCCACCGTCGACGCCCTGTCCCCGGACAACAAGTTGATCATGACCACGGGTCCCTTGACGGGCACCATGGCCTCCACCGGCGGGCGCTATTCGGTGGTCACCAAGTCCCCCTTGACTGGTGCCATCGCCTGCTCCAACTCCGGCGGTTTCATCGGCGCCGAGCTCAAAAACGCCGGTTGGGACATGATCGTCTTCGAGGGCAAGGCGGAAAAGCCCGTCTACCTCTACCTGGAAGACGACGACGCCAAGCTCTTGCCCGCCGATGAAATCTGGGGCAAGTCGGTGTGGGACACCGACCACTGGATCCACGCCAAGCACCACGATCCGTTGATCCGGGTGGCCACCATCGGCGTCGCCGCCGAAGAGGGCTGCCTCTACGCCGCCGTGGTCAACGACCTCCACCGGGCCGCCGGGCGTTCGGGGGTGGGCACGGTCATGGCCTCCAAGAACCTCAAGGCCGTGGCGGTGCGGGGCACCAAGGGCACCGGGGGCATCAAAGACCCCAAGGCCTTCTTCAAGGCCACCGAGGCCGGCAAGAAGGTGCTCAAGGAAAACGCCGTCACCGGCGAGGGCTTGCCCACCTATGGCACCCAAGTGTTGATGAACGTCATCAACGAAATGGGGGCCATGCCCACCCGCAACTGGCGGGAAGTGCAGTTTGAAAACGCCTCCATGATCTCCGGCGAGGCCATGCACGAGCCCCGGGAGTCCGACGGCAAGCCCAACTTGGTGCGCAACGGCGCCTGCTTTGCCTGCACCATCGCCTGCGGCCGGATCTCCACCATCGACCCCGAGCACTTCTCCCTCCAGGGCGAGGGCAAGGAGCGCTACAAGGTGGCCAGTGGCGGCCTGGAGTACGAGGCGGCCTGGGCCCTGGGCTCCGACACTGGGGTGGGGGACATCGACGCCCTGACCTACGCCAACTTCATCTGTAACGAACAGGGCATGGATCCCATCTCCTTTGGCG
>JBHJHK010000435.1:0-12532 GCA_050330975.1 Candidatus Competibacterales bacterium | reverse complement strand
CCGGGCGACCCCCCCCCCCGGCGGCGCGCCGCCCCCGGGCGCCCCGGCCGGCCCCGCGGCGGGCCTCGCGGGCCCCGACGGCGCCCACCAACCCCCCGCCGCGGGCGCGGGGGGCGGCGCGGTCGATGTTTTCCGTGGACTCTGAGAACTGGGCGAGCATAAAGCCGCGGGAGAGGCCTTGCTGAAACACATCGAGCCAAAAGGCCTGGCCGGGCTCATCGGGTTCGCGGTTGAGGACGTTGAGGTAGAGCTGGCGGATAAAGCCTGGGTCGTCGAGGTTTGGGCTGTAGCGCTGGTCGAACTCGGGGGCGGTGGCGAATTCATCGGCCAGGGCGACGAGGTTTGGGATTTGGCGAAAGACGTTGGCCCAAAAGGTGAGGCCTGGGACGTCGGGTGCCCGTTCAAAGGCGGCGAAGTAGAGCCTGGCGACGGGTTCGATTTGGCTTTGGTATTCGGGCTGGCGGAAGAGGTCGTCGATGGCTTGATCGAAGGGCCGGCCGGCGGCGATGGCCTGTTGAAAGCGTTCGGTTTCTAACGGTGTGGGATCGCGTCCCAACAGGCCCGGCAGAATCTGTTGAAATAAAGTGTCGTAGTTGGCGAAGAGGGGTTGATGAAAAGCGGTGAGAGCGAAAACGGCACACAATAAAAGCCACCACCTGCGGGGGTGACCCATCCATAGTGTGAGTGGCATGGCGATAATTTCCCATTGAGAAAGTTGTTGAAAAATTAACTGGGCTTTAAAGGACGGGTTTGAGGCAATCTAGAACACATTACTGTGCTGCCTCTACAAAAGCTCGGGTAAAGTCGGCTCACACAAGGCGTCCTAGTTGGCTTGAACGGCGCGATGTACGGCAGTTGGGGCCGAGGCTGTGGGTAACCGCCACGGCACACCCACGGCTCTACCGCAGGGATTTTGGGCTCACATCTTGGCGTGCTGTGCATTGGTAGACCAGTGGTACATGACCTCAAAGGTCACTCAGTGCCAAGCGCTCGAAACGCCGATGCCAAACGAAGAAATGAGGACGAGGGGAAATAACGGGATATCCCGCACCGCGGGATGGACATTGAGAAAAAAGACATCCGTTGGGATGGTTTAGACCAGTTGAGATAGTTGCTTGAGTGACTTGACGGCCATATCAAATTCGCCGTGGAGTAGCGCCTTCGTTTCTGCCTGCACCGATTCCCAGACGGGTATGGCCCGATCCAGCAGTAGTCTACCTGCGTCCGTCAGCTGGATAGAACGGGCTCGATGTTGCCGTTCTGGCCCCAGTGCGATCAGTCCGCGTCGCTCCAAAGGTGCCAAGTTGCGACTCAAACTCGACCGTTCCAGGCCCAGCGTCTCTGCGAGGTCTGTAATGGACATATCTTCACGGGCTAGCCCCGCAGCGACCAATACCGAGAATTGAGTAATCCTCAAGTCAAGAGGTGCAAGTGCTCGATCGTAGCGGCGGGTCAAAGCGCGGGAGGAGCGTCTTACGCGGGCGGCAAGACAAGTTTGGGCAATGGTGTTCAGATCAGCCATTCTCAAGCTCTTTTAGAGTATATACACACCATTGAGTAACCCCATGTAGAGCTGGAAACGCGATGCTGGGGGAGTAAAGTTTTTGTCTGTATTTTTTGTACACTAAAAGCGGCTTGATGCTGTGTCAACGGGAATTTGGCGTCGACATCGGAGGCTGGGTTGGCCCCAAAACCTCTCCCAAACCCCGGCCCAAGCCTCGGCGGGTTGGCCGAGCCCTCCCTCGATGAAAAGCCCACCGAGGTGGTGAAGGTTCTCGCAATTTCGAATCGCCGTCGCCCCCACAGGTCGCCATCGCCAAAACTTACCCCCTGGGGGACTTGTCGTATGGACGGAACGACAGCCTTGCGGGCACGTCGCCGTGAGGCATAGCCCGTCGTCCGGAAGGGTAACCGGGTCCGCCAACGGGGAGCATCGCCTATGTTCTATTCCAATAAAACGCTAGACCGCAAAATCGAAGCCCGCCTGAGCCACTACATCGACGATCTCTACTGGCGTTTGGATCGCCTGTACCTGCGCTTGAGTGTGGCCCTGGTTCTGGGGGCTGTGGCGCTCATTGTCGCCCTAGTGGCCCCTTGGTGGGGCACCACCGACGGCGCCACCCCGAGGCGCGAGCGAACCGCCCACTTGGAAGGGCTGCTCCAAGATCACGCCCGCCGGCTCGGCGAGGTGGTGGCCGCCGTGGAGGAACGCCCTGGGGACGCCGGGGGCGTGGATCCGGCCGAGTTGGCCCGCATTGCCGACTTGCTCCGCACCATGACCCAGGAAATCCAAGGGGACACCGAATCCCAAGACACCGTCTACCGCCAGTAGTAGAGGGTGGACGCTACAGGGTTTTGAGCAACACCTGGGAGCGGCGCTGGTAGTTGTACATGGCCCGCCGGGCCACTGGCAGATCGTCTAGGGCCGCCGGCTCAAAGCCCCGCTCCCTGAACCAGTGGGCGGCAGTGGTGGTGAGGACAAACAGCCGGTCGAGCCGTTGCCCTTTGGCCTTGCGTTCCACGTACTGTAGCAACGCGTCGGCGCGGCCATTTTGCCGGTATTCCCGGTGGACGGCGAGGCAAGCCAACTCGCCGATGGCCTCGGGGCCAAAGGGATACAGGGCCGCGCAGCCAATCACCGCGCCGTCCCGTTCCAACACGGCAAAGTGGTGAATCTCCGTTTCCAGCCGCTCCCGGGAACGGCGCACCAAAATGCCCTCTTCCTCCAAAGGCTGGATCAGGGCCAACAGACCGCCCACGTCGTCCACCGCCGCCTGGCGCAAGTGGTCGTAGCCGTCCATGCTCACCATGGTCCCCACCCCGTCCCGGGTAAAGAGCTCCAGCAGCAGCCCGCCGTCGATGGACCGGGGGATGAGGTGAATCCGGCGCACCCCGGCCTTGAGGACCTCCAGGGCCTCTCGGAGATGGGCGCGGGTGGACGGGGGCAGGGTGGTGTCCACCAGAGTTTGTTCCACGTCCAGGGGAGTGAGCTGTCGCCGCAGTGGACCTGCGGCCTCCAAAAGAGTCTCCTCGTGGAGCAATACCAGTTTGTCGGCCCGCAGGGCGATGGCCGTCGCCGCCGCCAGTTGACGGGCCTCCAGCTCAAAGATCTCTCCCGTGGGGGAATAGCCCAGGGGCGACAGCAACACCAACGTCCCCTGGTGGAGGGCGGCGCTGAGGCTCGCGATGTCCACCCGCCGCACCTCTCCGGCAAAGCCCATATCCACCCCGTCCCGTACCCCGACGGGTTTGGCGGTGACGAAGTTCCCCGAGGCCACCCGGATGCGGGCGCCGTGCATGGGGGAATTGGCCAACCCCATGGAGAGCTTGGCCTCGACCCCGATCCGAACCTCCCCCACGGCGGCGATGACGGCCGACAACTGACGGCTATCCACCAGACGGCGGCCTTTGATCCAACGACTGGGCTGTTGGAACCTCTTCAGATGCGCCTCGGCTTGGGGCCCGATACCGTGGACCAGCACCAAGTGAAGCCCGAGGCTGTGGAGCAGGGCGATATCGTGGATCAAATGGTCAAAGCGCGGGTCTTGGATGGCCTGGCCTTGGAAGTGGATCACCACCGTCTTGCCCCGGTGGGCGTTTAAATAGGGCCCGGCTTGGCGAAAGCAGCGGACAAAGGCCTCTGGGGGCGCGCTCACAAACAACCCCGCTCGGCCAAAGATACCGCTTCCCCATCGCCGATGATGACGTGGTCCAACAACCGCACGTCGATGAGAGCCAACGCCGCCTGGAGGCGCTGGGTGATCTGTCGGTCGGCCTGGCTGGGTTCGGCGACTCCAGAGGGGTGGTTGTGGGCGCAAATGAGGGCCGCGGCGTTGTGGTGTAGCGCCCGCTTGACCACCTGGCGGGGGTGGACCGCCGCCCCGTCGATGGTGCCGTAAAACAGCTCCTCAAAGGCGATGACCCGATGGCGATTGTCGAGGAATAACACCGCAAACACCTCGTGGGGGTGGTGGCGCAGCTTGGCGGTGAGAAACTGGCGGGTGGCCCAAGCACTCTCCAGGGCCTCCCCCTTGACCAAGGTCTGCTCTAAATAGCGGCGGCCCATCTCCAGCACCGCCTGGAGTTGGACGTATTTGGCCGGGCCCAAGCCCTGGGTCTGGCAAAACTCCTCCTGGCTGGCCTCGAAGAGCCGCCGCAGGCCGCCAAAGCGCTCCAGGAGTCGCCGGGCTAGGTCCACGGCGCTCATCCCCCGGACCCCGGTGCGGAGGAAGATGGCCAACAATTCGGCGTCGGACAGGGCGTGGGCTCCCCGTTGCAGGAGCTTTTCCCGCGGGCGCTCGGCCGCGGGCCAATGGCGAATGGAAGAGGGTGGCTGAGTGGTCATGGGCGACGGCCTCCTGCAACACAATGGGGGGATGTTACCCCCGGGTTGCCTTGGGTAAAACGCCATCGAGACCCAACTCAGGGCGCCATGGGTCACCTACCCTTGTCCACTTCAGGCCCTTGCCCCCGTTGCACCCGCGACCCTTTGGCCTTAGGGTGGCGAACAGGGGTCATGAGAGACCGTATCCAAGGGGTGGCTGTGGCCATGGGGATGTTGGCGGGCAAACGCATATTGCTGGGGGTCAGCGGCGGCATCGCCGCCTACAAGGCCTGCGAATTGGTGCGCCGCCTCACCGAGGTGGGTGCCGCCGTCCAGGTGGTGATGACCAAAGGGGCCAAGGAATTCATCGCGCCCTTGAGCCTCCAAGCCCTCTCGGGGCAGCCGGTGCGGGACGACCTGTGGGACGCCCGGGCCGAGGCCGGCATGGGCCACATCGAGTTGGCCCGCTGGCCCGATGTCATTTTGATCGCCCCCGCCAGCGCCGACTGCATCGCCCGCCTCGCCGCCGGCCTCGCCGACGATTTGCTCACCACCTTGTGCCTGGCCAGCGACAAACCCCTGGCCATCGCCCCCGCCATGAACCGCCTCATGTGGCGCCATCCGGCCACGGTGGCCAACTGCGCCCAATTGGCCCGGCGCGGGGTGGCCATCTGGGGGCCCGGCAGGGGTGACCAGGCCTGTGGCGAAGTGGGGGATGGACGCCTGTTGGAGCCCTTGGCCCTGCGAGAACGCCTGGTGGCCTTTTTGAGCGCCCCCCAATGCCTCGCCGGCCGGCGGGTGTTGCTCACCGCCGGGCCCACCCGGGAAAACCTCGATCCAGTGCGGTTTGTCACCAACCGCAGCAGCGGCAAAATGGGCTTTGCCGTGGCCGCCGCCGCCGCCGCCGCCGGGGCCAAGGTGACTTTGGTGAGTGGTCCTGTGGCGCTGCCCACCCCCGCCGCTGTGACCAGGTTGGATGTGGAGAGTGCCCTGGAGATGTACGAAGCGGTCATGGCGACTGTCCACGAGTGCGATATCTTTATCGCCACCGCCGCCGTGGCCGACTACCGGGCCGCCACCATCGCCCCCCACAAGCTGAAAAAGTCCACCCAAAACCTGATCCTGGAGCTGATACCCAACCCCGACATCCTCGCCGCCGTGGCCGCTCTCCCCGCCAAACCGTTTACCGTGGGCTTTGCCGCCGAGACCATCGATGTGGAAGCCAACGCCGAGGCCAAGCGCCACCGCAAGGGGGTCGACCTCATGGCCGCCAATCGCGTGGGCCCCGGCCTTGGGTTTGACACCGACGACAACGCCCTCACCCTGTTGTGGGAGGGGGGGCGCCAAGTTTTGGGGCCCAGCGACAAAGGCACCCTGGGTCGGGCGTTGATCCAATGCCTCGCCGAGCGGCTGGTGGCGTCGGCGCCGGCCGGGGCGGTGACGCCTTGATTCGGGTTCCCCTCAAGATCGTCGACCAGCGGTTGGGGGCCACCATCCCCCTGCCCCACTACGCCACCCATGGCGCCGCGGGCCTCGATTTGCGGGCTTGCCTCGATGCCCCCTTGACCTTGGCCCCGGGGGATACGGCCTTAGTGTCCACCGGGATGGCCATCCATCTGGAAGACCCGGAACTGGCGGCGGTCATCCTGCCCCGCTCGGGGCTGGGCCACCGGGTGGGATTGATTCTGGGCAACAGCGTGGGCCTCATCGACGCCGATTACCAGGGGGAAATTCGCCTCTCCTGCTGGCACCGCGGCCGCGAACCCTATACCATCGAAGTCGGCGAGCGCATCGCCCAATTGGTGGTGGTGCCCATCAAACGCGTCGCCTTTGACATTGTCCAAGACTTTATACCCAGTGCGCGCGGCGACGGTGGCTTTGGCCACTCGGGAACCCGCTGAGGAGTTGTCCCACCGCGTCTTCGAGCCGCCTGAGATGCCCTGATTACGTCGTGACCCAATACGATTCCTTGAAAGACCTCGACGATTCCAGCCTCCCACCCAACCCTTTGGCCGATCCAGAGGCCGACGCCACCTCCTCGCGGCCGCTGATCTACGCCCGCGGCGACCACGGCATATCCCGCAGCGAAATAAGTCCCAACGCCCTCAAGGTGCTCTACCGGCTGCGGACTGCGGGTTACCAGGCCTGTTTGGTGGGGGGCGGTGTGCGCGACCTGTTGCTGGGTGTGCCCCCCAAAGACTTCGACATCGCCACCGACGCCCGCCCCGAGGAAGTCTACCAACTGTTTCGCAACTGCCGCCTCATCGGTCGACGATTTCGCCTGGCCCACGTCCACTTCAACGACGAAATCATCGAGGTGGCCACCTTCCGCGCCGCCCACACCCACGACCTGGAGGACGACGAAGCGCCAAAAAACGGTTTGATCGTCAACGACGACAACGTCTACGGCGACATCGACCAAGACGCCCTGCGGCGGGATTTCACCGTCAATGCTCTGTACTACGACATCGAAGACTTCTCGGTGCGGGACTACGCCGGGGGTATGGCGGATCTCCGGGGGGAAATGCTGCGCCTCATCGGCGATCCGGAGGTGCGCTATCGGGAGGACCCGGTGCGGATGCTGCGGGCGGTGCGTTTCGCCGCCAAACTCGGCTTTCGCCTCCACCCGGACACCGAAGCGCCCATCCAGCACCTGGGCCACCTGCTGCGGGCAGTGCCCCCGGCCCGGCTGTTCGACGAAGTCCTCAAGTTGTTTTTGGCGGGGCACGCCGTGGCGGCGTTGGAACAACTGCGCCTCTACGGCCTGTTTGGTCACTTGTTTCCCCTCACCGAGCGCTGCCTCCAGCGCCCCGGAGACCAAAAGCCCCGGCGGCTGTTAAAGTGTGCCCTAGCCAACACCGACGCTCGAGTCAAGGCCGGCAAGCCGGTGACGCCGGCGTTTCTCTACGCCGCCCTGCTGTGGGAGCCCTACCGGGAGCGCCAACAGCGGTTGGTACTAAAAGATCAACCAGAGCACGAAGCCGGCCAGGGGGCGGCTGAGGCCATTATCCAAGAGCAGATTCGCGCCACGGCCCTACCCCGGCGCTTCAGCCAACCCATGCGGGAAATTTGGTCCCTCCAGCCCCGCTTTGCCATGCAAAGTGGCAAGCGTCCCCAGCGCCTCATGGGCCACCCGCGGTTTCGTGCCGCCCTGGATTTTCTCCTGCTGCGGGCCGAGGCCGGCGAGAGCGAAGACCTCGCCGAGTTGGTGGACTGGTGGCAGCGCCAGGATTTGCCTCCCCCCGTCGATGACAACTTGGAGGAACCCGCCCCCCGCCGGGGCCGGCGTCGGCGTCGGCGGGGGGAAAACGCCGAGGCCAATGCCGCGGCCATCGCCGGCCCCTGGGAATGAGAACCACCTGAACTGAAGACGCGCCATGTCTCGTTCTGCCCCCCCTATCACCGTCAAGACCCTGGTGGAGATGAAGGGCCGCGGCGAAAAAATCGCCGCCCTCACCGCCTATGACGCCAGCTTTGCCGCCTTGGAAGAGGTGGCGGGGGTCGATGTGATTTTGGTGGGGGATTCCCTGGGGATGGTGTGCCAGGGCCACCCCCACACCGTGGCCGTGACCGTGGATCACATGGTCTACCACGCCGCCAGCGTGGCTCGGGGCTGCCATCGACCCCTGCGGATGGTGGATATGCCCTTTATGAATTTGAGGTCGCCTTGGAGACCATCACCCAGTTAGATGTCCTGCGCCAGCGCCTGGGTATCTGGCGGCGCCGGGGGGAGACCGTGGCCCTGGTGCCCACCATGGGCCACCTCCACCGGGCGGTGTTCGGCGAAAAGGACTGGCAACAGTTGCTGGTGATCCGCGCCCTGGCAGCGGACTTGAGTTTCCCCGTGACCGTGGCCTCCCTGGCCACCCAGCGGGAAGCCGATGGCCTGGCCATGAGTTCGCGCAACGCCTACTTGAGCGCCGAAGAACGCCGCCGCGCCCCCGCCCTCCACCGGGCGTTGACGGCCCGAGCCAAGGCCGTAGCAGCCCATCCCCACCGCCACGCCGCCATCGCCGCCAGCCTCCGGGCCCATTTGGCGCCGGCGGGCTTTCGGGTGGACTACGCCGAGGTGCGGCGGGCCGAGGACCTCGCCCCGCCCGCGGTCGCCGACAACCCCGAGGATCTGCGATTGTTCGCCGCCGCTTTCCTGGGAAGCACCCGTCTCATTAATAACGTGGCCGTCGGCGAACCGCCCTTTGAAATAACCCCCTAGGAGGAAGGCCGTGGAACAATTGCTGCCCGAGACCCCCAGCCGCGATGGACCCATCCTCACCCGCGCGGGGCTATCCCCCACCGCCACCGTCGAGGCCGTGGACGAGTACGGCAATGCCCACACCGTGGCCGTGGCCGGCGAGCGGCCCCTCACCCTCTACCTGGATCGGCGGGAAATCGTCACCCTCATGACCTTGGGCACCCGCCCCGAGGCCCTGGCGCTGGGGTATTTGCGCAATCAGGGCTTGATCCGCGACCTCGCCGCCATCAAAGCCGTCCAGGTGGACTGGGACGTGGACGCCGCCGCCGTGACCACGTTTCGGGGCGACGCCGGTGAAAGTGCCCAATTGGAGCGGCGTACCGTCACCACCGGTTGCGGCCAGGGGACGGTATTTGGCGATCTCCTCGCCGACTTGGAGCGCCTGCAACTGCCCCAGCGCCGCTACCCCCAATCCCTCATCTATCGACTCCTCAAGACCTTGAGCACTTACAACGACATCTACCGCCAGGCGGGGGCCGTCCATGGCTGCGCGTTGTGCTGCGACGATCGCGTCCTCGACTTCGTCGAAGACGTGGGCCGCCACAACGCCGTGGACGCCATCGCCGGGCAGATGTGGTTGAACGGCGATCTCGAAGGGGCCGACAAGAGCTTCTACACCACCGGCCGCTTGACCTCGGAGATGGTGATCAAGGTCGCCCAGATGGGTATCCCCCTGCTCCTGTCGCGCTCGGGCATCACCCACATGGGGTTGGCCATCGCTCGCCAGGTGGGGGTCACCCTCATCGGCCGGGCCAAGGGTCGCCACTTCCTGGTTTTCAACGGCTTTGATAACATCGATTTCGATGCCATACCGCCACCTGCACCGATGCAAAAAAAATAACGACTTTTCCCTGCAAAGGGCTTGCAAGGTGATCCATGAAACCCTATACTTTTGCCTTCCGATGCGGGGTGGAGCAGTCTGGCAGCTCGTCGGGCTCATAACCCGAAGGTCGCAGGTTCAAATCCTGCCCCCGCTACCAATGAAAAGCCCTTCAAGGGCTTTTTTTTATACATCCTCAAAAAAAGCCCTTGAGAAAGTATTTGCCGCCGGCACCCGTATATCACGCGCCATCCAGAGGGCGCAAAGTCGTCTATGCGCCGAGACCCTTATAAGCTAGATCCCCTGTTGCGCCCTGTGATCGAGGCCATGGGCTACGAATTCCTTGGCTTTGAATACCATCCGAGTTCGTCTCGTGCCCTACTGAGGCTCTACATCGACAGTTCCGGCGGCATCACTGTAGGCGACTGTGAGCGGGTGAGTCATCAAGTCAGCGGCCTGCTGGACGTCGAAGACCCCATTCCCCAGCAGTACGCCCTCGAGGTCTCTTCGCCGGGGTTTGACCGTCCCTTGTTCGAAGTCGCCCACTACCGGGCGTTTGTCGGCTACAAGGTGAAGCTACAGCTTCTGACACCCAAAGAAGGCCGACGGCGTTTTACAGGAAGGATCAAAGCCCTCGTGGGCGAAGATGAGGTCGTGGTCGAGTGCGACGGTGTGGACTATACCTTGCCGTTGGCCCAGGTCGATCGCGCTCGTCTCGTCCCCGAGGACTGATGGCGATTTGGCATGAGTGGGATGAGAGAACCCATGGGCAACAAAGAGATTCTGTTGGTTGTCGAAGCGGTATCCAACGAAAAGGGCGTCGATAAAGACATCATCTTCGAGGCCATCGAGGCGGCCTTGGCATCGGCGGCCAAAAAGCGTTTTGCCGACGACGCCGACATCCGGGTTGGCATCGACCGCCAAACCGGCGATCACAAGACCTATCGCCGCTGGTTGGTGGTAGAAGACGAAGAATTCGAGTCCTTCGACCAGCACATCGTGGTCGAAGAGGCTCGCGAGCGCATCCCCGATATCCAGGTGGGGGAGTACTTCGAGGAGTTGGTGGACAACGTGCCCTTTGGCCGCATCGCTGCCCAGACTGCCAAGCAGGTGATCTTTCAAAAGGTTCGGGAAGCCGAACGGGCCCAGGTGGTGGATGCCTTTCGCCAGCGCCAGGGGGAACTCTTGAGTGGGATGGTCAAGCGGGTCGAGCGGGGCAATGTCTATTTGGATTTGGGCAATAACGTCGAGGCCTTTATCGGCCGAGATCAAATGATTCCCCGGGAACAGGTGCGCAACGGCGACCGGCTGCGGGGATACCTCCAAGAGGTGCGCTACGAACCCCGAGGACCCCAGCTGTTCATTTCCCGGGTGGCGCCGGAATTCCTCGCCAAGTTGTTCGCCCTAGAGGTGCCCGAAGTGGGGCAGGGGATCATCGAAATCAAAGCCGTGGCCCGGGACCCGGGGTCGCGGGCCAAGATCGCCGTCAAGAGCAACGACATGCGCATCGACCCCGTGGGGGCTTGTGTGGGCATGCGTGGGTCCAGGGTCCAAAGCGTTTCCAACGAGCTGGCCGGGGAGCGCATCGACATCGTGCTGTGGGATCCCACCCCGGCTCAATTTGTCATCAATGCCATGTCCCCGGCGGAGGTGGTATCCATCGTCGTCGACGAGGACGCCCACGCCATGGACATCGCCGTCGCCGAGGAAAAGCTGTCCCAGGCCATCGGTCGCGGTGGGCAAAATGTCCGCTTGGCCAGCGAACTCAGCGGATGGGAACTCAATGTCATGACCGAGTCCCAGGCCAAAGCCAAGAGTGGCGAAGAGAGTGAAGAGCTGCAGAATCTGTTCATGGAGCAGCTCGACGTCGACCCGGAGATCGCCGCTGTTTTGGTGCGCGAGGGCTTTGCCAGCGTGGAAGAGGTGGCCTTTGTGCCGGTCCACGAAATGCTCGAGGTCAGCGAGTTCGACGAGGAGTTGGTGGAGGAGTTGCGGGGTCGGGCCCGGGATGCCCTGTTGACCCGTGCCATCGCCGACGAGGAAAAAACCGACGATACAGTGCCAGCCGAGGACTTGCGCACCATGGCCGGCATGGACGACGACCTGGCCCAGGTGTTGGCCGGGCATGGCATCGCGACGATGGAGGAGCTCGCCGAGCTATCCGTCGACGATCTCACTGAAATGACAGGCCTCGACGACAAGCGCGCTGGCGAGTTGATCATGACCGCTCGGGCGCCCTGGTTTGCCGATGAGTAGCGAGCGAAGGGGTTGAGTTGAATGGCAGAAGTAACCGTCAAACAGTTTGCCGAGGTCGTCGGCATTCCCGTGGAACGCTTGCTAGTCCAGTTGGACGAGGCAGGCATTCCCGTGTCCGGCGAAGAAACGACCATTTCCGACAAGCAAAAAGTGGACTTGCTCGCCCACTTGCGCAAGAGCCACGGCAAGAACGAATCGCTCAAGATTTCCGAGCCCAAGAAGATCACCATCAAGCGCAAATCGCGCAGCGAAATCCGCATGCCCAACGCCAGCGGCCCGGTGAAGACCGTGAGTGTCGAGGTGCGCAAGAAACGCACCTACGTCAAGCGCGGCGCCGTGGACGAGGGCAAACCGGCCTCTCGAGGTCGCGACAACAACCGCCAGGGGGGGACCCCGACGGCCGCCGTCACCCGCCGCGACGGGCGTCCCGTGGCCGAGGTCAAGCAGCCGCCCGCCGAGGCCAAACAGCCCGTCGAGGCCCGGCGGACCGACGCCCCGCCCCCGGCCTCGGAAACTGCCTTGCGTTCCGTCGAGGCGCCGTCCAGCCCCGCCGCCGAGACGCCACCCGTCGAGTCGTCCCCGACCCCATCGGCCGGGTTGGCCGCACCCGGTCCAGTCAGAACCCAAGGACCCGCTACCCCGTCCCATCCCGCTGCTCCGCCCCGACGCCCCCACCCCGCGGATGGCGGGGGATGGGGGCGGCGACCGGGGTTTGGCGAGCGCGCCGATCGCGGTCCGGGCGATCGCGGTCCCCAGCGCGCCGATCGCGGTCCGGGCGATCGCGGTCCCCAGCGCGCCGATCGCGGTCCGGGCGATCGCGGTCCCCAGCGCGCCGATCGCGGTCCCCAGCGCGCCGATCGCGGTCCGGGCGATCGCGGTC
>JBHJHK010000434.1:0-3749 GCA_050330975.1 Candidatus Competibacterales bacterium | reverse complement strand
AGCCCCCTTCCCCCAAATCCCAGGGTTCGGCGATGAGCTTGACCTGGGACAACACCGGGTCTTGGTAGATGGCGTCCAAGAGGCCCGCGCCCATGTCCACGGCGTGGTGCTCCCGGGTCAGGGCCGACGCCAGGTCAAAGCGAAAGCCGTCGACGTGCATGTCTTCGACCCAGTAGCGCAGGCTGTCGGTGATGAGCTTCAGCACCGCCGGGTGGGAGGTGTCGAGGGTGTTGCCCGTGCCCGTGAAGTCCATGTAGTGGCGGGGATTATCGGGCACCAGGTGGTAGTAGTTTTGATTGTCGATACCCCGCAAGCTCAAGGTGGGACCCAGGTGGTTGCCCTCGGCGGTGTGGTTGTAGACCACATCGAGAATCACCTCGATGCCCGCCCGGTGCAGGGCGCGCACCATGGTTTTAAACTCCCCAACGGCGTCTTGGGGGGCGGCGGCGGCGGCGTAGCGGGGCTCGGGGGCAAAAAATCCCAGGGTGTTGTAGCCCCAATAGTTGACCCGCCCCTGGTCCACTAGGTGGCGATCGTCGACAAAGGCGTGGACCGGCAACAATTCCACCGCCGTCACCCCCAAATTGCCCAGGTATTCCACCACCGGCCGGCTGCCCAGGGCGCGGTAGGTGCCCCGCTCCTCCAAAGGCACCTCGGGGTGGCGGGCGGTAAAGCCTTTGACGTGGAGTTCGTAGATCACCGTGTCCCGCCAGGGGGTGCGGGGGGGGGCGTCGTCCCCCCAGCTAAAGGCGCCATCGATCACCAACCCCTTGACCATCCCCCGGGCGCTGTTGCGCAGGCTGTAGCTCAAGTCCTCCCGGGCGTCCCCCACCTGGTAGCCAAAGTGGGCGTCACTCCACTGCAGACGCCCGGCGATGGCCTTGGCGTAGGGGTCCATGAGCAGCTTGTGGGGATTGAAGCGCTGACCGTTTTGGGGGTCGTAGGGACCGAACACTCGGTAGCCGTAGACGAGGCCCGGCCGGGCCTCGGGCAAGTAACTGTGCCACACCCCATTGGTGCGCTCCAACAGGGCCAGCCGCTGGGTCTCCCGGCCCTGGGGGGCGTCAAACAAGCACAGCTCTACCCGCTCGGCGTGCTGGGAATAGAGGGCGAAGTTGACCCCAAAACCGTCCCAGGTCGCCCCCAGGGGGTAGGGACGACCGGGCCAAACCGCCGTAATGGCTTTCATGAAGATCCCAAGTAACTGTTATCGTGGAAATTCCGTCGCCAATTGTATTGGCCTCAAGGGGGGGGTAGCATGGCGCGATAAACCCAGTGGGAGACGCATGTGACGGAATTTTTATATCACTATGGCCTGTTTACCGCCAAAACGGCAACTCTGGTCATCGCCATTTTGGTGCTGGTGGGGGGCGTGGCCCTCATCAGCGCCATCGCCAACAAAAAGCGCACCGAAGGCCAATTGCGGGTGCGCTCCCTCAACCACCGCTTCCAGGAGTTGCGTTCGGGCCTCGAGGGCGCCGTCCAACCCAAACGCAGTTGGCGCCAGCGGCGTGCCGCCCGCAAGGAGCAAAAGGCGGCTTT
This sequence comes from Candidatus Competibacterales bacterium, assembly GCA_050330975.1. GTDB lineage: Bacteria > Pseudomonadota > Gammaproteobacteria > Competibacterales > Competibacteraceae > JBHJHK01. The sequence goes on along the minus strand of JBHJHK010000434.1, from coordinate 2,207 downwards.
GCCCCAAAAGCCCCGGGACAAAGACCGGCCCCGGGTGTTTGTGTTGGATTTCCGCGGCGACCTCCGGGCCAGCGCCGTCGACGAGCTCCGCACCGAGGTGAGCGCCGTCAAGAGCGTCGCCCGGGAGGGGGACGAAGTGGTGGTGCGGTTGGAGAGCCCCGGCGGGGTGGTGCCGGCCTACGGCCTCGCCGCCTCCCAGCTCAAGCGCCTGCGGGACGCCGACATCCAGCTCACCGTGGCGGTGGACAAAGTGGCTGCCAGCGGCGGCTACCTCATGGCTTGCGTGGCCCACCGCGTCCTCGCCGCCCCCTTCGCCATCATCGGCTCCATCGGGGTGGTGGCGGAAATCCCCAATATCCACCGGGCCCTCAAGAGCCGCGAGATCGACGTGGAGCAGTTCACCGCCGGGGAGTACAAGCGCACCGTCACCCTCCTGGGGGAAACCACCGAGGCCGGGCGGGCCAAACTCCAGGAGGAATTGGACGAGGTCCACACCCTGTTCAAGGGGTTTGTCGCCGAACACCGGCCGGACCTCGACGTGGAACGGGTGGCCACCGGCGAGTACTGGTACGGCACCAGAGCGTTGGACGTCAAGCTCGTCGACGAACTCACCACCAGCGATGACTATCTGTTGACCAGGGCCGAGGACTGCGACGTATTTGAGGTCCACTACGCCACCCGACGGCGGCTGATGCGGCGGTTGCGGGAGGCGGCGCGATTGGTATGGGGTTGAAACTGCGCCGCAGTGGGCCCCGGGTCGAGACCTTCGCCCTGCACCAGGCCTCCAATCACCCCAAGACCCTCACGGTCTATCGTTTTGGCACCTCGGGCGCTCGCCCCAAGGCCTATCTCCAAGGGGGCCTCCACGCCGACGAGTTCCCCGGAATCTTGACCCTTCACCACCTCATGGCAGCCCTGGAGGAGGCCCAGAGCCGAGGCGCTCTACGGGGTGAAGTGGTGGTGGTCCCCGTGGCCAACCCCTTGGGCCTCGACCAGTGGGTGGCCGGGCGCCTTTTGGGTCGCTTTGACTTGGACAGCGGCGTCAACTTCAACCGTCGGTTCCCCGACCTGACGGCCAAGGCCCAGTATTATTTGAGCTCCCCCCCGGCATCGGCGGGGGCCCGCGATGAAGCCGTGCGCAGCGCCCTGCGCCGGGCCGCCCAGGGGTTGCGCCCCCGCCGGGCCGCCGAAGCCCTCAAGGCGCGGTTGCTCCAACTGGCCGTCGACGCCGATCTGGTGTTGGACCTCCACTGCGACAGTGAAGCCCTGGTGCACCTCTACAGCACCCGCCGCCAGGAAGCCCTGGCGGCGGCCCTGGGGCGTGACCTGGGGGCCGCCGTGGTGCTGCTGGAGGACGAACCCGGAGGCAGTCCCTTTGACGCCGCCGTCGCCAGCCCATGGGGGCAACTGGAGCGGGCCTGGGGCGTGCCCTTGGGGGGAGTCTTCGCCGCCACAGTGGAGCTGCGAGGCCAGCGGGATGTCGGCGACGACCTGGCCTACCGCGACGCCCAGAACCTCTATCGCTTTTTGGTGCGCCGCGGGGTCATCCATGGCCCTCCACCCCTCGACCCCGTGGCCCCGACGCCCGTGGCGCCCGAACCCCTCGTGGCCCCCTTGGAGGGGGTGGATTTATTGACGGCACCCCGGACCGGCATCACCGTATTCAGCAAACGCTTGGGAGATTGGATCGCCAAGGACGAAGTGGTGGCCGAGGTCATCGACCCCCACTGTCCAAGGACCCCCCGTCAAGCGGTGAGGAGTCGCACCGAGGGCCGACTGTTCGCTCGCAACGGCATGCACTTCACCAGCGTTGGCCAAAACCTGGGGAAGGTGGCGGGGCGCGACGTCTTGGCCCACCGCCGCCCCGGTCAGCTGCTAGACGACTGACGGCCCACGCTAACCCTCGGCCGCTACCGGCGCTTGGCCAGCCGCAACAGGCCGTCGTGGTCGGGCACCACTGCCAAGCCCAAGCGGACGTAGCGCCTGGCCTGGCGATGGCGACCCCGCTCCATGGCGATTTTGGCCAACTCCACGTAGGCGTCCGCCACCCGCTGAACCCCCTTTTCGGCCTCGGGGTGAAAGGGCACTAGGCTCAGCACCTGTTCGTAGTAACCCAGGGCATTGTCGCCCGCAGGGGATGTCAAGCGGAAGTCTTGGAGGCTTTGCTCGGCCAAGGCCAACAGCCGCCGGATCTCCATCGTTTGGGG
>JBHJHK010000433.1:0-6643 GCA_050330975.1 Candidatus Competibacterales bacterium | reverse complement strand
TGGTGGATGGTTTAGTGCCCCCGGGGCATCCGTCGACGCCGGGGTATAGCGATCCGGCTTATCCCTTGGAGGGGCGGTGAGGGGGACGGGCAAAACGGCGCCGCGGTAGCGCCTGCTCGGGTTCGCGCCGGGCGGGGGACTAAACGCCTTGCCGCCGGGGGCGAACTCCGCTAAGTTTCTAGGTCAGTGCCACCACGGCAGTGCCACCACTGCACCACCTAGGGGTGCCCCGCCAAGGGGCTGAGAGCCTGCTGGGTGGGGCCGGGTCTACGACCCGCCCCACGGCGCAGAAACCCTTTGAACCAGATCCGGGTCATACCGGCGAAGGGAAGGGTCATGCCCCTGGGCGTTCTGCCCGTGTTTTCCCTTCGTCGCCCCCGGATCGCCCACCCTCACCCCAGGGTGTCACGCCACCGGGAGTGCCATTGTGAACCACGCCGTCCCCCAACCCTCCGCCGTCACCACGGGTCCCTTGCCGGGCTCTAGCAAGATCTACGTCACCGCCCAGGCCGGCGGCGCCGACCTCCAGGTGCCCTTTCGCCAGGTGGCCCTCCACCCCACGGCCGACGAGCCGCCGGTGTGCCTCTACGACACCTCCGGGCCCTACACCGACCCCCGTGCCGACATCGATATCCAGCGGGGCCTGCCCCCCCTGCGGGCGGCGTGGATCGAAGCCCGGGGGGATGTGGAGCGCTACGACGGCCGCCCCATCACCGCCGCCGACAACGGCTTTGCCGCCCCCCACCAGCGGGTGACCCCCTTTCCCCACCGCACCGATCGCCCCTGGCGAGCCAAGGGCGGTCGCAACGTCAGCCAGCTGGCCTACGCCCGGGCGGGGGTGATTACCCCGGAGATGGAATACATCGCCCTGCGGGAAAACCTCGGTCGCCAAGCGGCAGCGGCACAGACCCGGGACGGGGAAGCCTTTGGCGCCGAGATCCCCGACTTCATCACCCCCGAGTTCGTCCGCCAGGAGGTGGCCCGGGGCCGGGCCATCATCCCCAGCAACATCAACCACCCCGAGTTGGAGCCGATGGTCATCGGCCGCAATTTTCTGGTGAAGATCAACGCCAACATCGGCAACTCGGCGGTGACCTCGTCGGTGGCCGATGAGGTGGAAAAAATGGTCTGGGCCACCCGCTGGGGGGCCGACACCCTGATGGACTTGTCCACCGGCCGCAACATCCACGACACCCGGGAATGGATTTTGCGCAACTGCCCGGTCCCCGTGGGGACGGTGCCCATCTACCAAGCCCTGGAAAAGGTCAACGGGGTGGCCGAGGACCTCACCTGGGAGGTCTTCCGGGACACCTTGATCGAGCAGTGCGAACAGGGGGTGGACTATTTCCCCAACCACGCCGGGGTGCGGCTGGCCTACGTGCCCCTCACCGCCCAGCGGGTCACGGGGATCGTCAGCCGCGGCGGCTCCATCATGGCCAAGTGGTGCCTGGCCCACCACCAGGAGAGCTTTCTCTACACCCACTTCGAAGAGATCTGCCAGATCATGGCCGCCTACGGGGTGTCGTTCTCCCTGGGGGATGGCCTGCGCCCGGGGTGTATCGCCGACGCCAACGACAAGGCCCAGTTCGCCGAGTTGGAGACCTTAGGGGAGTTGACCCAGGTCGCCTGGCGCCACGACGTCCAGGTGATGATCGAGGGCCCGGGTCACGTGCCCATGCACAAGATCAAAGCCAACATGGACAAGCAACTGGCCACCTGTGGCGAGGCGCCGTTTTACACCCTGGGGCCCCTGACCACCGACGTGGCCCCGGGCTACGACCACATCACCAGCGCCATAGGCGCCGCTATGATAGGCTGGTACGGCACCGCCATGTTGTGCTACGTCACCCCCAAGGAACACCTGGGGCTTCCCAACCGGGACGATGTCAAAACGGGCGTCATCACCTACAAGATCGCCGCCCACGCCGCCGACTTGGCCAAGGGTCACCCAGGGGCCCAGGCCTGGGACGACGCCTTGAGTCGGGCGCGGTTTGAGTTTCGCTGGGAAGACCAGTTCAACCTGGCCCTGGACCCCGAGACCGCCCGGGCCTTCCACGACGAGACCTTGCCCAAGGAAGCCCACAAGGTGGCCCACTTTTGTTCCATGTGCGGCCCCAAGTTTTGCTCCATGGAGATCACCCGGGAAATCCGCGAGTACGCCAAGCGGGGCATGGCCGACCAAGCGGCGGCGTTTCGCGCCGGGGGGGGCAAGCTCTATCGAGAGGTCAAACCGGAGTCGGGGTCGCCCGAAACGCCGGTGTTACCCGACTGAGGTCTCGTGATCTCAAGGTCTCGAGATATCGAGTTCTCGAGATTTCGAGTTCTCGAGATGTAGATGGCTTGAATCCTTGGCTAAGGGGTGGTTAACACCCCTTTTTTATGGGGCTTTTGCGAGCCATGGCCCAGTCCGGTGGTAGCCCCGTTGGGCGACGGAGAGTAAACCAAACCCGCCCCTGGCGTCATTTGCCACTACAGGGCAGACCACGGATCTCGCCGCTAGACGCCCCTGTCCGCCAAAACACCGCTACCCACGGGAATTGTGTCATGAAAGCCCCAATCATCCGCGACGTCTGGAATAACCCATGGATCACCCACCGCCCCCGGCGAGCCGCTACCACGGTCGGCCTATGGGTCGTGCTGACCAGCTTCGTCAGCTGGGCCGTATGGTCGTCATCCAGTTCAGCCCAATCCCAGGGACTGGCCATCCAGGCGGTGGGGGATTCCTACTTCGACTGGAATCAGGACGAGGGCAACGACATTCCCACCCTCCTCGGCGCTGGCCTCGACGCTGCCATGGTCCAAAACAACGCCATTGGTGGGACCCTGGTGACGGATTCGGGCTTTGACGGCAGGCTCAGCATCCCCCAACAGTACCAGCCCGGTGTTTGGGATTGGGTGGTCATGAGCGGCGGTGGCAACGACGTCCAGGTCCTGTGCGATTGCAGTGCCTGCGACCAAGTGCTGGACAATCTCATTTCCGTCGACGGCAGCCGGGGCTTGATCCCCGCCTTTGCCGATCGGGTCAGGGCCGACGGCGCTCGCCTGCTCATCATGGGATACCCCTTCCTCGATCCCAACACCGACTCCGATTTTATCAATTGCAATGACGAATTAACCGAACTCCACAAGCGCCAGGCCAGAATGGCGCGGCGCCGGGGGGATGTGGTGTTTGCCAGCGCCAGGACGGTGATCAACCCCGAGGATCACCGCCTGTTCGCCGAAGATTTACTCCATCCCTCCCCCGCTGGTGGGGCGCTTATTGCCGCCATGCTACAGCGGCATATTGAAGAAATGGCGATTTTGGCACCTGGGCCATGATGCCGCCTAAACCCACCGCGTTCCACGCCATTGACCCGCTATACAGCGAGAGATCGAGCCCATGGCTATGACAATTGTTCACCACCTATTCGCCGTTGCCATATCCCAGGACACCCCCATCGTCTCCACGAACCCTCTCAGGGCCACTGGCGCCCTGCCCTTGGCCGTCGCACTGTTGATCGCTGGAATGTCAGCGTCGGTCCAAGCCCAGGGCCCCACCGTCCAGGCCCTGGGCGACTTTGTCATGGACTGGAATCGGGGCCAAGGCAGGGACATCCCCACCCTCCTGGGCAACCGCCTGGGGGCCAGCGTGGTCCTCAACAACGCCGTCTCCGGGGCGACGTTATTGGATTTACAGGAATCCGACGGCGAAGTATCCCTGGGCATTCCCAACTTCTATGAGCCCGGTGACTGGGATTGGGTGGTGTTGACGGGGGGCGCCAACGATCTGAGTATGTTGTGTAATTGCGGTACCTGCAGCGAGACCCTGGATCGTTTGATCTCAGTCGATGGAACCCAGGGCATCATCCCCACCTTCGCCGATCGCGTCACCCGCCAGGGTAGCCGTTTGCTCATCCTGGGTTACTACTTTGTGCCATCGGCCACCAGCGATGAATGGGGTGTTTGCAATGACCCATTGACCGAGCTGTCCATTCGCCAACAACAGTTGGCCCGAACCCGGGGCAACGTCTACTTTGCCAGTGGCCGAGAGGTCATCAATCCCCAGGATACCGACCTCTTTAATGCAGACCTCATCCATCCCTCTCCCGCCGGTGGCGACCACCTCGCCGAGTGGCTACAGGCCCAGGTGGGGGATGCCCCACTCGGCCCCGTCGACTGTGGTTGCCTCGGCCATACCCATGGGGTGCTCCTCAAGCAACCCATGGCGGCCGACTTTTGCCAAACCTTTGAATCGGTCATGGTGGCCCTGGGTCGGTTGGCTCAAGCGCCAGGTGCCGACGCCCTCGTCGGCCCCGTGGTCCGCCTCTATGGCGGGGTTTTAAACCGCACCGCCGATACGCCAGGGCTCCTCTACTGGACCCGCCGCTTTGGCCTCCTGGGGGATACCGCCCTGGTGGAGTTGGCCAACGCCTTTTTGGCCTCCGCTGAGGCCGAGGCCTTGTTCAATGGCGCCATCGTCGACGATACAGCGCCCAATTTCCTCTCCGATGGGGCCTTTGTCCAGCAACTCTACGCCACTGTCTTGGGTAGAGCCGCCGACGACGCCGGTGCGAATTATTGGCTCCAACAGCTCCAGACCAATGCATTTTTTGTCAATCAGCCCACCGTCGCCCAACAGCGCAGCCTGTTTGTCTTGGCCTTTACCGAGTCGGGGGAATATCGAGACCAGCAGACCCAAGCCGTGACCCGGGGACTGGCCGACTTTGTCGATGCCCAGTATGTCGCGGCCTGTAGCCGGAGCTAGCCCAGGCTTTGTTACCCTGGTGGCCGAACCCCCTGTCCCTTTTCATTTCCGGGGCTTGGACGGCCAGAACCCGTCGCGGCGCCCATCTCCATACCCTGGGGGCCGACCCCGGGGGCGAAGACCCCCACCTTCGAGGATAAGAGAACCCTATGCACCACACCGATGTCCTCATCGTCGGCGCCGGTATCGTCGGCCTGGCCACCGCCTACCGCTTGACCCGGGCCCACCCCCAGCTGGGGGTGACAGTGGTCGACAAAGAATCCCGTCCCGCCGTCCACCAGACCGGCCACAACTCCGGGGTGCTCCACTCGGGGATCTACTACAAGCCGGGGTCTTTGAAGGCCATCAACTGCCGGGCGGGCAAAAAGGCCATGGAGGCCTTCTGCGAGGCCGAGGGCATCGATTTTGAGCTGTGTGGCAAAGTGATCGTCGCCCGCCACCAGGCCGAGCTCCCCGCCTTGGAGCGGATCTACCAACGGGGCCAGGCCAACGGGGTGAACTGCCAGATGATCGACCGGGGGCGCCTGGCGGAGATCGAACCCCATGCAACCGGGGTGGCGGCCATCCACGTCCCCGAGTCGGGGATCGTCGACTACGCCCAGGTCTGCCGGCGCCTGGCAGAAAAGGTGGTCGAGGGAGAGCGCAGCGCGGTGCACTACCACTGCCGGGTCAGGGAAATCCGCACCCGGCAAGACGGCGTCACCGTAGCCACCACCGGCGGGGATTGGCAGGCCAAGTATTTGGTCAACTGCGCCGGGCTCCAATCGGACCGGGTGGCCCGCCTCACCGACCCCGAACTCGACGCCAAGATCATTCCCTTCCGCGGCGAGTACTATCAACTCACCCCCGATGCCCACCACCTCTGCCGCCACCTCATCTATCCCGTCCCCGACCCCAACTTCCCCTTCTTGGGGGTCCACTTCACCCGGATGATCCACGGCGGGGTGGAGTGTGGCCCCAACGCGGTGCTGGCCTTTGGCCGGGAGTGCTACGGCCGCTTTAGGGTCAATCTCCGGGACCTGGCCGACGCCCTGGGCTATCGGGGGTTTCTCAAACTGGCGGCCCACCACTGGCGCATGGGGGTTGGGGAGATGTGGCGGTCCTACAACAAAAAAGCCTTTGTCCGGGCCCTCCAGACCCTAGTACCCGAGATTCAAGCCAAACACCTGCTGCCCCGGGAGCCGGGGATCCGCGCCCAGGCAGTCACCGCCAGTGGCCAGCTAGTGGACGATTTTCTCATCGCTGAGTCGTCCCGGGTGGTGAACGTCTGCAACGCCCCCTCCCCGGCGGCCACCGCCTCCCTCAATATCGGCCAACTCGTGGTGGAGCGGCTAGCGGCGCGGTTCTAGGGCGGCACCCGCGCCCGGGTCGCCTGTTCGTAGGCATAGCCCACCGCCAGCAGATCCAACTCCCCCAAATAGCGGCCGATGAGTACCAGGCCCTGGGGCTCGCCCGTGGGGGCAACCCCACTGGGAACGGTGAGGGCGGGGAAACCGGCGGCGGCGTAGGCAAAGGTCGTGGTGATGAGCACGTCGATGCCGGCCTCGTCGAATAATGCGTTGAGCCCCCGGGTGGCCGTCTCCCGGTTGCGGCCACTCAGGGCGGCGTACTGGGCGGCGGTGATGGTGGTGTGTTGGGCGGCGAGGAGCAGATCTTGACCGTAGGGAATCCGGGCATCGGGATCGGCGCGGTTGTGGGCGATGATCGCCGCCAACGAGGCCACGGGGGGCCCTTGGGCCGCCGCCAAAAAGCGGTTGAGGTTGGCCTTGACGCCGTATTCCAAGATGGGACGAATGTCGGGGGTCGCCGGCACCTGGCGTTGGGCCACGGCCACCCCCTCGCTACCCACCCCTTCTAGGGTGGCCATGGCCCCCCCAAGGTGGGGATTTTTCGCCCCCG
>JBHJHK010000432.1:0-14501 GCA_050330975.1 Candidatus Competibacterales bacterium | reverse complement strand
GGGCCGGCGGCGGCCGCGACCCCGAGGCCAGCTCGGCCAGTTTGCGCTCGGTGACGTCGATCACCGCCCCCGAAGCGCGCACCGCCCGACGCCCAGCGCCGCGGGTTTCGAAGCGGATTTCCCCCGAGACATCGACCCACCGCACGCTGCCGTCGGGGCGGAGGATGCGATGGTCGTGGTGAAACTGACCCGTGCCATCCGGCTCCAGGGCCCTTTGGATATCTTCGGCCACCTGGGCCCGGTCCTCGGGGGGAACCACCTCGGGGAACCAATCCCCCGGGGACATTGGGGCTGGGGCATCCAAGGGGAGGCCCAGGATGGCCTTGAGCTCCGTCGACCCGTGGACGGTGCCGGCCTCGATATCCATATCAAAGGTGCCAAAGCCAGCGGCGGCGGCGGCTTCTTGAAAGCGGGCTTCGCTGGCCGCCAGGGCTTGGGCGGTCAGTTTGGATTGGTGGATGTCTTCGATGGCCCCGATCCACTCGCCGTGGGCGCCGTCAAATCGGCTCACGGGCACCGCCGAGAGGCGGACAAAGTGATAGTCGCCGCTGGCGGCGTGCCACAACCGTCCTTCAAAGCGCAGCAGCGTCGCCTCGGCCAACGCCGTGGTCCAGGCCGCCTCCAGGGCGGGGCGATCGCCGATGTGGAAGGCGTTAAACCAGCCGCGCTCGGCTTGCCGCGGGGCGTCAAAGCCGGTGTAGTTCTCGAACAAGCCCTGGGGCTTTGCAAAGCCCCCCTGGGCATCGGTTTGGAAGATCACCGCGTTGGTGGCCTGGATCAACGAACGATAACGGGCTTCGCTGGCCCGCAGGCGCTGCTGGCTGTGGATGCTGTCGCTGATGTCGGTTTGTATCGCGACCCAGTGGGTCACCGCGCCCCGTGGATCGCGCACGGGGGTAATGCGCACGTCGTTCCAAAAGGGGGTACCGTCTCGGCGGTAGTTGAGGAGGGTCACCTGGCATTCCCGCTGCTCACCCAGGGCCCGACCCATGGCGGCTATGGCTTGGGCGTCGGTGGTGGGCCCTTGCAAAAACCGGCAGTTGAGGCCCAAGGCTTGGTCTTGGGAATAGCCGGTTATCGCTTCAAAGGCGGGATTGACATAAATGATGGGATGGTCGCGTTGCTGGGCGTCGGCGATCAAGATCCCATCTTTGGCGGCGGCCATGGCCCGTTGGTGGACCTCAAGGGTCGCACGGGTGTAGACCCGTTCGCTGATATCCATGATAAAACCCACCATGCGCACGATGTTGCCAGCGGCGTCGAAGAAAAACCGCCCCCGGTCCTCGCAGTAGACCACCCGGCCGTCCTTGTGGATCATGCGAAAGGTGAGGTCAAAGGCGTCGCGACTGTCGATCACCCGGTCGATTTCCCCTTGAAAGAGGGCTCGGTCATCGGGGTGAATCCGCTCGATCCAGCGCGCCAAATCCCCCTGGAGTTGGGCGGCGGTAAAGCCCAACAACCCCTCGACATCGCCGTCGTACACCACCTGGTTGGTGGCGGGATCCCAGTCGTAGAGGATGTGACCCGAGGCCTCGGCAGCGGTGGCATAGCGGTTGCGCCACAGGGCCATCTCCTCGGCCGCCCGTTTGGCTTCCGTCACTTCTTGGGCGACGACGCTGATGCCCACCACCAGGCCTCGATCGTCGCGGATGGGCAGCCAGTCCCCCAACCAGTGGCGGGTCACCCCGGGTTGGGCAGCGGCTTCGCCCCTGAGGGCCAGGCCCACCACGGGGAGACCAGTGGTCAGCACCTGGCGCAGGACGGGCTCGACATCAAAGACCCAATCGGGCAGGACTTCCCCCACCGTTTTCCCCAGGTGGTCTTGGACCGACAAGCCATTGATCTCCGCCAACCGCTGGTTGATTCGCACAAAGCGCAGCTCGGCGTCGAGGACGCACAAACCCACTGGGGCGTTTTGGTAGATCTCTTCGATTTCTCGCAGCCGGTGGCGGGCCTGGGCTTCGCTGCGCTGCAGTGCCTGCCGGGCGACCTTGGCCTGGGTGATGTCGTTAAAGGTGATGACCATCCCCCGCTGGCGGCCATCGGCGGCGATGCAGGGCAGCACCCGACGCTGGTAATGGCGTCCATCGCGACCCGCCACCTCGTCCACCACGGCTTCACCTGGCCGCAGGGCGCCGCCGGGGGGCAAGGGCGGCATGGTTTCGTCGGCGCTGAAACAGGCCAGGGGGCGGCCAATATCCCCGGGGATCAAGGGATAGAGGGCGGTGGCCGCCTTGGTGAAGCGCAGGATGCAGCCCTTTTGATCCAGGAATAGCGCTGCAATTTCACCGCACAGCAGCAGGCTTTCCAGATCGTTGTAGGTGCGATGGAGCTGCTCGTTGCTGGCCTGGAGTTCTTCCTGGGCGGTTTGCAGTTCCTCGTTGCTGGCCCGTAGTTCTTCGTTGGCGAGCTGGAGCTCGACGGTGGTGGCCTCGGCGTCACGGATGGTCTGCGCCAAGCTGGCCCGGACTGCGGTGAGCTCCCGTTTGAGCTGTTCCACCGAGTGCTCGGCGTCGGCCGCCCGCCCATGGCTTTGTCCGTCGCTCCGGGGCCAGGGCGGGCCGACGTCTTGGAATACCACCAATAGCCATGGCTTCCCGCTGCCCAGTTGAGGCACGGGATGCACCGTCACCACGACCGCCTGGACGCCCTGGGACACCGCCAGCGGCAAGGGGTCTGCGACCACCTTGCATCGCCGTCGGTGGGCCTCCTCAAGGGCGCCCCCTAGGGTCTTGCGCAAGCCCATCTGGGCCAGCTGGACCAGCTGGCCCTCGTAGGGCCCGGCGTTGAATGGCAAATACCTGTCCATTTGCCCGGACAACTGCTGAATGATGCCGTCGGCGTCCACTAGGGCCCAGGGGGGGACGAATTCGTCGAGGATAATGCGTTGGACGATGGTGCCAATATCGGGTTGGGCGGAAGTGGTGGGTTGGGGTACTTTGGGGCTGATATCCACCGATACACCATAGTCTTGGGCTGCAGATGGGCGTTGAAAAATCGCAGCGGGCGTCGACGGGGAGAAGTGAGTCCCGATGGATGGCCAGACTCGCAGTTCCGGTCCGGGGGACCAAGGACCATGGGGGGCCCGGTAAGGAGCAAAGTGCTCACCCGTATTGTCGTCCGTCATGGGGGAGAGGAGCCCATTCGTGATAATACTTACGCCACCACCCCCAATGGCCATGGATCGGCGCCCCAAGGACGCCAAGGCGAGTTGCCCTTTGATGTTTATGAGCACAGGGGGCTATGCTGTCTAGCCTCAAGCCCACAGCCAAAGGCCACCACCATGTCGACCTTGACCCTGGACCTCGCCCGTACCCTCACCGACAAAGCCTTGGCCAAGGGCCGCGAACTGGGTCTCAAGCCCTTGACCGTGGTGGTGTTGGACCAAAGCGGCGAAATCAAGTATCTGGTCCGGGAAGACGGTTCGGCACCCCTGCGACCCACCGTCGCCCGGGGCAAAGCCAGGGCGGCGTTGGCCCTGTCCACCACGTCCCGGGCCATCGCCGAGATGGCCGCCGAGCGCCCCAGTTTTGTCGCCGCCCTGGCCACCGCCGCCCCCGGGGATATCATTCCCGCCGCCGGGGGGGTGTTGATCAAGCACCAGGGGGAGATCATCGGCGCCGTGGGGATCTCGGGGGATCTCTCCGACCAAGACGAGATCTGCGCCTTGGCCGGTATTGCCGCCGCCGGGTTGGAGAGTTAACCCCGTGGCGGATTTGCAACGGGCCATGGAAATCGCCGTAGCCGCCCACAAGGGCCAGCGCCAGAAAAACGGCCAGCCCTACGTGCTCCATCCCCTGGGCTTGATGTTCGCCGTCACCACCGCAGACGCCAAGATTGCAGCAGTCCTCCACGACGTGGTGGAAGACAGTCATTGGACCTTGGCAGACCTTCGGGCCGAGGGTTTTTCCCCCCAGGTGGTCGACGCCTTGGATTGCCTCACCCACCGGGAGGGGGAGGCCTACCAGGACTATATCGATCGCATCGCCACCAACCGGGTCGCCCGCCAGGTGAAGCTGGCGGATTTGGTGGACAACATGAATCTGTTGCGGCTGCCCACCTTTGCCGACCAAGACGCGGTGCGGCTGGCCAAGTACCACGCCGCCTGGCGGCGGTTAAGCGAAGGCTAGGTGCTTGTCAATACGACCTCTAGACCTCCTCGCCCAAGCGTGCTATGGGGTAGGAACACCATCCCCTGAGGAGCCCCATGAGTCCCCCGGAATTCTCCGCGCCACAATCCATCTTATCCATGAGTCCTGAGTCCCCCTCCATCGCCCCAAAGACGACGCCCAAGGCCGGGGCCACCCTGGAGGGAGCCATCGCCTGCGCCGTGGACTGGTCCATGGCCCATCAGACCCCCGAAGGGTTTTGGCGCGGCTATCTAGAATCCAATTGTTGTATGGAGGCCCAGTGGCTGCTGGCCTTCCACGTCCTGGGCCGCCGCGATGATCCCAAAGTCCCCGCCCTCCTCAAGACGCTGCGGGACGACCAGCGTTCCGACGGCGCCTGGGAAGTCTACTTCGACGCCGCCGCCGGGGACATCAACACCACCGTGGAGTGCTATGCCGCCCTGCGGGCCTACGGCGACGATCCCCAAAGCCCCCATTTGGCCAAGGCCAGATCGTGGATTCTGTCCCACGGCGGGCTCGGGGCCACCCGGGTGTTCACCCGCTATTGGCTGGCCCTCATCGGCGAATGGCCCTGGTCGGCGGTGCCCAACCTCCCCCCGGAAATTATCTTTTTGCCTTCCTTTGCGCCGTTTAATATCTACCGCTTCGCCTGCTGGGCCCGGGCGACCCTGTTGCCTTTGACGCTGTTGTCGGCGGCAAGGCCGAGCCATCCCCTCGGGCCCCAACAGCGCCTCGACGAACTGTTTCCCGCCGGGCGCAAGGCCCACGACTACCGCTTGCCCCCCCCAAAAAATGCCCTTCAGCGGCTATTCCACGTCGTAGATCGCCTCCTCCACGGCTATCAGGGCATCGGATTGAACCCGGGGAGGACGGCGGGGCGGCGCCTGTGTTTGGAGTGGATTGTCAAACACCAAGACGCCGACGGCTCCTGGGGTGGCATCCAGCCACCGTGGATCTACAGCCTCATGGCCCTCCACCAAGAGGGGTATGCCTTGGACCATCCGGTGTTGGCCAAGGGCTTGGCGACCCTCGATGACCATTGGTCGTTTACCACCCCCAAAGGCGGTTGCCGCATCCAGGCTTGTGAATCCCCCGTGTGGGATACCCTGTTGACCCTGCTGGCCTTCTTGGATGCCAGTGTCGATCCCCACCACCCCAGTGTTGCGCGGGCCGTGGACTACATCCTCGACCACGAAGTGCGTTTGGGGGGCGATTGGCAAATGGGGCTCGCCAGGTCAGATCGGCAGGTGGAGCCCAGCGGCTGGGCCTTTGAGCGGGCCAATCGCTGGTATCCCGACGTCGACGACACCGCCGTGGCCCTCATCGTCTTGAGTCGCCTGGAGGGACGCTTGGCCAACGCCCATCAGCGACAGCGGGTGGCTTGCTCGGTGAGCCGCGCCGCCCGCTGGCTTCTCGCCCTCCAGAGTAAAAACGGTGGCTGGGGGGCCTTTGACAAAGACAACACCGACACCCTGGTGACCCAGATTCCCTTTTGCGACTTCGGCGAAACCTTGGATCCCCCCTCGGTGGACGTCACCGCCCACAGCCTGGAGGCGTTGGGGGTGTTGGGCTACAGCCTCGACTACCCCGCAGTGGCGTCGGCCGTGGCCTTTATCCGCGCCGAACAAGAACGCGATGGCAGTTGGTTTGGCCGCTGGGGGGTCAACTACATCTACGGTATCGGCGCCGTGGTGCCGGCTTTGGCGGCGGTGGGAGAAGACATGACCGCCCCCTACCTCCAGCGAGCTGGCGCGTGGCTCTTGGAACACCAAAATCCCGACGGTGGCTTCGGGGAGTCCTGTGCCTCGTATATGGATGCCCAGTGGCGGGGCAAGGGTCCCTCCACCCCCTCCCAAACCGGTTGGGCCCTCATGGCGTTGGCCGCCCTGCCCGGCGAGGCCACCCTCAAGGCCCTCGAGGGCGGGGTGGATTACCTGCTGACCACCCAGCGAGCCGGTACCTGGCACGAACAGCACTACACCGGTACCGGCTTCCCGGGCTACGGGGTCGGGGCGCGCATCGACCTCGACGCCGACCTAGGCCTCGCCCAGGGGGCCGAATTGGCCCGGGGGTTTATGCTCCGCTATCACCTCTATCGCCACTACTTTCCCCTCATGGCCCTGGCGCGGGCCAAGGCGCGTTTGGGCGCGGCCTAATCCCCTATTCCCTGGGATCTACTGCACCTGCGGCGAACTTCGGCAGCTGGCCCTCCTGGCTCGGCCCTGAAATCTCCTCGCCACCCAAGGCCACCCCGAAAGCGATCCTCGCCTAGGGGGCCACTGCGGGCCGCAGGCGGTCCACGGGGAGCGGCGGACCTCCTCAACCCCGGGGTCGTCAAGGTTGAGGGCGCTTGCAAAGGAGTACATTCCGTTATACTCGGGCCACTGAAGTGCGCTCTACTGTTTGGACACAACTCGGTACAGCGCAGGCAGCAGGGCTTTGACGGGGGATAGGAGGGAAGGGTCATGCGTTGGCGTATCGTTGTCGATGGTTTGGTGATACTGGTCGGCCTCGGGGCCCTGGGCTGGCTCTACGGCCAAAGCTACACCCTCGACCTCGACCGCCACCTGGCCCTCACCGGGCTGTTCCAAGAACTCCAAACCGCCGATACTCGCTGGAATGAGGCCGTCATGCGCACTCGTTACAGCCTGTTTGTCGATGACGAACCCATCGATCAAGGGCACCGAGCCCTCGTCGCCCTGGAGGCCAAGCTCGCCCAGCAGCTGGCCCTGGGATGGCAGGGGGGATCCCTGTCGAGGGCGTTGGCGGCTTACCGCGAAGCCTTCCAAGCCAAGGCCGACCTAGTAGAGGACTTCCAGGGCGGGGCCGCTCTGTTGCGGGACGCCCTGGCCCAACTGCCAAAGACCGTGGCCAGGGCCAAATCCAGGCTCCAGGGTCAAGATGCCCAAGGCGCCGTTCAAACCACCCTCGATGCCTTGCAAGTGGCCCTATTGTCCTACGGGGCCTCCCTCGATCCCGCCCAAGGCGATGCCGCCCGGCAGCACACAGCGACGCTGCGGGCTCAACAGACCCGTCTCAAGGCGGCTTCCCAAGACGCCATCGCCTCCGTGGCCAACTATGCCGGGGTGGTGTTGAGTCTGGTTCCGGCGGTGAACGCCCAGGTGGAGGCCATCGGCAGCGCTCCCACGACGACGAACCTGGCCCGGCTCTTCGCCGAGTACTACGCCCTCCACCGACTGGATTTGGCCGCCACCGAGGATCAGCAGTGGCTGTTGTTGGCCCTCTCCACCGCCCTCCTCGGCTATTTGATCCTGGTGGGGCTGCGCCTCAATCGCAGTTACCGGAGCTTGGATTGCGCCAATACTCAGCTGACCAAAGCCAAGGAGTCCCTGGAACAACGGGTGGCAGATCGCACCCGGGAGCTGCGGGATTCTCAAGCTCAGCTGATCCAGGCGGAGAAAATGGCTTCCCTGGGGCAGATGGTGGCCGGCGTCACCCACGAGATCAACACCCCCTTGGCCTATGTGCGCAGCAATACCGCTTTGGTCCTCGAGCAATGGCCCGCGTTGGCCGAGTTCTTGGACCAAACCCTCGAAAGCCGCGACAAAGGCCTGGCCCAGCGCGCTCGACAACTCAAAGACGAGGGGGTGTGGGACGATATTGCGGAGCTGTTGAGCGTCAACCTCGCCGGCCTCGACCGCCTGGGGGAGATGGTCAAAAACTTGAAAAATTTCAGTCGCCTCGACCGCCAACAAGCAGAGGACTTCGACCTCAACCAGGGCCTCGACCAGGCTTTGACCATCGCCAATTACCTATTGAAAAATCGGGTGACCGTGGTGCGGGACTACCACGCCCTGCCGCCGGTCAAATGTATCCCCTCAAAGCTCAATCAGGTGTTCCTCAACCTGGTGGTCAACGCGGCCCAGGCCATCGAAGGGCAGGGGACCTTAGTGTTGCGCAGCCGTATCCAAGACGACACTGTAACCCTGTTCGTCGAAGACGACGGCCAGGGCATCCCAGAGGATCTCCAGGGCAAGATCTTCGATCCCTTTTTCACCACCAAGCCGGTGGGTGAGGGTACGGGGCTGGGCCTGGCCATCGCTTACCAGGTTGTCAAAGAACATGGCGGCCGGATCGAGGTGAGCTCCGCTGTGGGGGTTGGGACTTGTTTTATCATCGCCTTGCCCGTCGCCGGCGTGCGCAAAGACGCCGCTTGACCCTTTTGATAACAAGGAGTTGTCGTTTCCATGGATGTCAAACCCACGGTGTTGTTTGTCGACGACGAGCGCCACGTCACCCTCTCCTTGCGGGTGCTATTTCGCAACCAGTACCGGGTGTTGACGGCCAACAGTGGCCGCGAGGCCCTGGAGATTCTGAGGCGCGAGCCGGTGCAGGTGTTGGTGAGTGATCAACGCATGCCCGCCATGACCGGCGCCGAGTTGTTGAGCCAGGCGCGTCAGGTATCCCCTACCACCATGCGGCTGCTCCTCACCGGGTTCTCCGATCTCAGCGCCATCATCAGCTCCATCAACGACGGCGAAGTGTTTCGCTTTATCAACAAGCCCTGGGACAACGACGAGCTGCGGGCCATCATCGACCAGGCCATGGCCATCGCCTTGGAGACGGAAGTCCCCCCTGGCCCGGCGGTGGATGAGGGCGAGGTCCAGGACCCGGCGGCGGCGGTATCGTCCCAGGTCGCCACCCCAGCAGCCCCCCCCCTGGCCAAAGAGCCGTCGCCCGCCGCCGATCCCGCCTTTCACGTCCTGGGCATCGACGACGATCCCACCGTTGCCCAACGGTTGCAGCAGGCCTTGGGCTTTGCCGCGTGGGTGGAGCAACGGGCCGACCTCGACGGAGCTTTACACGTCCTAGAGGAGGTCCCCGTGGCGGTGGTCGTGGCCGATATCGCCGTCAACGGTGGAGATGTGACGGACTTTGTCAAGCTCCTCAAGGCCGAACACCCCTTGGTGATGACCATCGTCCACACCGCGGCCATGGATTCCGAGGAAGCCATCGGCCTCATCAATCAGGGGCAGATTTTTCGCTATCTGTACAAGCCCGCCAGCGATGCTGTGTTGACGTCCAGTGTGGTCCAGGGGTTTCAGTTTTACCAGCGTCTGCGCCGGCAACCCCAGGGCCTCAAACGCCATACCGTGGCGGCGACGAGACCCGGGCAGCGCAGCATTTTCCAGCGCCTCATGGACCGCCTCAAAACCATCCGCCAGCGCCACGGTCCCCCGGACCCCCAGCGCCCTTGGCGCTAGGGCGCCAGGCGCCAGGCGCCAGACGGCGGGGGCCTGACATTGGTCGGTCCCCATCGCGGGGATCAAAGCAGCGGCGTAAATCCGTGGGCTATAACCGGATCAGTCCCAAAACCCCCTACCAGCGATAGCGCGCCACCTGCCACGGCGCTCGCTGGGGTAGACCCGCTTCGATGGATCGCCCGTGAAAACCGAACACCACGGTCACGACGGGGGTGCCGGGCTTGAGTTCTCGGTCGAATTTGGCGGCCAAATCCTCCATGGGCCGCTGCATCAGATACAACACCACGGCGTCGGCGCGATCCAGGGGATGCTGAAAAAAGTCCCCCCAGTGGGGACTGATATTGGCACGACGCAAGGTGCGCAGCCGGCCGACGGCAAAGGGCAGCCAAGACCATTCGATGGCCTCGATGTGGGCCCTGGGAAAGGCCCGGCTCAAGGTCAACGCCAGATCCCCCCAACCGCTACCCAGCTCGACGATACGGGGGTGGGGGGGCAAGCCCGCCTCGGTGAGCAATGCCACCACCAGCCGCCGCTCCAGGGTGCCACAGGGCAAGGGGGCGACCCCGGTGCGCAACTGGACCCACAAAAGCCCCGCGGTACCCAGGGCGACGAGGCATCCCGCCCCCGTCACAAGGCCCGTCAAAGCCGCGGCGGCCCCGGTGCTATCAAAGGCGATGGACAGCACATCAAAACCCGTTCAGGAAAACCCGTTCAGGGAATGGGTCGCCATTCCCAGGGGGGCGTAGCACCGATGCCCTCGGCAGGGTAGCCATTTGATGTACTGTCATGGCGGTTCCATCCGTCTTGAAGGAAGACCCCGAGTCTATCGAACTCCAAAGGTCCTCAGCCACCGCTCCCCACCGGGCAATCAGCCCGGGATCCCCTCTCCCCATGGGCAAAGGCCCCAATGGTTCTCGGGAATCGTCAACGCCTATAATGAGAAGTTGCCATTTTCGCCATTCGAGGTACCCATGGCCAAGCAGGCGCTCCGCGTATTGAACTCGACACCCTCAGAACCTATCACCGACCACGACATTTACCTCTTCAAAGAGGGTACCCACGGCCACCTCTACGACAAACTCGGCGCTTTCGTCGAGACCCTGGAAGGCGACAGCGGGGTGCGGTTTGCCGTATGGGCCCCCAACGCCAAGGCGGTGTCGGTGATCGGCGAGTTCAACAACTGGGAGATCGGCGCCCATCCCCTGGAAGCCCGGGACGACCATTCGGGTATTTGGCAGGGCTTTGTTGCCGGGGTATTGCCGGGGGCCACCTACAAGTACCACCTGGCGTCGCGCTTTGGCGGTTACCAGGTGGCCAAAGGCGACCCCTTTGCTCGCCACTGGGAGGTCCCACCGAGCACGGCGTCGCGGGTGTGGACGTTTAACTACACCTGGGGCGATGAAGCGTGGATGGCTGGTCGAGCCAAAGCCAACGCCATCGACGCCCCCATGAGCATCTACGAAATCCACTTGGGGTCCTGGCGGCGGGTGGTGGAAGAGGACAATCGCTGCCTCAGCTACCGGGAGTTGGCCCACCAGCTGGGGGACGACGTCGCCGAGATGGGCTTTACCCACGTGGAACTCCTACCCGTCACCGAGCACCCCTTCTACGGTTCGTGGGGCTATCAGACCACCGGCTACTTCGCCCCCACGGCCCGCTACGGCCCCCCGGAGGATTTCATGTATCTGGTGGACCAACTCCACCAGCGGGGCATCGGGGTGATCCTCGACTGGGTGCCCTCCCACTTTCCCAGCGATGAACACGGCCTGTGCTACTTCGACGGCACCCATCTGTTCGAGCACCGCGACCCCAAACAGGGCTACCACCCGGAGTGGAACAGCTACATTTTCAACTACGGCCGCCACGAAGTGCGGGCATTTTTGATCTCCAGCGCCCTCTACTGGCTCAAGTATTTCCACATCGATGGCCTGCGGGTAGACGCCGTGGCCTCCATGTTATATCTGGACTACGCTCGAAGTGCCGGGGAGTGGATTCCCAACCAGCACGGCGGACGGGAAAACCTGGCCGCCATCCAGTTTTTGCGGGATTTAAACCAAGCTGTGTACCGGGATTTCCCCGACGTCCAGACCATCGCCGAGGAATCCACCGCTTGGCCCATGGTCTCCCGACCCACCTACGTCGGGGGCTTGGGCTTTGGCCTCAAGTGGAATATGGGCTGGATGCACGACACCCTCAAGTATTTTGCCCTCGACCCCGTCCATCGCAAGTATCACCACGACCAACTGACCTTTAGCCTGATCTACGCCTTCAACGAAAACTTCCTCTCGCCCCTATCCCACGACGAGGTAGTCCACGGCAAGGGATCTCTATTGACCCAGATGCCCGGCGACGACTGGCAGCGCTTTGCCAACCTCAGGCTGTTGTTGAGCCTGCTCTACACCCATCCCGGGAAAAAACTGCTGTTTATGGGGGGGGAGTGGGGCCAGTGGCGGGAGTGGAACCACGATGAAAGCCTCGACTGGCACCTGTTAGACGGTCCCCAGGGGGCCTTCCACGGCGGGGTTAAGCGTCTGGTCCAAGACCTCAACAGCCTGCTGCGCCGGTTCCCCGCCCTCTACCGGCAGGACACGGAGCCGGCGGGCTTTGAGTGGATCGACTGCCACGACTTCGAGCAGAGCACCTTGAGCTTCCTCCGCCACGCCCCGGGAGATGAATCATTATTGGTGGTGGTCAACGCCACCCCCGTCACCCGCTTCAACTTTCGCATCGGCACTCCCACACCTGGGGTGTGGCGGGAAGTGTTCAACAGCGATGCCCCCCTCTACGGCGGCGGCGGCCAGGGCAACCTCGGCGCGGTCGAGAGCGTACCCCTACCGGCCCAGGGTCGGCTCCAGTCGTTGACCTTGACCTTGCCCCCCTTGGGACTGTTGATCTTTGTGCCCGACCCAGAACAGCAGCGCCCAGAGGTGCTGCTATGAGGGACTTTCTAGCCGTCGGCCGCCAGCGCGCGGTCATCGAAGGGATCGAACCGTCCGTCGACCACGGCCGCTTTGCCATCAAACGGGTGATCGACGAGCCCGTGGTGGTCGAGGCCGACGTGTTCACCGATGGCCACGACCAGGTGGTGGCCCTGCTGCGCCACCGGCCCGCGGGTCGGGACACCTGGGTGGAGACCCCCATGGAGGCCATGGGCAATGATCGCTTCCAGGGGCGCTTTACCCCCAGCGCCCTGGGGCGCTGGGAGTACACCGTGTGCGCCTGGGTGGACGGTTTTTTGTCCTGGCTCCGGGAATTCAACCGCCGCCGGGAGGACGCCGACATCCGCATCGCCCTCAAGGTGGGGACCGAGCTCTTGACCCAGGCCGCCGAGCGCGCCCGGGACAACCCCGCCGATGGGGCGTGGCTCACCGACAAAGCCGCCGCCCTCCAGGGGGATTTGCCCTTGGCCGAGCGCCGGGCCTTAGCCTTGGACCCAGCGCTCACCGCGCGGATGAACCGCTACCCCGACCGCCACCTGGAGAGCGAATACCCGGTGCATTTTCCCGTGGTGGTGGACGACGCGCGGGCGCGGTTTAGCACCTGGTACGAGCTGTTTCCCCGCTCCCAAGGCCTCGAGGGCCACCACGGCACCTTAAAAGACGTCGAGGAGCGCTTGGTCTACGTGGCGGAGATGGGGTTCGATGTGTTGTATTTACCCCCCATCCATCCCATCGGCCGGGTCAACCGCAAGGGCAAGAACAACACCCTCACCCCCACCGAGGACGACGTGGGCAGCCCCTGGGCCATCGGCGCCGCCGAGGGCGGTCACAAGGCGCTGCACCCGGCCTTGGGGAATGTGGAAGATTTTAAATCCCTGGTGGCGGCGGCCAAAGGCCACGGCATTGAGATCGCCCTGGACGTCGCCTTTCAATGCGCCCCCGACCACCCCTACGTGGGAGAGCACCCGGCCTGGTTTCGCTGGCGCCCCGACGGCACGGTCCAGTACGCCGAAAACCCCCCCAAGAAATACCAAGACATCTATCCGTTTCACTTTGAGAGCGACGACTGGCAAACCCTGTTCGCGGAGCTCAAGTCGATCTTTGAGCATTGGCTGTCCTTGGGGGTGCGAATCTTCCGGGTGGACAACCCCCACACCAAGCCATTTCCCTTTTGGGAGTGGGTCATCACCGAACTCAAACGGGACCATCCCGCGGCGATTTTTCTCTCTGAGGCCTTTACAAGGCCCAAGGTGATGCACCGCTTGGCCAAGCTGGGCTTTACCCAGTCCTACACCTATTTCACCTGGCGCAACACCAAGCGCGAACTCACCCACTACCTCACCGAGCTCACCGCCACCCGGGCGGTGGACTACTACCGGCCGAATTTTTGGCCCAACACCCCGGATATCCTCCCCGAGTACCTCCAGTTCGGCGGTCGACCGGCCTTTGTCATCCGCCTCATCCTCGCCGCCACCCTCACCGCCAGCTACGGCATCTACGGCCCGGCCTTTGAACTGTTCGAAAATACCCCCCGAGAATCCGGTGGCGAGGAATACCTAGATTCGGAGAAATACCAATTGCGCCATCGGGATCTAGAACGCCCCGATAGTCTCAAGTCCCTCATCGCCCGCATCAACCGCATCCGCCGGGAAAACCCCGCCCTCCAGGACAACCGAAGCCTCGTGTTCCACACCGTGGACAACGAGGAGATCATCAGTTACAGCAAGCTATCCCCCGAGGGGGACAATGCCATCGTGGTGGTGGCCAACGTCGACCCCTTCCACACCCAATCGGGCTGGGTGGAGCTCCCTCTAGAGCGCTTCGGCCTCGACGATCAAAGGCCCTATCAAGTGCACGATTTGCTGACCAACGCCCGCTATCTGTGGCACGGCCGACGCAACTACGTGGAACTCAACTCGGATGCACCAGCGCACATTTTCCGTCTGCGCCGTCGAGTGCGCACCGAGCGCGATTTCGACTACTACCTGTAATCAATGCCGACAATAAGCAACCGCTCACCCATGGATGCCCGCCCTATGGCCACCGATTGGCAACGCGATCCGCTGTGGTACCAAGACGCCATCATCTACCAACTCCACGTCAAGGCCTACCTAGACAGCAACGGCGATGGCATCGGCGACTTCAAGGGCCTCACCCGCTGCCTCGACTACATCCAGGATTTGGGCGTCAATACCCTCTGGCTGTTG
>JBHJHK010000431.1:0-13774 GCA_050330975.1 Candidatus Competibacterales bacterium | reverse complement strand
CCCAGACCCCGCCCCGGCCCCCGCCGTTGTCCCCCCGGCCGCGCCCCCCCCCGCCGCCGGATTCAGGGCACTTCCCGCGCCGTCCCCCTCCTCCACCGCCATTCCCCCCCTCCCCGGCCCCCTGGGGCGCAGGGCCAGGATCCCCGGAGGGGGCAGAGTCGCGACCCAGGCGGGGTCCACCCCCTCCAGCCCGCCCGCCAGGGCCCTGAGGCGCAAAAACGCCTCTAAATCGTCGGCGGCGGTGGCAAACGGCCCCAGGGGAAAGTGGGGTTGGACCTGGCGGCGCAGCCAAAGGGCCCGCTCGGTGGGTTCAAAGGGCAGGTCGGCGAGGCCCAAGCGGCGCAGGCGGCGGCGGGCGGCGGCACCCGTCAAAAACTCGCAGAGCCGGCCCGATTCCACGGTGAGCTGGAGGCTGGCCGCGTCGGCCTCGAAGACGTGGCTGCGGTGCATGAGGTCCCGATCTTCCCGGCGGTGGAGACGGCGCAGACAGCGCTCCAAGCGGGGGCCAAACACCCGGTCCAGACGCCTTTCGGCGGCGGCCAACGCCCGGCGCTCGGCCTTGATATCTTTGCCAAGGGCACTGCGCTGGCGCCAGTAGCGCCAAAAGCGGCGGCGCAGGCGGGCGAAGATCGGCAGCGCCGACGAGCGCTGCCAAAAGCGCCATACCTTCCACCACTCCCGCCAGGGGGGCAAGGAAATGGTTCGCATTCGCCGCACCGTGGCGCGAATCAGGTAGCCCAACCGCTCGCTGCGGTCTTCCAGGCGGTCCAAGCGGGCCAAGGGCTCCCGGCGCAGGTCGGACAGGGCGTTGTCGTAGCGGTACACCAGGCGCCGGGCCTCGGCCTCCAGGGCGTCGAAGCGCCGCTGGCCGGCGGCAAACTGCCGCCACCAGCCCTGAAACGCCGGATCTAGACCCAAGGCCAACCACAACGACAGGGCGTAGGGGCCGGCCAGCTGGCGTTGGAACTCTCGGTTGATCTGTAGGTAGTGGCGCAGGCGATAGGCGCGGCTGGCGGCGTTGGCGTCGTGCTCCTTGGCGTTGCGGGCCCAGCGGTCTTGGGGCAACTTGCGCTGGTCGATGAGCTGCTTGATGGCCCGCTCTTGGGACAGGCGGTTGAAGGCGGTGTAGAACACGCTGCCGATGAGGGTGGCGAGGCGGGTGGGATTGAGGAAAAACCACACCAAGGTGCTAAAAAAGCCCATCACCAGAGTGGCGATATTGACCACCAGCAACGCCAACGGCTTGACGAAGAGGACTTCGAGGAAACCCATGGTTTGATCTTGGGATCGGTGGACGTTGGCCGGAGAATTGGCGTCCTGACAAAGGAAGACCTGGGGGCTAAAGTATACTTCAAGTATAGCGCCTTCAAAGATGACAGCGGCGGAATCCCTCAGCCATGGCCCTCAGTCCCTACTGGATTTACTCCACCAACGCGGTGTTGCTGGCCCTCATCGTGGCCGCCATCGTGTTTTTATTTCCCACCACCGCCTTTTTGGGGCTAGTGGCGGTGTTTGTCGCCAGCCTTCTAGAGCCCGTTGTCCAGGGGGCGATGCGGCTCAAAACCCCCCCCTGGCTCCAGTACAAGCTGTTCTTGCCGGGGCTGCGACTCCTGGACACAGCGCCGTTTTTAGCCCTCCAGTGGCGCATCCACACCCTGCCCGGGGACCATCCCCTGTCCCGAGGTTTGGTGGCGGTGATTTTGGTGTTTGGGGTCCTGGGACTTCTCGTGGGGGCGTTGGTGGTATTTCTGCCGGCCCTACAGGAGGGAATCGCCAGCAAGCTCAACGAGATGCCAGCGGTGTTCGAGCAGCAACTGCGGCCCAACTTAGAGCGCTTGTTGCAAAACACACAGGCCTTTATCGAGGGCCACACCTGGTTTAAATTCCAGGGGGATCTGAGCCTGGGAACCCTTTTGAACAGCTTGCCCAGCGTCACCGACTCCAGCACCGCCATCGCCGCCATGGTGGTCCAGGGGCTTTTTAAGCAAACCCTCCACGCCATTGAGTTGGTGTTGCTGCTGGCCTTGACGTTGTTCGCAGTGCTGGAGTGGCCCAAGATCTCCCAGGCCTTTATGGACAGCCTCTACCGCGCCACGCCGCGGAGCTGGGACCCCAGTATCCAGCGAGTCCTCACCGACATCCACCAACTGCTGCGCAAAATGATCATCGGCATGGCGGCGGTGGGAGCCATTTTGTCGTTGATCATCATGGCGGGTTTGCCCTTGTTTGCCGGCTACCCCCTGGCGTTGGCCATCCCCATGGGGCTCATTTGCGGCTACGTCAGCATCATCCCCTACGTGGGGACCACCTTTGCCACCATCATCGCCTTATTTGTCACCTTTCTCCTCAACTGGTTTGCCAACCCCAGCGCCTATGTGTGGACGTTTATCGTGGTATTCGGGGTGAATTTCTTTTTGGAGGGCAAGGTGCTCACCCCCAAGCTGGTGGGGGGAAACCTCAAGGTGTTCAAGATCGTGGTGATCTTGGCGGTGGCGGCCGCCGGGGAATTTTTGGGCTTCGTGGGCTTTCTCATCGCCCTGCCGGCCCTGGTGGTGATCAAGGCGTTGGTCACCGAGTGGTGGATCCTCATGGGGGAATACCAGAGCAAAGGCGAGCCCACCTGGCTCCAAGAGCAACAGCGCCTGCGCCTGCGCCAGTCGGCGGTGCAAGAGGAGATCTTGGCCTTGGTCCACGACGGGGTGCGCTACCGCCAGCAGTTGACCGCCGACAAGGCCAGCGGGGACAGTCGCATTGCCCCTTGAGACCCACTCATCTGCTCGTCTGACGACGTCGGGCGCCATGGCAACCGCCGACCCCGTCGAAGACGCGAGCCCCTGGCCCGACACCTCGGCCGGAGACCCGGTGCTAGAAGAAACTGAGGGACGGCAGGGTCGTCGCAGGCGAGGGGGGGGCGCCATGGCGTTGACAAACCCCTGGCCGTTGGCGGCCTTGGGGTGGGCTTCGTCCCCCGCCCTGGCCCACGACGCCTTTGGCGATTTGGGGCCCTTCTACGCCAACCTCCTCCACCCCCTGGTCGACCCCACTCAATCCCTGATCCTGGTGGGTTTCGCCGTGTTGTTGGCCCGCCAGCCCCGGGGTCGCCGCCCTAGGAGCGGCCACCGCCGGCGTCGCCACCACGGGCCTCGATCCCACCCCCGGACTGGGGAATGGCTTGTTGGCCGTCCTCGGCGGGGTCGGTGGGGTCGGTGGGGGGGCGTTGTTGCTGTGGAGCGCCTTTGACGCCCTCCAGCGCTGCCTGGGGGCCGTGGCCTGCGCCGGGTAGATTCGCCGCAGCTGGGTGGCCACCGCCACCACGAAGGCGATGAACAACAACTGCCCCACCTCCACCCCGACGTTAAAGGCCAATAACGCCAAGGGCACCTCCCCCACCGGCAACCCCACCTCCAACAATGCCCCGGCAAAGCCCAGGCCGTGGAGTAGGCCAAAGGCAAAGGCCACCAGCCACGGGTAGCGCTCCGCCAGCCGCGGCGCCTCACCGCGGCGGAGGAGTTCGGCGGCGAGGAAGACGATGGACAAGGCGATCACCGCCTCCACGGGAGGCGCAGGGACCACCACCCACCCCAGGGTCGCGGTGGCGAGGGTCACACTGTGGGCCACGGTAAAGGCGGTGATGGCCCCCAACAGTCGCCAGGGGTCGCGGATCAGCAGCAACAACCCCAGGACGAACAGCAAATGGTCGGCCCCCTGGAGACGGTAGCGTAAATTTTACTCCGCAAGCACCTTGGGCGTCACGGTGACGCCCACCTCGCCGCGAAACGGCGTGGGGTCGGTGGCGAACTGGGGCGGGCGGGTGCGCTGGACACAGGCCACGGGCAACGTCGCCTGGGGATCGGCGACAAAGCTCTGCATCAGGGTAGCGGCACAGGCATTGGTGCCGATGACGTCGTGGCCCACGCCGTTGAAGCGCAATAGGGTGCTGTTGGGCAGAAATTGAGACGTCTCAGCGGCCCAAATGGCAGGCGTCAAGGCGTCGTAGTCCCCCGATAAGATCAGGGTGGGTATGGCACTGCGCACCGGTTGGTAGAAGGCGGGGTCGATGGGGGGCAGCGCGGCCGCCTGACAGCCCACCTGGTAGTCCCGGAACACGGCGTTGGCATTGACGTAGGGCAAAAAATCCTCCATCTCCAAGGAGGCGTCTTCCAGGTTCACCTTGGGCCACATCTCCTGGCAACTGATGGCCATGTGCTGGCCCAGGGCGTAGCGGGAGTCGCGGTTTTGGTGGCGGGCAAACAGATTGGCGATCACCTGGCGATCCACGTGGAGTTCTTCGCCGTCCAACAGCCGTTTAAAGGCGCCGATGAACATGGGAATGGTGTTAAACGGAGCGAAGAACATCTCCGCCTTGAGGCGGTCGACGAATTCGTCTAGACCCACTTCGAGGTCGCGGACTTCATCCCCCCGGGCGTATTGGAGGACCACGGGCCCCTGGCGCAACCGTTCTTCAATGGCCAGAAAGGTCTGACGCAGGTCGGGAAAGGTCTTGGCGCAGGCGGCTTGGGCGGCGCAGTCCATAAAGACTTTGTCGAAGACTTTTTTCTGCTCGGCAATAAAGCCCTCGGAGTAGTTGCCCTCGAAGTTGGGCAGCACCGAATCCAACACCAGGCTGCGGACACCCTCGGGGTCAGTGCGCAACAGTTCCAAGGCGAAACGGGTGCCGTAGGAGACGCCGAGGACGTTCCACTGGTCCACCTCCAGGGCGCGGCGCAACGCCGCCAGGTCCCGGGCGCTCTGGACGGTATTATAAGACGCCAGGTCGATACCCTCTTCGCGATAGCGCTGGAGGCAGGCCAGCCAGTCCTCTCTGAGGGTGGGGGACAGGGTATAGAGGGTCTTGCAGTCCAGTACGGGACGGGAATAACCGGTGCCCCGCTGGTCGACGTAGAGCATCTGGCGCCGGTGCAGGAGGCTGCCCATGTCCTCCCAGGACTCAGCGACAAAATCCGTCGCCGGTCGCCCCGGCCCCCCCGCCAAAAAGATCAAAGGATCCGGTTCGGGAACTGCCTCGTAGGGCTGGACGGCGGCGACAAACAGCTGGATCTGCCGCTTGTCGGGTTGGTCGTGGTTCTCCGGCACGGTGAAGAAATAGCAGTTCACGGCTTGGCCGTTGGCCACCGCCATGGGACAGGGGGTGGATTCCAATGCGGCGCCCGCCGCCGGAGCCAAAGCGGCCAAGGCCAGCCCCAGGCTCGCCACCAGCCAGGGTCGTCCGAGAGTCTCGTTCATCATCGTCGTCACTCATTCCTGTTCAGATCACAATAACGCCCCCCTAGAGCCCCAGGGAGGAGCGCCCAGCACGTGGTTCTCATCGATCTCCCGCCCGGTGTACTGGGCGTCGACGGAGAACATGAGGCCATTGGCCAGGTTGCCGTTGTGGGCCAGGGCCAAGACCTTGCCACCGGTTTCACCTTCGCTCGTCGTCGGGACCAATGCCGTAGAGCAGATTATTTTGAAATGGCCAACTCCCCTCGTGATCGATGGAGACGGCCCAACGGCCGTTCCACTGACTACTTCACCCTTTCCAGGGCTTGGCGCAGGGTGTCCTCTCGGTCTTTGCTCAAAGAAGTCTTCAGCACCTTGCCCTTGCCAGCGTAGGGGGCCAAGCGCTCCAACACTTTGTCGCCGGTCACCTTGCGCAGCAAGACGAAAAGCGCCGAGCTTCCCGGGGTAAAGGACTCTCCCAGCTCCTTCATCATATTGTTGTCGATGCCGATATCGCTCAGGGCCCCGGAGATGGCGCCCACGCCGGCGCCGGCCGCCGCCCCCAGCAGGGGATTGAGGAAAATAAGGCCGATGAGGGTACCCCAAAAACCGCCGCCCACGGCGCCCACCGCCGTCAAGTTGATGGCCTGGTGGAGCTGTACCTTGCCGTCGGTGTCCTTGGTGACCACTACGGCGTCTTCCATCTCGATGAGATATTCCATCTGCATCTTCGCCAGCGCCGACCGCACTTCAAACGCAGTCGTCTCATCGTCGAAGACCACGGCCACTAGTTCACTGCTCATCGTCGTTTACTCCCCGTGGGGTGTTGGGTCAGAGGATGCTGACCTGGAGCAATACGATAACCTCGGTCGGCGCAGGGGGAGTAGGGGCGACCGGCGAATAGTTCGGCAGCACCCTCGGCTGTGGGGGATCCAGGGTCTGGGCCGACGGGGCCCGGAGCCAGCCGGCACAGGTCCACAGGGCCATTGCCGGGGCTCAGGGTTGAGGGGCAGCTCCAGGGTCACCCGGCGCCCCCTGGATCGCCTCCAGGATCTCCTCCTCGGCTTGGACGTTCACCGCCTGGGCCTCCTGCAAAAGGCGCAATGCCACGGCGTATTTGAAGATATTGCGCACATACACCACGGGCTCGCCACTGACGGCCCTGGCGGTGGCGATCTCCACGTGGTCAAACCACACATCGGGGTCCAGGGCCATGGCCTCGGCCCGCTGGCGGGCCTTGCGGATATTGGCCGGGCCGGCGTTGTAGGCGGCCAGGGAAAACAACACCCGGTCCAGGTCGTCGATGGGTTGGTGTGAGAAATAGCGCTCCCGGACGAAGTGGAGATACTTCACCCCGGCGTGGACGTTGTCCTCGGGGGCGGAGATATCCCCAATGCCCACGTTGGGGTCCGCCGCCGTCGACGGCCTGACCTGCATCAGACCCACGGCCCCAGCAGAGCTCTGGGCACTGTGGTCAAAGCGGGACTCTTGGAAGATCTGGGCGAGGATCATCACGCCGTCGAAGTCGTAGCGGGGGGCGTACTGGTCGACGATTTGCCTCACTTCATCCAACCGCGCCCGACTTTCCTCCGAATCGATCCGCTCCACCCAGTCGGCGGACTGGAGGTAGCGCTTGTCGAAGATATTGCCCAGCAAACTCCCCTTGCGGATGGAGGGGATAAAACCGTCGAGGACCCCCTTGAGTTCGGGGGCCTCCCGGCGCACCGCCCAGGCGAGCTCGCCCCCCTGGTGGAGGAACACGTCTTCGTGGAGGGTGAGGTTGTCGAATACTTGGGCCCAGAGTTGGGCCTTGTGGTCGTCCACCACGCTGGCGGGGATCAAGCCGCCGTGGACCATCTCCAGCAGGTCGCGGTCCTCCAGGGCCTCATCCACGGGGATCACCGGGATGGGTTGTTGCCCCTGGTCGCGGCGGGTGGCGTTGATGGCCTCCAGGTGCTGGTAGTAACTGCTGGAGCGGCGCAGGTGCAGCCCCAGGGAGACCAAGTCGTCCAGGGTGTTGAGTTGGGGCACCCCAAGGCCCGTGACGGCGATCTCCCGCACATCGCGGCGCAGGGGCTCAGTAAAGGCCACTTCCGCCGCCCGCTCTTGGGTCACCGTCAGATTGGCGTCCACCACGTCCCCCCGGCCGGTCTTGAGAAACTCGAGGAGGTCGTTCCGGGGGGCGGGGATCCAAATCACCTCGACGGAGCTATTGAGGGTCTCTTTGAAATACTTTTCCAGCTCCCGGGCCCGTTCGACGGCCAAACCGATGGCCTTGTCGCCGTCGTAGGCCACAAACAGCGGGTTGTGGGGCACGACCATCCGCAGATAACCCCGCTCGACGATACCGGGCCAATCGCCGGTCCAAGGGGCCAAGGCCTGTTCCAACAATACGTCGGTGTCTCGAACTTTGGCGGGGGCTTCGGCGGGGGTTGCCAGCTGTTCTTGCCCCTGGGCACAAGTGAACATAGCCAGGGTCAACCAGGATCCCAGCCACAGGATTTTCACAGCGATCCTCCTCGTGTCCACAAAGGGCAAGGGTGGGGGCCAAACGCCGCCGATCCCCCCCGGTGGTGCCGAAACGACTACCGCCTCGGCCCCGGGGAAGCCCAGGCTCCACGGGGGATCGACGAACCCTGGCCTTTAGCTCTCGGGAAGCTCGACGTCATCCACTAGGGTGCGACAGCCCTCGGACAAGGCTTCCCGCTGTTCGTAGAGGCAGGTGAAGACCCGTCCCTGACCCAGGGTCACATCGGCGCACAGGTTGTGGATATCCGTCGAACACTGCTGCTTGGCGTAGCGCAACCGATCAAATACCAGGTCGAGGACGTCGGCCATCTCCCCCGTGGCGGCATCGCAGCTGTCGGACAGGTGGTCTTCGTGGGCGTACAGACACGCCGTCAGCCGCCCGTGGCCGGGGGTGACAGCGGAACAGTGGCTCTGGATGTCGGCTTCACAAGCCTCGAAGATCGACGTGGCCACGGCTTGGGTCGAAAGGGCGACAAACCCCAGGGTCAAAACCAGAACAAAACGGCCAATGGGCAGGATCATGGCAGTATCTCCTCGCGGTGGATATCAGGGGTTGACGATCACGTAAGTCGTCGAGCCACCCCGGACCACGGGCTGGTAATAGACGCCACCGCAGTAGTAGTAGGCGCCGCGCAAAGGACAGCCGGCGGGCAAGCTGGAGTAGTAATTCATCCGCGCCGTCGTCCGTCGGGAGGTGCGCCGCGCCGTCCGCCGGGCCACCCGACGGGCGGGTAGGGCTTCGGCGGTGGGCAGGGTGAAGCCCACTGCAGTCACACCCGCCCCCGAGCCGGGTTGAGGGGCATCGATGGTGAGGCCGAAGCCAAGACCCAGGGCGAGGACAAAGCCCGCGATCAGGGGAATAGCGCGCATGGTAGAACTCCTCTTTGATCAAGGTGTTGATTGCGATGTCGAAGTGGAAGGGGTGCTGACTGCGGCAGCGCCTTGGGATGGCCCCTCTTCCCCACTTCCCTCGGGGCTATCTTCGAGGCCAAAGGCCACTGCTAGGGCGTCGAGGCGGGCCTTGCGGAGGGGGCTGGGGGTCCCCGCCGCCGTGGTCACCGTCATCAAGCCATCGAAGATTCGCCGGCGGGCCTGGAGATCGGTGGGCAATAGCTTGGGCAAAGCGGCCAGGGCCTCGCCTTCGTCGAGCAACACCATGGTGTACTGCTCTCGCACCAGCTGTTTAAACATCCCCAGGGAAAGGGGCTCCTCCAGCTGGTCGAGGAGGGGACGCAGGGTGTTGAAGCCCCGTTCGTCGACCCGACCCTCGGGGAGGAGGATATAGACCAACGCCCGGGCCGCCGCCTCCCGGGGGCCGCCCATGGCCATCCGCTGCTTGAGGTCGTCGAGCATCTGGTTCACCAGGGCCATCCGGGCGGGGTCGCGCCGAGCCCCCAGGGGGCGTTCGTGGGGTTGGCTGGCCTTGAGCCCCACCATGGCCTGGAGTAGCGGCGAGCCGTAGAGGGCGAAAAACAGCTGCTCCTGACTCCAGTCCCGCCAATCCCGCCAGGCGTTGAGGGTGGTGACGATGGTGTCGGACACCTGGTGCTCCAGGGCCAAGAAGGGGTTGTCGGCCGCCACCGGTTGGCGGTGTTGCTTCACCTGTTCCGCCGCCGTCGCCGTCCAGCGGAGCCAGGGATTGTTATCGGAGAACAGGGTGTATTGCAGCCGCCCGGGGTGGAGCTGGCGCAACACTTCGGCGCCGGCATCGGTGATGGTGGCCCGGACCGCGGGGGCCACAAAGGTGTTGTAGAGCCCTTGGCCGATGGCCGATACCCGGGCCACGGCCTCAAAGGCCCGGTCGTCGGCGCCGCCGGCGTCCCCAAGGGCCCGGATGTCGTCCAGGGTGCGGCGCTCAAAGGTGACGATGTAATCGCCGTGGGCCAGGTCGGCGCCGGCATCGGTCTCGGTCTTTTTCCGCAGGGTGGCCTCGTAGAGGCCCGGCGGCAAGACGTCGATCAAATCCATGTTGTGGGCCAGCTGATCGTGCTCCTTGCGCCCCACCTTGCTGGAGACAAAGATCCCCAAGTGGCCGATGCTGGGGTGGAGGACATAGACGATGGTCTGGCCAAAGGCGTGGATCTCGTCCACATCTTGATAGAGGTCCAAGATCCAGCGCAACGCCTGGGGAGGCGGGGTGATGTTGTCGCCCTGGGAACAGAACACCACGATGGGGGAGCGAATATTGCGCAGGTCGATGGCCAGGCCGTCGGACGTCTGTATCTCCCCCCGAACCAGCTTGTTGCCCACAAACAACTCGTCGGCGATAAACACCATCTCCTGGGCACCCAGCAGGGTGTGGGCCCCCCACCAACGCTCGAACTCCAATTAGCGGGGCGCCTCGATGTCGATCTTGGCCCATAGGTTGTAGTGCTTGCTCCACAACGTGTTGGCGGGGTTGAGGTTTTCAAAGTTGGTCACCAGGTGGGCACCGTCGAACAGGCCGTTGCCCAAATCCCCCGCCAAAGCCGTCACCCAGGTGCCCCCCAACAGCCCCCCGGCGTAGCGCATGGGGTTTTCCCCCCGCACCCCGGCCCAATAGGACAACGGCGCCCCGGCCACCAACAAACGCCCCCCGCGGTCCGTGGCCCCGGCGGCCAACATGGCCATGGCCCAGCCGGCCTGGCAGTTGGCGATGACGCAGGGCTTGCCCTCGGCGTCGGGGTGGCGTTCGGCCACCCGCTGCAAAAAGGCAAACTCGGCCCGGCCCACGTCTTCGATGGTCTGCCCCACCACAGGACGGGTCAAAAAACCGATGAAGTAACAGGGGTGGCCGGCCCGCAACACCGCGCCGATCTCGCTGTCGGGCTTAAAGCCGCCAATGCCCGGGCCGTGGCCCGCCCGGGGGTCCACCACCACGAAGGGCCGCCGGCTGGCGTCCACCTCCACACCGGCCGGAGGGACGATCCGCACCAGGCCGTAGTTCACCGGGCGGGGTAGCTCCCGGCCGTCCATCACCACCTCAAAGGCGTAGCTCAACACGTGGCTGAGGGGCTTGGCGGCCTGCTCCAGGTGGTCGTTGCCCCGCCGGCGCAGGGTGTCCCAAAACAGCACACCACGCTGGCAAAAGTCGACGCTGTAGTCCCACCAAGCCTGCCAGGGGGCGAGGGAGAATGGGGGGGCGAAGTTTGACCCGCGGTCAGTGTTGGAGGACATGGCTTTGGCTCCTGAAGGCAAAAAAACCGACACCTGCCCCAAAGGGACAGGGTCGGTTCTCTCTCACAAACGGTCCATGGATCAATCCATGACCGACGATCAGTTGGTCGGCGGGACCAATTTCTCCATCACCCGGTCCAGGCTAAAGCTGGCGGCCTTCTGCCGCGGGGGAAATTCCTGGAAGGTGGCGAGGAATTGGGCCACGTATTGCTGGGCCGGGACCAGGAAAAAGGCCCGGTCAATGAGCCAGTCGTAGTAAGTATTGGAGGTCTCGATGGCCCGCTCGTAGGGATCCCGGCGCAGGTGGAAGATGTAGGGCAACCGCAGGGTTTTAAAGGGATTTTGCCACACCTTGAGCGTACCTTCGGCTTCCTGGAGCATAAACAGGATTTTCCAGTCGTCGTAGCGCAACGCCGTGAGGTCGCCGTCGTCGGAGAAGTAGAAGATTTCCCGGCGGGGGCCTTCTTCTTCCTCGCCCTTGAGGTGGGGCAAAAAATTATAGCCATCCAGGTGCACTTTGTAGCTGCGGCCGATGGCCTCGACCCCGCCCTCGATGAGGCGCTCTTTGATGTCGGTGACCCCCACCGCCGCCAGGATGGTGGGCAACCAGTCCATGTGGTGCATGATCTCGTTGGAGACCACACCCTCGGGGATGACCCCGGGCCAACGGGCCATGGCGGGCACCCGCCAACCCCCTTCCCAATTGGTGTTCTTCTCGCCGTGGAAGGGACTCCAACCGGCGTCGGGCCAGGTGTTCATGTGGGGGCCGTTGTCGGTGGAATAGAACACCAGGGTGTTGTCGGCGATCCCCAACTCGTCGAGGAGTTCCAGGAACTTGCCCACGTGCATATCGTGCTCCACCATGCCGTCGGCGTATTCATCTTGGCCGGAAATGCCCCGTAGCTCCGGCTTGACGTGGGTGCGAAAGTGCATCCGGGTACCGTTCCACCACACAAACCAGGGAATACCGGCTTCGTGCTGCTGGCGGATAAAGGCCATGGCGGCCTCGGAGGTCTCGTCGTCTACGGTCTCCATGCGCTTGCGGGTCAAGGGACCGGTGTCTTCGATCTGGCCATCGGCACTGGATTTAATCACCCCCCGGGGGCCGAATTTTTCCCGGAAGGTCTGGCCGTCGGCCAGCACCATGTCCCCGGGGTAGTCTTCGTTCTCGGGCTCTTCCTCGGCGTTGAGGTGGTAGAGGTTGCCCAAGAACTCGTCAAAGCCGTGGTTGGTGGGCAAGTGCTCGTCCTTGTCCCCCAGGTGGTTCTTGCCAAACTGGCCGGTGGCGTAGCCCTGGGCCTTGAGGAGGCCGGCGATGGTGGGGTCTTCTTCTCGCATGCCCAGGTCGGCTCCCGGGAGGCCCACCTTGCTGAGGCCGGTGCGAAACACGCTCTGGCCGGTGATAAACGACGACCGACCAGCGGTACAGGATTGCTCACCGTAGTAGTCGGTGAACATGATCCCCTCCCGGGCAATCCGGTCGATATTGGGGGTCTTGTAACCCACCAGGCCAAAGGTGTACGCGCTGATGTTGCTCTGACCGATGTCGTCACCCCAGATCACCAGAATGTTGGGCTGGTCGGCTTGGGCGTCGGTCTCAGCCGCCGCTTCTTGAGCCTGGACAGTGGCCGTCAGGGCCACAAGCAGACCCAAAAGGGATAAAAGGCGCAATGACATGCAGGTTTCTCCTCGGTGGTGAAGGCGTCAATCCGCGGAATGGATGGCGCCGGAACTGTAACCCATGGGAAAAATAATTACTATCTTGCAATATTTCGTTCACAACCCCAAGGGTGAAGGTCTCAGCTGAGACGTCGACCCCGCTCCAAGCCCAAGGCTTGGGACCTCACTTGACGACGGACTTGAGCTGACCCATGGCCGCATCCTTGGCGGCGTCTTTGGCGGCGTCTTCCACGGCCCCCTGGACGGCGTCTTGGACACCCCCCGAAGCGGTGCCACTGGCGGTGCCGGTGACGGCGTCAGCGGCAGCCCCAGGGGCAGCGACACCGGTGGCCCCCCCCGTGGCACCGGACACTTGGCCCTTGGCGGCCTCCATGGCCTGGTCCTTGGCCATGTCCATGGCCTGGTCCTTGGCCATGTCCACCGCCTGTTTTGTGGCGGCATCGGTGACTGCCCCCTGGACCTGATCCAGCTGGGCGTGGGCCAAGGGGGCGGTGATCAGGGCAATGGTCAACAACAGGCAAGTTCTCATGGCGCGACTCCTCGCGGTTGTTAAGGCACGACGGCGGCCCCCACCCCCCGGGGTGGAGGGAAATAGCTGGCAATCCTACAGCCCCAGGGGCACCACGACACCCACGAAGCCCACGTCCCCCCGGAGGCGGTTTTTGGTGTTGAATTCCCGGTAATAGCGGGCCTTGAGGGTAATGGGCGTCTGGCCGGCTTGGAAGGTATAGGTCAGCGCCGGCCCCAAGGCGGTGACTCGACCTTCAAAGCCGCCGTTGGGGGCCCCGGGGCCGCTGTCGTCTTCGATTTGATGGTAGTGATAGCCCGCCAGGCCAATGCTCAGACCAAAGGGCAAGCTCTGGGACAAACCCCACTCCAGGTGGAACTCGTTGCCGCTGCTGTAGTTGGTGTCGTCGTTTTCCAGGTGGGTGGTGAAGCCCACCGCCAACGACGCCTCCCGGCCATTGTCCAGGTTGAGGTAAGTCACAGAACCGGTGAGGTCAAAGCCCCAACGGTTGAAGGCCAAGTTGGTGGCCCGGCCCTCTTGGTAGTCGCCGATGGGCAAGTTGATGGACAAATCGGTGGTGGCGTGCCAGACACCCCAGATCCCCCCCCCGGCCGCCGGCGGGCCCGGGGCGCGGGGGGGCGGCTGGGGTTGGGGGGGGGGGGGCCGGGGCGGGCGCGGGCC
>JBHJHK010000430.1:0-4073 GCA_050330975.1 Candidatus Competibacterales bacterium | reverse complement strand
CAATTACGCATTCATGCAATAAAGAAAAACCACACAGGACCCGAAATATAAATCTTCCTAAAACAAAAAAATCAAGACAAAGACTCCAACCAAAAAAACCACCCACCCTACCACACCCCATCCAAAAACCAACCCAAGATCACAAAGAGCACGGTGAGAACCACCAGCAACATCGCCGGCGACAACCCCAAACTGGCGACCCCATCGGCGATGGCCCGGGGGATGCCCGTGAAACCCATGGCCACGGCCAAAAAAGACGCCCCGGCGATGATCAAGGTGATCATACAACTGGTCTTGACCGCCCCCAACAAGCTGTCGTGGAAGGTGCGCCAAGTGAGGGCGCCGGCGCCAAAAGCCAAGGCCAAGGCCCCCAACACCCCCAAGGTGGCCGCCTCAGTGGGGGTGGCATAGCCACCGTAAATAGACCCTAACACCAACGCAATCAAGGCCACCACGGGGAAAAGCCGCCGCAAACCCCACACCATGGCGCCAAAACTCATGGTGATGTCGCTAGCCGGTACCCGGCTGGGCCTCAAACAGGACCACAGCATCACATACCCCATGAAAAGTCCCACCAACAACAGCCCGGGCAATATGCCGGCGATGAACATCCGAGCGATGGACTGCTGGGCCACCACCCCGTAGACGATGAGCATGATGGAGGGGGGAATCAGCAACCCCAAGGTGCCAGAACCCGCCAGAGTGCCGATGGCCATGGACTCGTCATAGCCCCGCCGCTGGAGTTCCGGCATGCTGATCTTGCCCACCGTGGCACAGGTCACCGCCGAGGAGCCCGCCACCGCCGCCATGACCCCACAGCCGACGATGTTGACGTGGAGCAAGCGCCCGGGCAACCAGGTCAACCAAGGGGCCAGGCCCTTAAACATGTCCTCGGACAACCGGCTGCGGAATAATATTTCCCCCATCCAGATGAACAACGGCAGCGCCGTCAAAGCCCAGTTCCAACTGTTGTCCCACACCGTGCTGGCCAACAAAGACCCCGCCGGGGCCGGGGAGAAAAAGGCGATGGCGCAAAACCCCACCAGAATCAAGGCGATGCCTACCCAGAGCCCCGTGGCCAACAACACCAGCAAAAAGGCGAACAAAAGACCGGCGAGGATCAGACTGTCCAACGACCCGTCCCCCCCTCGTCCCGCCCCACATGGAGGTCAGTGGCGGGATCATCCACCTCGTAACTGGGCCTTTTCCCGGCCAAAATACAAAAAAATTCATCGGCCAGGGCCAAGGTGAACAAGGCGATACCCGCCGTCATAGCCAGCTGGGGAATCCAAAAGGGAAATGCCAACAGCCCCGGACTCAGGTCGTTGTAAAACCACGACTCGTAGTTGAGGAGGGCACTTTGGTAGCTGAAATACCCCATGGCCACGGCGCCCACCCCCGTGCACCACAACTCAAAGCCCCACCGCCAGGGGGGCGACAAATGGCGTAACGCCAAATTGATGCGGATGTGGCCGCCGCTTTTCAAAGTATAGGCCAAGCCAAAGAAGGTCATGGCCGCTAACGAGAAGCCCCCGCACTCGGTGGAATCCACGGTGAAACCCCACAACCTCCCCAGCACCTGGGCGACGATGGTGGCGGCGATGAGAAATAAAAACACCGCCGCCAGGTAACCGCTGGCGAGATAAAGGGCATCGAGGGCGCGACGCACCACCGACGGCCCCCTATTGGATGGACTGGAGATAGTTGTCCAGCACCGCCACCGCCTCGGGGCTGGCGCTTTCCCGCCACCGTTCCATCATGGTCTGGCCGATGGCCTTCATGGCCTCGATGATCTCGGCGGACCCTTCGGTCACGGTCATGCCGTTGTCGGCCAAGGTCTCCATTTGAGCCTTGAGGGTGGCCTCACTCATCTCCCAACCCCGCTGGGTGGCCCGCTCACCGGCCTCCAACAGCACCGTCTGGAGTTCGGGGTCGAGGCTCTCAAAGGCCTGCTGGTTGACGATAATGGCATTTTTGGAATAAATGGCCCCCACCAGGGTGAAGTAATCGGTGTTGTCCCACGCCTGGATGTCAATACCGGTCTGGGGACTGGTGAACAACGCCTCGATGAGGCCGGTGGCAAAGGCTTGGGGAATCTCGGCAAAGGGCAAGATGGTGGCCTCAAACCCCAACGCCTCGCCCATCTCTTGGGTGGGCCTGGAGTAAATGCGCAACTTCTTGCCGGCGAAATCCTCCGTGGAGGTCACCGGGAACCGGGTGTAAAACCCCTGCCCCGGCCACGGCTGATAGGCCAACACGTCGATGCCGATCTCCCCCATCAACTGGTCGAAGTAGGGCTTTTGCGCCTCTTTGAGGCGCCACGCCTCCTCGTAGTTAGAGGCGATGAAGGGTAGGGCCGCCAGGCCATACATGGGGTCTTCGTTGCTGTGGACCCCCAGGCGGATCTCCCCGATCTGCACTTGCCCCCGCTGGACAGCCCGGCGGATGTTGTCGTGCTTGATCAAGGTGTCGTTGGGGTGCAGGGTAATGGTCAGCGCCCCATCGCTGGCCTTCTCCACATCCTCGATGAACAACCGGATGTTCTTGGTCATAAAATTGCTGTCGGGATAACCGCTGGCCATGATCCATTCGACGGCAAGGGCCGGAGCAGTGGTCATGGCGGCGAGGAGAACCGCCAGCAGCGATGGGGATTTGACGCGTTTGATCAAAGACATGAGAACAGCGCTCCCAAGCGTTTGGGTCCAAGGTAAGAAAGGGGATGAAGTCCACGGGACGGACTCGGGTACCACCGGCCAGTAGCAAGTCGCACGCCAAAACCTTGGAGCGCCTTGCTAGGGCCCCTACCCCGAGGCTTCCCCCACGGATAGCCACAAGCTATTTAGGGGCATGGTGCACCCCATTGGACATTCCATGCCCCGTGGAGGGGCAAACTCCAGTCACTGCTGAGTGTAGGCGAAATACCACCGCTCTCAAGGGACCAGCCCGGCAAAGGTCGCTTTGATTTGATGGTCGTCCAGGCCTTGGATGGCCACCACCTTGTGGGGTGAAGTGTGACCCTTGACCACGGCAATATCCCCGGGCGCGAGGTTTAACTCAGCGGCCAACAGCGCCACCAGGGCGCGGTTGGCCCGCCCTTGCTCGGGGGGCGCCCTCAACTTGATCCGCAGCGCTTCACCCCGCCAGCCGACGACGGCGTCCCTGGAGGACCCGGGGATCACCTTGACGGCGAGGCGACCCAAACGTGCACCTCAATCGTCCCGGGCGACGATCTGTTCGACGGCATGGACCACGTCTTCCCGGTGGCAGTCGTAGAGGTCGGCACCGCTGAAGGGGTTGAGCTCCACCAGGGCCATGGACCCCATGGATTCACCGACATCCAGCACATAGAGATCATCAGGGGGAATAATCCGCTCGGCGATGGTCTGGGCAAAGTCCCATTCGCGGCCACTGAAGAGGGTGCCCTGGGAGAATCGACCCAGGGTGTAACCACTGCCGGCCACCACCCGGTCCTTGGCCACCACAAAACGCCATTCCCGCCCCAGGGGCACAACGGGGGCGACGATGACCTCCAGGTAGATATCGTCGTAGTACAATCCGCAGTCCAAGACGCGGTAGGACAAGTGTTTGCGCTCCACCACCCGCCCCGAAAAGGGTTTGAGGGCACTGTTGGGCCGCACAAACAGGCGGTCTTCCACCCCGAGGGTGGCGAAAATGACCTCGGGTGATTCCACCAAGTCCCGGACGGTGGTCAGCAACCACTGCTTGTTGACCACCACATCGGCGCACATGGCACTCCAGTGGGCGAATTCGAAGGCGTTGAGGTTGCAATACACCCCCGGCGTCCAGGGGGTTTTGTCCTTGATCAAGGCGGCGATATTCAAGCTGCCGTGGAACACCACGACGGCATCGGTCAAGGGGGTGTAATCGTCTTGCAGTCGCCACGCTTCCTGCCAATACATGATGCGGTGGCCGCGA
Organism: Candidatus Competibacterales bacterium; assembly: GCA_050330975.1. Classification (GTDB taxonomy): domain Bacteria; phylum Pseudomonadota; class Gammaproteobacteria; order Competibacterales; family Competibacteraceae; genus JBHJHK01. The sequence goes on along the minus strand of JBHJHK010000430.1, from coordinate 137 downwards.
GATCTGGCGACCTCGATCAAGCGCCCGTCGCCATCGGCGAAGACTTCCCTTTCAATAATCCATGTAATCATAGCAACCCGCGGGGGATGACCGGTCTGCGAGGGCCATGCTACGTCGTTGGCCACAGGTCTGTCGAG
>JBHJHK010000429.1:0-15726 GCA_050330975.1 Candidatus Competibacterales bacterium | reverse complement strand
AGCACCAATACGTCGAGGATTGAGCCATCACCCCCCACCGCCGCGCTTTCCCCTTTGGCATCTCAACCCTTTAGCATCTCATAAGAGGCCCGCCATGACTGCCACTACCCACCCCGCCGACGACCTCCACGGCTACTACCTCGAAGACCTCCAGGCGGGCATGAGAGCCAGCTACGCTAGAACCGTCACCGAAGCCGACGTCGTGCTCTTCGCCGGCTTGTCGGGGGACAACAACCCCGTCCACATCAACGAGGAATTCGCCGCCAACACCCCCTTCAAGGGTCGAGTCGTCCACGGCATGTTTTCGGCGGCGCTGTTGTCGTGTGTGGCGGGTACCCGCTTGCCGGGGCCCGGGGCCATCTACGTCGACCAGTCGTTGAAGTTCAGGGCGCCGGTGCGCATCGGCGACACGGTCACCGCCACGGTGACGATCAAGGAGATCGACCTGCAAAGGCGTCGGGTCACCGCCGACACGGTGTGCACCGTGGCGGGCAAGCCCGTGGTCACGGGCACGGGTACCTATCTGGTGGACCGGCGGCCAACGCCCGAAGGGAATGGGCCAGAAGGCGCCTGAGGACCCCGCCCGACCGGCGCCTAGTTCTCCTTGAGATTGACGTCGAAGTCCACCTCGGCCCGCGGGGTCTCTCGGCGGCCGTCGGGGGGAGTTCTGGGGGCCCGAAGGCCTCCGCCCCGCCAGTTTTCCAGCTCGGCCAACGCCTCGGATTGCAGTTGTAAAAGTGGCTCAAACCCGGGCTTGATAGCCAAGCCCACCTCGATGAAATCCAGGGCCTTGGGGTAGTTGGCCCGATTCATCTGGCGCTGGGCGAGCTCGGCGTAACGCACGGCGATGCGGGTAAAACCCCGCTGGGCGGGGGCGTTGTCGGGGTCGAGTTGCAGCACCTGCTCGTAGTAGTGCAAGGCACTGTCGGCGGCGGGGGTGGTGAGGCGAAAGCGCTCGAGGCTCACCTCCGCCCGTTCTAGCCATCTATCCACCTGGGCGGCGGCGGCGGGGTCGAGGGCCGCGGCGGCTGGAGCCGTTTCTGCCGGGGGAACTCCCCTCGACAGCGGTGCCTCGCCGTCTCGGTCGGCGTCGGCGTCGGTAAAGCGCGGCGCGTCGTCCACTAGGGCCGTCAAGGGAGCCGCCGTCGAGACGCCTCCAGGGGGCGGTTGCTGGACCTCGCCGGTGTCCGCCTGGGCATGGTCCACGCCCCTCCCAGATGCCTCCTCGGGGGCGTTGGGGTCGGGGGTAAAGCCCTCCACCGGCTGGCGCTCCACCGCCCCCGGCGCCCCCTGGACACTGAGGACGTAGCGGGGCAGCCTCCCCGTCAGGGGTTCGGCTTGGTCTTCCAAATTCGCCAAATACACCGTTCCCGCCGCCGCCGCCCACAGCCCGAGGTAAAACACCCCAGAAATCACCACCTGATCCATCACCCCCCCCCAGTCGACGGTCTGCAGGGTCGCGCGCCGGGTCACCCTAGGGCGGAGTCGAGCGCTGTGACGGGGGCGACGAGGCGAGGCCTCGGGGTCGTCCCCCCCCTCGTCGCCAAGGGCCGGTTCACGGCGCTGGCGACGCTGACTAGGGGATGGCGGCGACCAGTCGTAACCCCAGTCATAACCTCGGACCGCGGGCTGGGTTGCAGAGCCCCAATCGATGGTGGGGGAGCCCAGGCCGTCATCCCTCGCCCCCCGGGTTGCCCCAAAATCCTCCCCGGCCAGGGTGGGTTCCCGGCTGTGCCCAGGATGGGGCCCCATGCCGGAAGGCTCACCCGCCACTGGCGCCTCCTCCTCGGCTTCCCAAAAGCCCGCCTCCCCAGAGGCCTCCATGGCAGCCGCCATCTGCAGCGCGTTGGCAAACCGGCGCCGGCGCTCCAACGCCAGAGCCCGATCCACAGCCTGGAGTAGGGCCCTTGGGTAGCGGCCGCGGCCGACCTCGGCCACCGATGCCAAGGCATCGTCGAGAATGCGATCGGCGGCCTCCTGGGGGGGCTCGCCGGTGATACAGCGGTAGGCCACGGCCCCCAGGGCGTAGAGGTCGGTCCAGGCGCCGCAGCGGTCGCCGCGCACGGCGTATTGCTCAGGGGCCGAGTATCCGGGGTTGAGGAGTTGTGAGACCACCGCCCGGGCCCTGCCCAGGCGCTGGCGGGCGGCGGCTGTACCTGTGATGACGACCCCGCCGCCGTCGCGGCGCCAATAGAGCGTCTCGGGGTTGATATCCCAGTGGAGCAGTCCCTGGGCGTGGATGGCCGCCAAGCCCAACAGGGATTGATACAATAGGGGCACCAGGACCGGCGCCTCCAGGGTGCCCTCCCGCTCCAACAGGGTCCCCAGCGTGTCGCCGTCCAACGCCTCGGTCACGGCATAGGCCGTGCCGTTGGCGGCAAAATGAGCCTGGACGTGGGCCACGTGGGGATGGCGGAGTTGGGCCAGGGCCCTGGCTTCGGCGAGGAATTGCTCCAGGCCCCAGGCGAAGTTGGGCAGCGCCTCGTCGGGACTTGGCATCAACCCCTGGTCGTTGGGAACCACCAGTTCCCCCTGGCGCTGGGCCCAGGCGCTGGGGAAGTACTCGGTCACCACCACCGGGGCGTCGTGGACTAGTTCCCAGGCGCGATAGCTCACGGTCAGCTCGTCGCTGGTCAACAGCCGGTCGAGGCGATAGTCGCCCAGGGCTCCGAGGGAGGCAGAGGAGTGGATGGTCGACATGGCCCGCAGTTTCCAGAAGTTTCGCCGGGGACCTTTGGGTTGCTCAAACGGTTCCCGGGATCCGAGGTTCCAATGCCCAAAGACCCATGGCTTCGTTGCCCCTAGATCTTCGGGGAGAGTGGCATTGATCCCCTTGGCAAGGGACAAAGTTTCGGGTCATTGTAACCCATTTGACCTCCTTGACCTGTGATAACCCCTATGGGCCTTTTGGTGATGCCATGACCGACGACCCCAATGCGCTGATGAGGCGTTTTGATCAACTGTTGCGCCGCCTCGACGCCTGGTTGCCACCGCCGCCGCCGGATCCCGACTTCGCCCATACCACCGCCTGGCGTTGGCATCCAGGACCCGTGCGGGGTTGGGGGGGGGCCTTTCTCCAACCCATCACCCATCCCCAAGGCATCGCCCTGGCCGACCTCCACGGCATCGACCGGCAAAAGGCCTTGTTGGTGCGCAACACTCGCCAGTTCATCCAGGGGCTACCGGCCAACAATGCGCTGTTGTGGGGAGCCCGGGGCACCGGGAAGTCGTCCCTCATCAAGGCGCTGTTGCGGGAGTTCGCCACCGATGGTTTGCGCCTCATCGAAGTGGACAAGGATGACCTCATGGATCTTGCCACCATCGCCCAAGTGGTCCGGGAACGCCCCGAACGGTTTATCCTTTACTGCGACGATTTATCCTTTGAGGCCGACGACAGTCGTTACAAAGCCCTCAAAGCCATCCTCGACGGCTCATTGAGCGCCGCGCCGGACAACGTCTTGCTCTACGCCTCGTCGAACCGCCGCCATCTATTGCCGGAATACCAACAGGACAACCGCGACGCCCGGGTAGAAGAGGGCGAACTCCACTTTGGCGAAGCCGTGGAGGAAAAAATTTCCCTCTCCGAGCGCTTTGGTCTCTGGCTATCGTTTCACCCGTTCCGCCAGGAGACGTATCTCGCCATCGCGGCCCACTGGCTAGCCCACTTTGGCGCCGGCATGGCCCTAGACGAGCGAGCTCGGACCGAGGCCTTGCGCTACGCCTTGACCCGGGGCTCCAGGAGCGGCCGGGTCGCCCAGCAGTTCGCTCGGGACTGGGTGGGGCGTCGGGCGCTGGAATGAGCTAACGCCCCAGGGTACACAACGGGGCGGCACGGTTTTGCCCACAAACCCAAAGACCCACTGCACGGATGAGGTGGCGAATGATAACAGCGGGATCACTAGGTCAACAGCCCCCAAACGGCGCCCACTAGTGCGAAAATCAAGTACAAAGCGCCGACGACGGCCAATGCCACTACCAGCAATAACGCCCACACATAGCGGCGACTGCGGCGGGTGGTGGTGGTGGGATTATCCAAATAGCGCTCCATGAGGGCGACGTTGCGCTGGTTGGCCTTAAAGCCCATGTCGAACAGGTCTCCCGCCAGGGGAATGACGCCGATGACGGTCTCCAACAGGACGTTACCCGTCATGGCGATGAGTACCGGCGCCGGCACCCGCAGTCGCGCCGCTTCGGAAACGATGTAGCTGGAAATAAGCGCTCCCAAGGCGTCGCCGATACCCGGGATGAGGCCGATAATGCCGTCGAAGCCGATGCGCCCCCCCCGGGCAACGGGATGGCGCTGTCGAGGAAGTGGGCCAAACTCCGCAGACGTCGGCGCGTGTGGTGGGCATCGGCGGCCCCGGACGTGCGAGGGTTGAAGGAACGCATAATACCTCTTGGGTCAATGGTTTAGCGAATACACTTGACCCGCTAATAGGGAATCTATTGACAAAACCCGGAGAGATGGGAAAAAACTACCAAGGCGTGGCAATTTTTGCCACGGATGGGGCTCGATTAGCTCACGACTTATCACGACTCCAGAGGGCGTTGGCCGTGCCGGGGAGTGGATCCATGGGATTCATCAATGGTTGCTAGGTGCAATCCATGGCAACACACCCCGATGATACCGATGCTGTTGCAAATGAGATGCCGGCGGACAACATGCCAAAAAACCACTAACAAACTAATGGGTCTTGGATTGCTTTTGGGTATCGTATTGTTTGAGACGGTTGTAGAGGGTTTTGAGGCTTATACCCAGGGCGCTGGCGGTGCGGGGCTTATCCCCGCCGTAGTGTTCGAGGGTGGCGCAAATGAGTTGGCGCTCCACTTCTTCGATGGGCATACCGACGTTGATATCCAGCCCCCCGACATTGGCTGCCGGCCGGGTATTGGCCAGATCGGGGAGGTGGTGGGGACCGATGACCTCGTCGTCGGCGAGGATAAAAGCCCGCTGGATGGCGTTTTTCAGTTCCCGGACGTTGCCGTGCCAGGGGCGCTGGGCCAAGCTGTGGAGGGCTTCGGGGGCAAAGCGCTTTTGCCGGTCGTGGAAGCGATTGAGGTGAGCCAAGAAGTGATTGGCCAGCAACGGAATATCGTGGCGCCGTTCCCGCAGAGCCGGCAGGCGAATGGGAAATACCGCCAGGCGAAAGAACAAATCTTCGCGAAATTGGCCCTCTTCTACGGCGGCCATGGGGTCGCGATTGGTAGCGGCGACGATCCGCACGTTCACGTCGATTTCCCGATCGCCGCCGATGCGCATAACCCGGTGGGTCTCCAATACCCGCAGCAGTTGCACCTGGAGATCCAAGGGCATCTCGGTGATCTCATCGAGGAATAACGTGCCGCCGTGGGCCCTTTCGAAGAAACCCCGATGCTGGCGGGCCGCGCCGGTGAAACTGCCCTTTTCGTGGCCAAACAGCTCACTGCCGATGAGTTCGTGGGGCACCGCGCCGCAGTTGACACTCAAGAAGGGTTCTTTCGCCCGCAGACTGCGGGCGTGGATGGCCTGGGCCACCAGCTCTTTACCCGTGCCGCTCTCGCCTTGGATCAAAACGCTGACATCCGACGGCGCCACCTTTTTGATCAAGCCATAAACCTCTTGCATGGCCGGGTCATCCCCCACCAACTGCTCAAAGCCCGGCAGCGCCTCATCTCCCTCCAAGGTCCGCTGGGCCTGGAACAGCTGTTGGGCCCGATCCAGGCAGCGATGGAGCTGGGTGACGTCGATGGGCTTGACGATGAAATCCAACACCCGAGCCCGCAGGGAGTCGATGGCAGCGTCCACCGTGGGGTGGGCCGTCATGATGACGATCTGGGTGTCGGCGCTGGCATCGAGGTCTTGGAGTAATTCCAAGCCGCTGCCGTCGGGCAGGATCAAATCGATCAACAACAACTGGGGAGGCGCAAAGCGCAGGGCGCGACGGGCCTCCTCCAAGGTGGAAACCGCCCGCGCCGACAATTCACGCTGTTCGACGAGTTCGACCAAAGCCGGGGCGAAGTGGGGATCGTCTTCGACGACGAGGACTTGACTCATAAGAACGTGACACTGTCGATGGCAATCTTGAAGTATAACCGCACCCTGAGGGGAAGGCACGCCGGGGTGACTTCGCTTCCAGTCCGGCGGTCAGGACGATCCGGGCACACAGGTGCATTCCTTGCACAACAAAACCTTGTTTTACAATCCCACCGGGACCCGAGGCTTCGATAACCCTTTTGCTAACCGACTGTCGAGGCAGCCCCAGTGGCCCCGAGAAGATCGAGTGGGCTGGTCTGATAGTTGCTAAAGCTTAACCCAAGCCATCTTCGTTATCGAGTTCAGAAGCTGCCGTGAATCAAGATCCCTCTCAATCCAATACAGGTGAGCGGTCACCCCGGCCCTACAGTGGAGGCCCCTCGCCGCGCTCCGCCCGAGCTCTGGCTTCAGAAACGGCCAAGGCGTGGCCATCGAACCCCTCGTAGCGGGCCAACACCTGGGCGTGGCGGGCCAGTTCGTCGTAGCCGCGCCGGGTCACCGTGGCCACCGTGGCCCGCTTGAGGTAGTCAAACACCGACAGCGGCGACATAGTCATGGCCGCCTTGGAGGTGGGCAGCACATTGTTGGGGCCGATGACAAAGTTGGCCAAGGTCATGGGGGTGTGGCACCCCAGGAGGATTTCCCCGGCGTTGTGAATTTGACCGAGGTATTCCATGGGCTCGTCGGTGTGGATCATCAGGTGCTCGGGGGCGTAGTCGTTGACAAAGGCCACGGCATCTGGCATTGACGGTGCCAATACTACCCCGCCCTTGGCGCCCCCCAACACGGCACTGGAAAAGGCCACCCGCTGTTCTCCCATGGCCCGCCAGTACTCGGGGACCAAGCGCCGGACGGCGGCGGCCAACTCGTGGCTTGGGGTCACCAAAAAGGCCGACGAATCGGGGCCGTGTTCCGACTCGATGATCAGATCCAAGGCCACCAGGCGGGGGTTGGCGTTGCCATCGGCCAAGACGATGGCCTCACTCGGCCCGGCGTGGGAACCGATGTCGATATAATCGGCCAACAAGCGCCTCGCGGCGCCGTAATAAGGACTGCCGGGGCCGACGATCTTGTGGACCTTGGGCACGGTCTCGGTGCCAAAGGCTGCAGCGGCCACGGCGACGGCGCCACCGCACTTGTAGATCTCCGTCACCCCCGCCAAATGGGCCGCCACCAAACAGGCGTCGTCGACGCCGCCATCCCTTCCCGGGGGGGTGAGGACGACGATGCGGGGCACCCCGGCCACCACGGCGGGAATCGTGGTCATCATCATCACGCTGGGAAAGGACCCCTTGCCCCGGGGCACATAACAGGCCACCGAGGGGATGGGAGTGTGACGCTCCCCAGCGAAGGATCCGGGGCTCACCTCCTTTAGCCACAGCGCCTCGGGTAACTGGGCCTCGTGGAAGCGGCGGATGTTTTGGCTCGCGTACTGGATGGCGGCCACGACCTCGGGGTCCAGGCGCTCCAGGGCGGTCATGACTTCGGCCTCGCCAACCCTGAGGGTAGTGGGGTTTAGGTCGGCGCCATCGAACTCCTGGGCAAAGCGCACCAAAGCCCCATCCCCCTCCCGGCGCACGGCATCGACGATGGGGCGCACGGTGTCCAGGTAGGCCCCCAGGTCGGCCTCGGCCCGATCGAGGAGCGCGGCCCGCTGGGCGTCGTCGAGATCGGCAAGGGCGTAAAAACTCACAGCACTCAAAGCATAGGCCTTTAAAACGTGCGGGTTTGACGATGAGATTCTCAGACCCTATACCATACACCGGCTGTTCCCCTCCCGCAGAGGACTATTCCATGCGCCGCCATCGCCACGCCAAAATTCTCGCCACCCTGGGGCCCGCCTCTTCCGACGAGGAAACCATCCACACCCTGTTCCACGCCGGCGCCGATGTGTTTCGCCTCAATTTTAGCCATGGCAGCCACGACGACCATCGGCGACGCTTTGAAATCATTCGTGCCCTTGAGGCCCAGGTGTACAAACCCATCGGCGTATTGCTGGACCTCCAGGGGCCCAAGCTGCGCATTGGCCGGTTTGAAACTGGCCCCATCACCCTGACCCCCGGGCAAGCCTTCCGCTTGGATCTGTCGGATATCCCCGGGGATGGCCAGAGGGTCCAACTTCCCCATCCGGAAATTCTCGACGCCCTGCGGCCAGGCGCCCAACTATTGCTCAACGATGGCAAGCTTCGCCTCAAAGTGGTGCACGCCGCCCCCGACTTCGCCGACACCGAGGTGGTGGTGGGGGGGGAGTTGTCGGATCGCAATGGGGTCAACGTCCCCGACGTGGTGATTCCCCTCTCGCCTTTGACCCCCAAGGATCGAGAGGATCTGGACTTTGGCCTGTCTTTAGGGGCCGACTGGATCGCCCTGTCCTTTGTCCAACACCCCAGCGACATCGACGAAATCAAAGGGATCATCCAAGGCCGGGCTGCTGTGATGGCCAAACTGGAAAAGCCCGCCGCCATCGACAACCTCGAGGCCATCGTCGAACGGGCCGATGCCGTCATGGTGGCCCGGGGAGACCTGGGGGTGGAGTTGCCCCCCGAAGATGTACCGGGGGTGCAAAAGCGCATCATCCGCGCCTGCCGCCAGGCGGGCAAACCCGTGGTGGTGGCCACCCAGATGCTGGAGTCCATGATTCAAGCCCCCACCCCCACCCGGGCCGAGGCCTCGGACGTGGCCACCGCCGTCTACGAGGGGGCCGACGCGGTGATGTTGTCGGCAGAGACCGCCGCCGGCCAGTACCCCCGGGAGGCCGTGGCCATGATGAACCGCATCATCGCCCGGGTGGAGCGGGATGAACGCTACCGCGACCTCATGGACAGCCTGGTCCTGGAGCGGGAGCCCACGGCCGCAGCGGCGGTGTGCTCGGCCCTCAACAGCGTATCGCGGGTCCTCCAGTTGGCCACAACGGTGACCTATACCAGCTCCGGCTCCACCTGCTTGCGGGCGGCCAGGGAGCGCCCCGAAGCCCCCATCGTCGCCCTCACCCCCCACCGAACTACCGCTAGGCGCTTGACGGTGGTGTGGGGCGTCCATCCAGCCCACTGCGCCGCGGTGGAGAGCGTCACCGAGATGGTCAACGACGCCTGCCGCACCGTCCTCCAGGAGGGCTTTGCCCGACGGGGAGATACCATCGCCATCACCGCCGGAATGCCCTTTGGCACCAGTGGCACCACCAATTTGCTGCGCATTGCCACCCTTGAATGAGGGCTGGCAACGCCCCATGGGGAGTAATGGCGGGGCTTACAAAACCAACGGCGGTTCGTCCAGCAGCCGGTCTTGGTCTCGCAATGCCAACAGCTGCTCCTCCCAGTAGCGCAACTCCCCAAACCAGGGGAAATTGAGCTTGAAGGCCGGATCGCTCCAGCGCTTGGCGAGCCAGGCACTGTAGTTGAGCATCCTCAGGGTGCGCAACGCCTCGATGAGATGCAACTCCGCCTTGGAAAAGTCGAAAAAGGTGCAATAACCCTCCAGTATATCCACCAACTGGCGGGTCATTTGGGCTCGATCCCCCGACAACAGCATCCACAAATCCTGGATGGCGGGACCGAGGCAACAGTCGTCCAAATCGACAAAGTGCCCCCCCGCCTCGGTCCAGAGAATGTTCCCCGGATGGCAGTCGCCGTGGAGGCGCAAGGTCGCCGGGGCAGCCTTGGCAAAGCAGGCGTCGACCTTGGCCAATAGACCCTCGGTGAGGCGGGTGTACTCGTCCACCATAAAGGCGGGAATCCAGCCCTGGGCCAAGAGAAAATCCCGAGCAGCGCGGCCTGGGGCCACGGCCAGGCGAGGGCGATGGTCAAAGGGATGTACCGACCCCACGGCGTGGAGGCGCCCAATGGCTCGGCCGATGCGCTCGCGCACCTCAGGATCGTCGAGCTCCGGCCACCGCCCACCTCGCCGAGGGAACAACGCCAGGCGAAACCCTTCGAAATGGTGGAGGGTCTTGCCATCAAATGGCATGGGGGCAACCACCGGGACTTCGTTGTTCACCAGTTCAAAGGCAAAGGCGTGCTCTTCCAAAATGGCGGCGTCGCTCCAGCGCTCGGCTCGGTAAAACTTGGCGATGACGAAGCCACCGTCCTCTACACCCACCTGGTAGACCCGATTCTCATAGCTATTGAGGGCCAACAATCGGCCGTCGCAACGCAGCCCGACGCTTTCGACCGCGTCCAGCATCCGATCTGGATTCAGGGTACGATAAACACTATTATCGTCGTGGTTATTCACGATCTTTACCTTGCCAAGCATTCAAGTCAACTGTTTGACAGATCGACTCAGATTGGCGTTCAATAGGGTGGTGGTCACAAGCTTAACCCTATGCCCTACCGCGCTCGCTCTCCCGCACCTCGCAAAGAATCCCAACCTCTTCCGCGGTCAGTCGGTCTTCACAAGAGCGTTGCTTACCCTGGGCGATCCTCCCCAGCTACCCTATTCATGCCCTTGATCTATAGGAATTTTCCACTTCAACGGCCCTTTTGTGTCGCAGCGAACGCCCAAGGCTGTCTCGAAATGTCTCCTTTGAGAGCCCCGTTTGTGCTGAGAAACCGGCAGACCTCAGCAGTCACCGATCTCGCCGTGGTGTCCAATCTTTTGACAGCTCGGCGACTGGGGCCTCAACCGGGGGTAGACAGTCGCCGCATTCTGGCTTAAAAATTGCTTTGCACACCGCATGCCGACGGTCAATCACGATGAGGGGGACTTGGCATGAGTATTTTCCAGCGCTACATTTCTCGCTTTGAGGCCAGTCGCGAGGAGGTCTACTCCTTGCAAGACTACCTGTCCATCTGCAGAGACGACCCCAGTGCCTACGCCACGGCGGCCGAGCGACTGCTCATGGCCATTGGCGAGCCCGAACTGGTGGATACCCGCCTCGACCCGCGTTTGAGTCGGATATTCTCCAACAAGGTCATCAAACTCTATCCCGCCTTCCGGGAATTTTACGGCATGGAGGACGCCATCGAGCAGATCGTGTCCTACCTCAAACACGCCGCCCAGGGCTTGGAGGAGAAAAAGCAGATCCTCTATCTGCTGGGTCCGGTGGGGGGTGGTAAGTCCTCTCTGGCCGAGACCCTAAAGGCTCTGATGGAAAAGGTATCGTTCTACGCCATCCAGGACTCGCCCATCAACGAATCGCCGCTGTCGTTGTTCGATCCCGAGGAGGACGGCGACATCCTCGAAGAGGACTACGGCATCCCCAGGCGTTACCTGCGCTCCATCATGTCGCCGTGGGCGGTGAAGCGACTCCACGAGTACAACGGCGATATCACCCAGTTCAAGGTCGTCAAACTCTATCCCTCTGCCCTCAAGCAGATCGCCATCGCCAAGACCGAGCCCGGGGACGAGAACAACCAAGACATCTCGTCGCTGGTGGGCAAGGTGGACATCAGAAAGCTGGAGCGCTTCGCCCAGCACGACCCCGACGCCTACAGTTACTCGGGGGGCCTGTGTTTGGCCAACCGGGGAGTGATGGAATTCGTCGAGATGTTCAAGGCCCCTATCAAGGTCCTCCACCCACTGCTCACCGCCACCCAGGAGGGCAACTACAAGGGCACCGAGGGCTTGGGGGCCATCCCCTACGAGGGTCTGATTTTGGCCCACTCCAACGAGTCGGAGTGGCAAGCCTTTAAAAACAACAAAAATAATGAAGCCTTTATCGACCGGGTCTACATCGTCAAAGTCCCCTATTGCCTGCGGGTCTCGGAGGAGGTCAAGATCTACGGCAAGCTGTTGCAGAACAGCTCCTTAAACGAGGCGGCTTGCGCCCCGGGGACGTTGGAGATGCTGGCCCAGTTTTCGGTGTTGACCCGCCTCAAGGAACCGGAGAATTCCAGCATCTACTCCAAGATGCGGGTCTACGACGGGGAGAACCTCAAGGACACCGATCCCAAGGCCAAGTCGATCCAGGAGTATCGGGACTACGCCGGGGTAGACGAGGGCATGACGGGTATTTCCACCCGCTTTGCCTTTAAGATCCTGTCTCAAGTATTCAACTTCGACCACAGCGAAGTGGCCGCCAATCCGGTGCATCTCCTCTACGTGTTGGAGCGCCAGATCGAGCGGGAGCAGTTTCCCCCGGAAGTCGAGGAGAAGTACCTAGGCTTTATCAAGGGTTATCTAGCGCCCCGCTACGCCGAGTTCATCGGCAAGGAGCTCCAGACTGCCTACCTGGAATCCTACTCCGAGTATGGCCAAAACATTTTTGACCGCTACGTCACCTACGCCGACTTCTGGATCCAAGATCAAGAATACCGGGATCCCGATACCGGCGAGTTCTTCGACCGGGCGGCCTTGAACTCGGAGCTGGAGAAAATCGAAACGCCGGCGGGGATCTCCAATCCCAAGGATTTCCGCAACGAGATCGTCAACTTTGTACTGCGGGCTCGGGCCAACAACCAGGGCAAGAACCCCACCTGGACCTCCTATGAGAAGTTGCGCACGGTGATCGAGAAGAAGATGTTCTCCTCCACAGAGGAGCTTTTGCCGGTGATCTCCTTCAGCGCCAAGGCCTCCACCGAAGAGCAAAAGAAACACGAAGAGTTTGTGACCCGGATGATGGAGAAGGGTTACACCAGAAAGCAGGTCAAACTGCTGTCCGAGTGGTATTTGCGGGTGCGCAAGGCCTCGTAACTCACTCCGGGCGGCCCCTGAGGGAGTCTTCTATGTCCCACTTCATAGACCGACGGCTAGACGGCAAAAACAAGAGCGCCGTCAACCGCCAGCGCTTTATCCGGCGGTTTAAGCACCAGCTCAAGCGGGCCGTCACCGACGCCATGGCGGGCCGCTCCATCAAAGACATGGACAGCGGGGAGAAGGTCACCATCCCCTCAAGGGACCTGTCGGAACCCGTGTTTCACCACGGGTCCGGGGGTCAGCGGGAGATCGTCCACCCGGGCAACACCGACTTCGTCACCGGCGACCGGGTGCCCCGTCCCCGGGGGGGCAGTGGTGGAGGCGGTGGCAGTCAGGCCAGCAACCAGGGAGAAGGGGAGGACGATTTCGTCTTTGAACTGTCCCGAGAAGAGTTTCTAGAGCTTTTCTTCGAAGACCTGGAATTGCCCAACCTAGTCCACACCGAGCTCGCCAAGGTGGCCGAGTACAAAAGCGTTCGGGCGGGTTTTACCTCCGATGGGGTCCCCTCCAACATCAACGTGGTGCGCAGCCTCAGGGGCGCCATGGCCCGGCGCATCGCCCTGGGCTCGCCGTTGCGAGGCAGGCTGCGGGAAATCGAAGAGCAGCTGGTCGACCTGGAGGCCCGAGGCGAGGGGGATGGTCCCGAAGCCCGGGAGTTGCGCCTGGAGATGGAGCGCCTCCAGGCCCGCCTGCGGGCCATTCCGTTTTTGGATACCTTTGACCTGCGCTACAACAACCGCATCAAGCAGCCCCAGCCCAGTTCCCAGGCGGTGATGTTCTGCCTCATGGATGTGTCGGGGTCCATGAACCAGGCGCGCAAGGATTTGGCCAAGCGGTTTTTCACCTTGCTGTATTTGTTTTTGCGCCGCAATTACGAACACATTGACGTGGTGTTTATCCGCCACCACACCGTGGCCAAGGAAGTGGACGAGGAGGAATTTTTCTACTCCCGGGAAACGGGAGGGACGGTGGTCTCCAGCGCCCTGCGGTTGATGGTGGACATCATGCGAGAACGCTATCCCATCTCCAGTTGGAACATCTACGCCGCCCAGGCCTCCGATGGCGACAACTGGCACACGGATTCCCCCGGCTGTCGAGAGCTGCTCCTCCAGCACATCATGCCGTTGGTGCGCTACTTCGCCTATATCGAGATCACCCCCGACCGCCACCAGAACCTGTGGGAGGCCTACGGCGACGTCAAGGCGGCCTGTCCCCATTTCGCCATGGAGCAGATTGACACGCCGGCGGACATTTACCCTGTATTCCGCGAGCTTTTCAAGAGGCGAATCGCCGCATGAGTGACTACCTGTCCGAAGGGTCGGAGTGGACCTTTGCCCTGCTCGACAAGTACAACGACGCCATCGCCGAGGTGGCAGACCATTTTGGTCTCGACACTTACCCCAATCAGATCGAGATCATCACCGCCGAACAGATGATGGACGCTTACTCGTCGGTGGGCATGCCCATCGGCTACAACCATTGGTCCTACGGCAAGCAGTTTGTCGCCACTGAGCGCCACTACCGCCGGGGCCAGATGGGGTTGGCCTACGAGATCGTCATCAATTCCAACCCCTGTATCGCCTACTTGATGGAGGAGAACACCATCACCATGCAGGCGTTGGTCATCGCCCACGCCTGCTACGGCCACAACTCGTTTTTCAAGGGCAACTATTTGTTCCGCAGCTGGACCTCAGCGGATGCCATCATTGACTATTTGGTGTTTGCCCGCAACTATATCCGCGAATGCGAGGAACGCCATGGCGAGGAAGCCATGGAGCTGTTACTAGACTCCTGCCATGCGTTGATGAACTACGGGGTAGATCGCTACAAGCGGCCATCGCCTCTGTCCATGCACGAAGAGCGCCAGCGCCAGCGGGAGCGGGAGGCCTACCTCCAGTCCCAGATCAACGACCTGTGGCGCACAGTACCCACCAAGAACAAGGCCGAGACCGAGGCCGAAGACGAGCGTTTTCCTCCGGAGCCCCAGGAGAATCTGCTCTATTTCATCGAGAAAAACGCCCCGCTTTTGGAACCCTGGCAGCGGGAGGTGGTGCGCATCGTTCGCAAGATGGCCCAATACTTCTATCCCCAACGCCAAACCCAGGTGATGAACGAGGGTTGGGCTACCTTTTGGCACTACACCATCCTCAACGAACTCTACGAGCGCGGCCGCCTCCACGACGGCTTTATGATGGAGTTCTTGCAATCCCACACCAACGTCGTTTACCAGCCCCCCTACAACAGTCCCCACTACAGCGGCATCAACCCCTACGCCCTGGGGTTTGCCATGATGCAGGATATTCGCCGGGTCTGTGAGGAACCCACCGAGGAGGACAAGCGCTGGTTTCCGGACTTCGCCGGCAGCCCCTGGCGGGAAACCTTGGATTTTGCCATGCGCAACTTCAAAGACGAGAGCTTTATCGCCCAGTTCTTGTCCCCCAAGGTAATCCGGGATTTCAAGTTGTTTGCCGTACTGGACGACGATACCCGCAAGGACTTGGAGATCGCCGCTATCCACGACGACGAGGGCTACCGCCATGTGCGCCAATCCCTGGCGGATCAGTACAATCTGGGATCCCGGGAACCCAATATCCAAGTCTTCGAGGTGGACCACCGGGGGGATCGCTCCATCACCCTCCATCACACCCGCTACAACCGCAAGCCTTTGGAAGAAAACAGCTGCTACGAGGTACTCAAGCACATCCACAGGCTGTGGGGTTTCACCGTTAGACTGGAGTCCGTCGACGAGGACGGCCACCGGGAATTGATCAGCGAGTGCGAGCGGTTTTTTTAGTTCCCTGGTTCTATACCGCCGTAAGACATCCATGGTCAATCACATCCATGGGCGATGTGAGGATGTTCGACGGTGATGCCGTCGAGGTCCATGGGATGACCTCACTGGACGGCGGCATCGGACTCATAAGCGGTGTGGTCGTCGATGACGTCGGAACCACCTTCCCCGAAGCCTGCAGCCCAGGGGTCAGACCCAGTCACCCCACAACCCCACCCAACGGGGGGGAACGGGGCCCGGGGGGAGGGCCCCGAAAACAACCCCCACAAAAAACAAACAAACAAAAATA
>JBHJHK010000428.1:0-30626 GCA_050330975.1 Candidatus Competibacterales bacterium | reverse complement strand
CTGCCCGACGGTGGCCTCGAAGACGTGGAACTGGAGGCCCTCGGCGAGGAAAGCCCCTGAGGTAGATAACGACGAAACCCCGCCCTAGGGGGGCGGGGTTTCGTTGCACTAAAAAACGGCGTGTATGATAGTGGCGCGTATCGCGCCGTTGGCAGCGGTCGCCGACTAGGCCTTCACGACCCAAGCGGAGCACCAACCTTCAGCGGCCACCAAGTTGCCGGCAAAGATGCCACAGGGGGCATAGCCATCTTGGGCTTGCGCATCGACGTAGAGCTGGCAGTTGGCGCAATTTTGGCCTTCTTGGAAGGTGGGGAACTTGCTCGCGTCCACTTCGCTGGCGTTTTCCACGTAGCCGAGTTGCTGGGCAATGGGATTAGTCGCCGGGTCGACCTTTTCTTGGGCGTGGGCTTTGTTCGACAAAACGGCGGCGCCCAGGGGAGCGGCAGCAACGCCTAGGGCGGTGAGCTTGATGAAACGCCGACGGCCAGGTTGGGTGGTGGACTCGGACATGGTGGATCTCCTCGGGTTTAGCAATGTTTAGAACGTGTCTAAAGCCGTTCGCCTAGATAGATGGTATCCCGCGGGCAAAGTTCAATGCCCCAGGGGGAAAGTCAACGCCTGCCTGGAAATTCTCGATGTCGTCAAAGAGGTGCCCCGGCGCGCCAGCGCTGGCGAAGGGGGCTGGCGGGGTAGGTGCCCAACAAGCGCACCTCCTTGGCGAAGAAATGCAGTTCCTCCAGGGCCAGGGCCACCGGCCGCTCCTGGGGGTGTCCCTCGATGTCGGCGTAGAACTGGGCGGCGGCGAAGTGATGGCCGATGTAGCTTTCCAAT
Organism: Candidatus Competibacterales bacterium; assembly: GCA_050330975.1. Taxonomy (GTDB): domain Bacteria; phylum Pseudomonadota; class Gammaproteobacteria; order Competibacterales; family Competibacteraceae; genus JBHJHK01. Next base: position 29,795 of record JBHJHK010000428.1, on the reverse strand, counting down.
TTGGTAATGTTGACGCCATTGGGGGCAATGCCCCCCAGGGCTTTGTAGAGGGCGGCGGGATTGTTGCGCACGCCGAACATAAAGCTGGAATTGGGGGGGCGTGGGCCCACGGCCGGGGTCTTGGGTTCCCGGGCGACGATGACAAAGCGGGTGGTATTGTGGCTGGCGTCTTCGATGTTGGAGCGCAATACCTGGAGGCCGTAGATCTCGGCCGCCAGGGTCGAGGCGATGGCACCCAGGGTGCGGTCGCCGCTCTCGGCCAAAGTCTTGGCCGCCCCGGCGGTGTCGGCGTGAACCCGAACGGCCAAGTTGAGTTCACCGATCAAGCGCCGACACTGGTTGAGGGCGTGAACGTGGCTCGAAATGGCCTTGAGCTCTGTCAGGGCTACCCCGGGGAGGGCCAGCAACTGGTGGTTGATGGGCAAAAAATGCTCACCGATGATGTGCAAGGTACTCTGGGGCAACAGATGGTGGATGTCCGCCACTCGCCCGGCGACGGAGTTGTCGATGGGGATCATGCCCAAGCTGGCAGCGCCGCCCTCCACGGCGGCAAAGACGTCTTCAAAGGTGGTGCAGGGCAAGGTGGCGTGTTCGGCAAAGGCCTCCCGAGAGGCCAGTTCGGAGTAGGCGCCGGGAAAACCCTGGAAGGCGATGGTGCGATGGGAAGAATGTGCCATGGTGTACTCACACAGGCCCTGGGGCTGCTTTCATCAAAGTGTAAAACGCCGTCAAGATAATTGGGAAAGGTCAGCCTTGGGAGCGGTTGGTCGTCTCAAAGGGCTGTAGCATATCACTGGCGATGAGGCGTGCCTTTGCGGATTTCTCGTGTGACCACCCCACATTTTTCGGCACTATGCTGCTGAGACCGACGCCTCGAAGCGCTAGCCGCCCCTATTGTCTCGAAACCGAATCCCTCTTGGCCGTCGACTTGGGGTTGCGCACCGGCCTAGCCCTTTACCGGCGAGACGGCCGTCTCCTCTGGTACCGTTCCACCAATTTTGGCAGCGTCCAGCGTCTGCGTCGGGGGTTGCCAGGGGTCTTCGCCGCTATTGCCAATCCGGTTTACGTGGTCTTGGAGGGCGGTGGACCCCTGGCCAAAATTTGGGAGCGGGCCTGCGCCCAGCGCCACATTGAATTGTACCTCATCAGCGCCGAGACCTGGCGCCCGCGGTTGTTGCTCCCCCGGGAGCAGCGCAGCCGCTCCCGCGCCAAACACTCGGCCCTGGACTACGCCTTGAATGTCATCGAGTGGTCTGACGCGCCTCGCCCCACCGCGGCCTTGGGCAGTGACGCCGCCGAGGCGATTCTCATCGGCTTGTGGGGCGTGGTCAATGTGGGTTGGCTAGACCAACTGCCTTCCCTGACGCGGCGCCGTTGCCGGTGACAATCCCATCCCTGGGGAAGGGGAAAATCCCCCATGGCCCTCGTCGACTGGCTGTACGCCGTTAGCGTCTTGGCGGCTTCCGCGGCCATTGGGGCTGCGGGGTGGCCCGAGACTTGGCGCTGGATGGGCCGCGGTCTAGTGGCGGGCGTCGGGTTGCTCACTTTGGGTTTGAGCATCGGCCTGGCCCAGGTGCGCTACAGCTGGTTTGCCTTGGAGCAAAGTGCGTTGGCCATGGCCCAAAGGGCCGACACCCATTTCCTGGTGGCTTCCCTGCTGGAGGGCTTTGCCGTGGCCATTGCCCATTTAACCCTCGCCGCCCAAGGGGCTTTTCCCGGGCTGCCCTTGGGTTTGGGCATCAGCCTGCTAAGCCTGGTGGGCTATATGCTCGTCAAGGGGGTCTTGCTGTCGGTTTTGGCTTTGGTCTCCGGTGAACAGGGACGGGCTGTCATCACCTTCCAACCTCCTCCTCCCCCCCGCCACTGGAGTGGGCTATGGTGGATGTGGGGTGTATTGCCCTTGGCGGCCCTCGGGTTGTCCCTGCTGCCCTTTGGCGCTGAACGGACTACGGCCGTGGCTTACCTCATCCATGGTTTTTGGGTGGGCTTTTGGGTGCTGGCGTTGGAGGTACCCCTGTGGTGGTCTCCATCGACGCTGCGGTCTTGGCCAAAACTTTTCCCGAGCCTAGTCCACAAGAGCTGAGTCGAGGTGGATGGGGGGGTGCCGTCCTCCTGGCGCCTGGGCCTGGAATGCTACAACCACCTAGATGGCCGTTTGTCGGCGTGCCTCCACCACTAGCTAGCCATGGTTATCGACTGATGGTCCTGGGTCGTTCCCCGTTGTCTCGATGCTTTGTCATGGGGGATAAAACTTTACACAGCGGCCTGTGGGACATTAACCTACCCTGGCTCTATCCCCTCCAAATTGGATGGAGCTGGATATTCAGCGGTATCGACCAGCGGTATCGACCATTGCCACAGCAAAGGGAATGTCATGAAAATTCAGACCAAAATCCTCATCTTGACCTTTGTCGTCACCACGACTGTGTTGAGTGGTTCTGCGGCGTACTATGTCTGGCAGCAAAACCGCGGCCTGAGCCAAGAGCTGACGGTGCTCACCGAGGCCGTGGCCGACCGCTTCGCCGCCCAAGCTGCCCTGGCCCTGTGGAACGTCGACGAAGTGTTGATCAATGACTCCCTCCTGGCGGAAATGAGCGAACGGCGCATCGCCAGTATCGTCGTCCGCGACGAGGATATGACCTCCGTTTACGCGGGGGTGGCCCGCAGCGCCGACTGGCAGCCACAACTGAGCGCCGAGGTCGTGGAGCCGGGCCCCTACTACGCCCAGCGGCCCATTACCTATGACGGCGAGGAAATTGGCCTGGTAGAGGTCAACCTCAGCGATCGCTTCTTGACAGCCCAGACCCAAGGTATCATCCAAGACGCCGCCATCGGCGTGGTGATTCTCAACGTCGCGCTGCTGGTGTCGCTGTTCATCGCCCTGCGGTTTTTCATTGTCAATCCCCTTTCCAAACTCAAGACCGATGCCGAGGCCATCGCCGAGGGCAATTTGACGGCCCAGGTGAGCTATAAATCCCAAGACGAAATCGGCCAGGTGGGCCAGGCCATCGAATTGATGAAAACCAGCCTCAACATCGCCATGAAGCGGCTGCAGCGGGCTTGAGACCCACCATCCTACGCAGCTGCAGCTGTGGGTCCCCCATTTGAACGACTCAGGGCGACCCCGGGTTTGGGATAGGATTGCAAGATGGGCCCTTGGGAGTTGGGATTTTGAATCGAGGGTCGTGGGGCCCTAGAGTCCACTGTGGCTGTTGATGATGCCCTCGAATTCGCCGGTTTGGCGCAAATCGTCCAGGGCCTGTTGCAGGGTCTCGACCACCTGGGGAGGCGTCTCTTTTTGGGCGGCGATGTAGAGGGGGGTGACGCTCAAGTTGTAGACGATTTCAAATTGATCCAGGGGATACTGGGTCTGGCGCAAAAGCCAAATGGCCACGGCTTCGTCGTAGACCCAGGCGTCGATGCGGCCTCGCACCAGTTTTTCGATGTTTTGTTCGTTGCGAGCCACCAGCTGTTGGGTGTCCCGGGGGATGCCGTTGGATTCCAACAGCGTCATGCCGATGTCGTCGCGGATGGCGCCAAAGCGGATGCCCTGGAGATCCTCGGGGGTTTGAATGGCGAGATTGCTGGATTTTAGGGCGATGATGCTGTATTTGATATCCGAAATGGGGCCGATCCACTGGAATAGCTCTTCCCGCGCTGGCGTCCGCGCCATGGAGAACAGCAGGGTATTGGGTTTGTCTTGCACCTCGCGATAGCCTCGGGCCCAGGGTACCAGTGCCATGTCTTCCCGGGTCAAAGAGCTACCCGCCCGGGCCAACAGGGTTTCCAAGAGATCGACGGAAATGCCCTCGAGCTTCCCCTGGTCGTCGGCGTAGTTGAAGGGGGGAAAAAATTCCGTGTAGATGGTCAAGTCGTCGAGGGAGGCCGCTTGTCCGTGGGACAAAGGGGCAAACCAGGCACTGGCGACGAGCCAAACCCCCAGACCGACGGCGCGGTGCGCCGGGCGCCACCAGGCCTTCAAAACCGCTGCAGTCGACGCGGTACTTGCAATCTCTGCCATAATAATATTTCCCTATTAACTGTATTGAGGGCTGTCGAGGGTCCATTAAAGCGCTGTTCGATATGGCCAAACGGATGGTAGCCCTCAAGTGGCAATCCCTTCAAGGCCAAGACCCCGGTTGACTCGAACCCGCGGAGTCATCGCATCGCCGTTGCCCTGCGGCGACTTGAGCTAGCGGCCGTTGCGGTCTATGAATAACGGTCTGTGCCTCGTCTGATGTCGCCGGATATCTCCGCCGAGGGGAGTCTGGGGGGGTAAGCTCTCTGGATCGTCTTTAAGCCCATTGCTTTGGGAGGGAATTCAATCGTGGCCCTAGATCGCGCTGGCGCCTTGACCTTTGCCCAAGTGCTCACCGAGGCCTTGCCCTACATCCAGCGCTTTGTCGGTAAAACCCTGGTCATCAAATACGGCGGCAACGCCATGGCCAACCCCGAGCTCAAGGGCGACTTCGCTCGGGATGTGGTGTTGATGAAGCGGGTGGGGTTTAGGCCCGTAGTGGTCCATGGCGGTGGCCCCCAGATCGGCGAACTGTTGGCGCGCCTGGGCAAAGAAAGCCGCTTTGTCGATGGGATGCGGGTGACCGACGCCGAGACCATGGACGTGGTGGAGATGGTGTTGGGAGGGCTGGTAAATCAAGAGATCGTCAACCATATCAATCGCCAGGGCGGCTGTGCCGTGGGTCTCACGGGCAAGGATGGCGATTTGCTCCGCGCCGCCAAGCTCACCATTAGTCGTTCCACCCCCGAACTCCAGGCCCCGGAGATCATCGACCTGGGGCATGTGGGGGAAGTGGTGGGGGTGAACACGCGCGTGGTGGAACTGTTGACCCAGGGGGACTTCATCCCCGTCATTGCCCCCATTGGCGTCGACGCCGGGGGGCAGAGCTACAACATCAACGCCGACCTGGTGGCGGGGAAAATCGCCGAAGTCCTCGGCGCGGAGAAGCTCATCTTGCTCACCAATACCCCTGGGCTATTGGACGGCCAGGGGCAGCTGATCACCAGCTTAGCAGCCGAGGAGGTCCAGGGCCTGGTGGCGGATGGCACCATCACCGGGGGCATGCTGCCCAAGGTGCGCTGCGCCCTGGAGGCGGTGCAAAACGGCGTGGGCAGTGCCCATATCATCGACGGTCGGGTGAGCCATGCCGTGTTGTTGGAGCTGTTTTCCGATGGAGGGATTGGCACCCTCATCAGCCCTTGATGGCCGTGGGGCTCACCGGGTTGGCGCCGGTGAGGTGCGCCGCCGCCAACCTTGGGGCATACTGGCGCAAGTGCCAGTTCAAACGTCAATTCAGGGGTGGACGGAGATCATGCGTCGCGTGGTGTTCAATCGCAAGGGCGGGGTGGGCAAGTCCACCATCGCCTGTAACCTCGCTGCCATCAGCGCCGCCAGCAAGCGGCGCACCTTGGTGATCGACCTCGACCCCCAGGCCAATTCCACCCGCTATCTCCTCGGGGATACCGCCGCCAAGCTGGACCACACCCTGGCGGATTTCTTCGATGCCGCCCTGTCGTTTAGTTTTTTTACCATCCAAGGGCAACCCGGCGACTACGTCCACCCCACCCCCTTTGACAATTTGTTCATCATGCCCGCCGATGCCCGTCTGGAGGAACTCCAGAGCAAGCTAGAGGCGCGCTACAAGATGTTCAAGCTGCGGGAGGCCCTCGACACCATGGGGGGGTTTGAGGCCATCTACATCGATACGCCACCGGCGTTGGGGTTTTACACCCGTTCGGCGTTGATCGCCGCCCAGCGCTGCTTGATCCCCTTCGACTGCGACGATTTTTCCCGTCAGGCCCTGTACTCTTTGCTGGAGCACGTCCAAGAGATTCGCGTCGACCACAACCCCGAGCTCCAGGTGGAGGGCATCGTGGTCAATCAGTACCAGCCCCGGGCCAAGCTTCCCCAGCGACTCGTGGCCGAGCTTCAGGAGGAGGGTTTGCCGGTCTTGGCGGCCTTTTTATCGTCGTCGGTGAAAATTCGCGAATCCCACGATCGGGCAAGGCCCATGATTCACTTGGATCCCCAACACAAGCTCAGCCGCGAATATATGGCTCTGTTCGATGCCTTGGTTTGAAGGCCGGTGGGGTTTGGCCCTTCTTGATCTCAAGCATTTTACTGCCCTCATTCTGGGGCCAAAAAAGGCTTTGCACTGCCATCGGTTTCTGCTAACCTTTCGGGCATTCAGCAATGCCATTGCTCAGTGGTTTTCGAATTTTTTGAGCAAAGTAAGCCAACAGGGTAGGTTAACAAGGTAATTTATTAGGTTAACAAGGTAATTTATCATGTTTCGCCGATTGACCTCTTCAACTCTGCTGCAGCTCGACCTTCGACTATTGAGTCCTTTGGGTCGACTTATGCTGCTGTGGCCAACGATGAGGTAGTTCCTCGAAGAATTTCGGGGGGGCTATCTCAAGCCCTCCCGCTGGAGCCCCCGGGAGGCCTCTCCCGGGGGCTTTTTCATTGGCGCGGTGGTGGAACGGGTAGACACAACGGCCTTAGAAGCCGTGGCCCGGCAACGGGCATGGGGGTTCAAATCCCCCCCGCGCTAAATTTTACTAGGGGCAAGTGGCGGAACGGGTATACGCAGTAGAGCGAGATTCTACGGTCCCATGACCATGTGGGTTCGAGTCCCACCTTGCCCATTTTTTATGATCAGTATTTTCCACTGGGGAAAGTACCAATTTATCGACGGCGAATTTTAGATTAATTAACAGATTATCTGGGCGTATGGCGCAATAGGTAGACACAGCGGACTTAAAATTCGTCGGTTGGGGGTTCGAATCCCCCTACGTCCACACTTTGCACTGGCTTTTATTGGCGTGGTGGTGGAATGGTATACACGGCAGTCTCAGACACTGCGCCCCCAGGGCATGCGGGTTCGAGTCCCGCCCGCGCCACTTTGGATAGCTTTGGGGAACGGTTGATCCCCAGAGGGTTCTCAGCAGGGTAAACCACTGTTGAGACTGTGATTTTGGTGAACATCATGAAAGGTATCGACCTGCCCCTGGCCCTGCTAGTGACCCTCCTCATGTCGACCCTCGGCGCCTTTTTGGCCGGCATGACACCTTATCCCCTGGGTTGGCTGATCCTCGTCGCGCTAATCGGCATGCGCCTCACCCAACTGCGCTCGAAGATCCGCTGACAGGGCGAGCTAACCCCGTCCCTCGCCCCACTGCGTTTACCCTCCTAACGGCGCTCTACGCCAGAGCGCCGACCCTCGGGGGGCGACACCTGATACACTGCCCAATGGCCAATAGCCTGGATGCGACGCTCGTTGTGGAAGGTTTCGCGGGCAACGGGAGGATTGTGGAAGCCCCAGCGCCGGAGGCGGCCTTGGCCGTCGACCCTGCCGATAGCGACGAACAACTCATGGAGCGTTATCGCGATGGCGACGACGCCGCCTTCGAGCGCCTCTATAGCCGTCACCGGGGGCCGTTGTATCGCTACTTCCTCCGCCAGTGCGGTGGCGAGGCCACCGCTGAGGAGCTGTTCCAAGACGTCTGGCTCAAGCTGATCAAGGCCAGGGGGCGCTACCGCGTCACGGCGCGATTTACCACCTACCTGTACCAGATGGCCCACCGGCGTCTCATCGACCACTATCGGCGCACTAAGGTGAGGGTCGCCCTGGAGTCCTATGGCGATGATGCCGAGGTGGCGGCCTTCCCCATGGCTGCCCACGAGCAACCTGAGCAACGGGAGGAGCGCCGGCGCCAGACTGAAACCCTGTTGGCGTTGTTGGCGACCTTGCCCGCCGCCCAGCGGGAGGCCTTTTTGCTCAAGGCCGAGGCGGGTTTGTCGTTGGCCGAGATCGCTGTGGTCACCGGCACCACCCGAGAAACTGTCAAGAGCCGGCTGCGCTATGCCGTGGCCAAGCTGCGTCGAGGTATGGGAGCACTGATATGACGCCGTCTAGAGACGACCAGGACTTAGCAGACCTCGAGGCGGTGATCTACGCCTACGACCAAACACCTCGTCCCCAACCGCCGACCCACTGTGACCGGGCGATTTTGGCGCTGGCGCGTGGGGGGAAACGCCGGGAGACTTTTTCCTCCCCCTGGACCTGGACCTCCGCCCTCGCCGCTGGGGTCGCCTTGGGGGTGGGTTTGGTGGCAATCCACGCTCCCGTCCCCGAGGCTCCGTCGGTGGTGCCGGTGGATTACCGGCGCCCACCGCCTCCCCTGGCCGCCGGCGTAGCGACGCCGGGCGTCGCTACGCCCAGCGGCGATATCCGGCGTGGCGCCGCCGCCATCGAGGCGCCCGATACCCCCGAGGCCTGGCTGGGGGAGCTGGCCCGTAGCGGCGCCACCGCCGCCGAGGTGGCGCGCCAGCTGGCGGACTTTCGGCGCCGTTTTCCCCACTTCCCCGAAGCCGAGCTCCAGGCGCGCCTAGAAGCCCTCAAACTCTCTGGAGAGAGGGCCCGCTAAAGCATTCCCCGGGTTGGACGGCAAAGACTTCCAACAACCTGGAGCCGCTGTAGGTGCCCTCGTCTAAAGACAACACCTCCAGGCCCACGAGACGCCCATCGCCGCCGGCGACCCACAGTCCCGGTGTGCCATCGAGGGCGCGGCGATCCACCACCGTCCCCGGCGCCACCGGGGGATGGGGGTGGGGTGGGGATTCCACGCGACACTCCTGGATAAAACAGCGCTTGCCGCGGAAGGTGGCGATGGCGCCGCGGTATTCGGGGTTGGCCGCCCGCACCAAAGCCCCGATGGCCTCGGGGTCGTCGTGCCAATCGACCCCGAGATCCGCCTCGCGGACTTTGCCGTAGTAGGCCGCCCCGGCGGCTTCCTGGGGGCGAAACAGCAAACGACCACTGGCGGCTTTGATGGTGGTGGTGTGCACCGCAGTTTTGACCAACTCCTTGAGGCGCCCCACTTGGTGGCCGTAAGTATCCGTAGGGGGAATGGGGGTGTAGTAGGTGTCCAGGATGGGTCCGGTGTCAAAGTCCGCCTCCATGCGGTGTACCGTCCAGCCCCCCAAACCCCCCCGCTGGCGGATTTGCAAGAAAATGGGGTCGGCGCCGCGAAAGGCGGGCAGCTGCCCGGGGTGGAAGTTTAAAAAACCCAGGGGGGGAATACTCAAGACTGCGGCGGGGATGCGATGGGCAAAGGTGACCACCAAGACGATATCCGCCCGTTGCCCTTCGATCCACTCCCTCAATTGCTCCTTGAGGGTGGTGCGTTTCAGGCGCAGACAGGGGTAGCCGTAGACTTGCTGCACGGCACTCAAGGTGGCCTCGATCCCCGGGGTGACTTCCGCTGTGCCCACCCCAACTACCTGGCAGGTCTTGGGGATGGCCCCCAGGACCTGGGGGGCGATCCAGGGGGAGACGATCAGTCCGATGCGCACGGGAGCAGGGCTTGCGGCGCCGGCCCCTAGGCGGCTTCGGCGGCCCGGGCCGAAGGGCGCTTTTGGGCGATCTCCTCGGCCAGGGTGGCCATGACCTCCTCCACCGGGCCGGCGGTCTGTTGGGTGGAGCCCAGGCGGCGCATGGTGACCGTGCCGTTTTCCACCTCTTTTTTACCCAGCACCAGGATCACGGGCACTTTGTAGACCTCGAAGTGCTCCCGAACCTTGAAGTTGATCTTTTCATTGCGCAGGTCGGCCTCGGCGCGAAAGCCCGCGCCATCCAAGCGCTGGACTAGGTCCATCACCGCCTCGTTTTGGGCGTCGGTGATCCCCGAGACCACGATTTGCAGTGGGGCGAGCCACAGGGGGAAGCGGCCGCTGTAGTGCTCGATGAGCACCCCCATAAAGCGCTCCACGGAACCCAAAATGGCCCGGTGGACCATACAGGGGCGCTGGCGCTCGCCCCGCTCGTCCACATAGGTCATATCCAAACGAGTGGGAAGGTTCATGTCCACCTGGATGGTGCCGCACTGCCACTGGCGGCCAATGGCATCCTTGAGGACAAAGTCCAGCTTGGGGGCGTAAAAGGCCCCATCGCCGGGGTTGAGGACCCAGTCAAAGCCCAGGCGGTGGCACACCTGTTCCAGCACCGCCTCGGCCTTATCCCAGTCGGCCTCGGCGCCGATGCGCTCGGCGGGGCGGGTGGAGAATTTCACCAACACCTGGTCAAAGCCCAGCTCGCCGTAGACCTCGCGGATCAGGTCGCACATGGCCACCACTTCGTCTTCCAGTTGCTCGGGGGTGCAAAAGATGTGGGCGTCGTCCTGGGTGAAGCTCTGGACCCGCATCAAACCGTGGCGGGTGCCACTCAGCTCGTGGCGAAAGACCTTGCCAAACTCGGCCATCCTCACGGGCAAATCCCGGTAACTCTTGACGCCCTGCTTGTAGATCTGCACGTTGCCGGGGCAGGACATGGGCTTGAGGGCAAAGGGGGTCTCCTGGGCCTCGTCCACGATAAACATGTTGTCGCGATATTTGTCCCAGTGGCCCGAATACTTCCAAAAGTTGGCGTCGAGGAGCTGGGGGGTGTTGACTTCGATGTAACCGTGGTCCTTGACCTTGCGGCGCATGTAGTCCATGAGCAAGGTGTACAACGTCCAACCCCGGTGGTGCCAAAAGGGTTGACCGGGGGCGCTGTCTTCAAAGTGAAACAGTCCCTGTTCTTTGCCGATCTTGCGATGGTCTCGCTTGGCGGCTTCCTCCAGCATGGCCAGGTGGGCCTTGAGCTCTTTGTCCGTGGCCCAGGCGGTGCCGTAGATCCGGGTCAGCATGGGATTTCTGCTGTCGCCTCGCCAGTAGGCCCCCGCGAGATGGGTGAGTTTAAAGGCCTTGCCGGCGGCTTTGAGGTGGGGCACGTGGGGGCCGCGACACAGGTCGATAAAGGTCTGTTCCTCGCCCCGTCCCTGGCGGTAGACGGAGAATTCTTCCTGGTCTTGGGTTTCGTCGATGATGGCGACCTTAAAGTGCTCCCCCCGCCCTTGGAAGTACTCTCTGATGGCCGTTCTAGACCACATTTCCCGCTGGATGGGCAGGTCTTCGTCGACGATGGCCCCCATGCGGTCTTCCAGGGCTTGGAGGTCGTCCGATGACAACGGCTGGTCGAATTCCACATCGTAGTAGAAACCGTGTTCTACCGTGGGGCCAATGGCCAAACGCGCCGTGGGATAGAGGTCTTTGACGGCCCGGGCCAAGGCCTGAGCGGCGAGGGTATGGCGCAAGACGTCGAGGCCGGCGTCGTCCTTGGCGGTGAGAAACCGCACAGTGGCATCGGTGGTCACCGCGGTGGACAGGTCTTGCTGCTCGCCGTCGACCGCCATGGCCAAGGCGGCCTTGGCCAGACCAGGGCCGATGCTTTGGGCGATTTGAAAGCCGGTGACGGGCCCGTCAAACACCTTTTCGCTGCCGTCAGGAAGGGTGACTTTGGGCATGGAGATGGGTCCTCGTCGCTGTTGCGGTGGGGGTAGAGGCGCGAAATGGCAAAGGACTATTGCCGGAGGGTCGATGCCTGGGGGTTCTTATGATAGGCAAAAAGCCCATGGGCCAAAAGGGCAAGGCCTGGACAACCAAGCCCCGGGGAATGGGTTGAGGGTGAGGCTTGGAAGCGGCGTGGGAACGGAGGGAGAACTCCGGCGGGGCGAGTGCCGATGGGAGGACCAACCTCGAGGTGGCCCTCAGAAACCCTGGCCGGCTCAGTCGGTCAGCCCATCCTCGTCCACCATAATGGTCCCCAAGGCGCCGTAGATGTCGGCCGAAGGGACGGATAAAAATTCCCCCAAGGTGCTGATGCCTCGGTTGAGGAGGGATTCATGGCGGTCCGGCGGAACCGCGGTGTCGAAAAAGTCGTTATCTTCGTCGGGGCCGCTGTTGAATTCAAGGGCGCTCATGGGTCTGTCTCCGGGGAACTCCGTTGGCTAACTGGCTTCGAGATAGCTCTGTGGTATCAATTGAGACCGCGCTTCTAGGGTCAGACCCTCGCAGCACAGGCCGGGTTGAGTTGTCACAATAATGAAATGATTTTCTCCCCGCGCCAAGATAATTGGTTCACACCCGCCGAGTTTAGCCTTGGCCCTAGAAGTTGCCGCTCGGAAGTGGCGCGGCTCGTCCCCCTCGGCGTGGCCCTGGTGCCGCTGGACAACTGTCAGTATCCTAGTCGCGCTGGAGGGGTTCGGTCAGCCCCAAAGGCGCCCGCCGCCCCGCAATCGCCACAACGAGAGAGTACTGCAATGGACAAAGCCCGTCACTGGCTCCTAGGCGCTGCCCTCTGGGGCGGTGCCATGAGCGCTCACGCCAATTGCCCAGGTGCCGATGGGTTGTTGATCTTGAGTTTTGATCCCCCCCTAAACCAGGCCTTCGCCGCCGACCAGAACCAAGGCTTTGGCGCCCTGGTGAACTATCAAAGCCCCATGGCCGCCACCTTGCGCCTGGAGATCATCAGCGATGGCAGCAATGGTGCCGTGGTGCTGGCCGCCCAGGAGCTGGGTGTGGCCTCAGGCCAGGGCACGGTGGAACTGGCCAGCAGCGCCGCGTTGCCCGGCGGCGGCGCCGTGAGCCTCGACGTCACCCAGTTGGCCCCCGGTTGTGCGGGGGTGGCCGACACGATTGTTTACAATCAGGGGCCCGGCGGCGGCGCCAATCCCCCGCCCCCCCCATCCCCCGTCCCCGGGGGCGGTACCAGTGTGGATTTTGCCCGCTTTGTCATGGAGGGTCTCTACGGCCGACCGACGGTCCCCGGTGAGGCGGAAGTGCTGGCGGCCGATCTCGACGCCGGACGGTTGACGCCGGCCCAGGCGGTGGCGGGATTGGCCGTGGGTGCCGAGCGGCAGCAGTTCGTCGCCCCCATGGCAAGGCTCTACCAGGCGGCCTTTGACCGGTTGCCCGATCGCCCGGGTTTGGACTACTGGGTGGCGGTATTCCGCGCCAATACCGCTGCCCACGTGGCCATTGCCGACGGTTTTGCCGCCTCGGCGGAATTCCAGGCGCGCTATGGCGCCGACCTCAGCGCCGAGGCCTTCATCGACCAGCTCTATCTCAATGTCCTCGACCGCCCCGCCGACGCCGCGGGGTTGGCCAACTGGACGGCGGCCTTCGAGGGGGGTGCCAGTCGCGGCACCATGGTGGTGGCCTTCGCCGATTCCGCGGAGAACATCGCCCAAGGAGAGGGGGCTCTCACCGTGTGGTTGATCTATCAACTGCTGTTGGGGCGGCCCCCCAGCGAGGGGGAGTTGGCGCAAAACACCGGCCGAGACCCGGCGGCCTTGGCCGCGGAGCTGTTGGGGTCGCCGGGCTACGTCGGTCCGGACCTTCCCTGAGGGCTCCCAGCCTAGGGCGGCGTCGATGGGCCGGTGGTGGTGGGGGTTCGCGGCTCTCGTCTTGGGGGCGGGAGCCCTGGCCCAGGGGGGCCATGGGGTCGAGCCCGGGGTCTTGGCCCCCGTGCCCGCCGTGGATACCGGCCAGCGCCACGCCGTTGTGGCCCATTACCACGCCCACTACCGCTTGCCCGAGACGGCCTTGGCTGACCCTTCGTTCCCCTGGGACGGCGATGTGGTGGACTGTGAGCCGGGGACTACCGCCCACACCCACCAACGGGCCGTATTGCAGCGGATCAATTTCTTCCGCACCTTGGCTGGCCTCCCCGGCGATGTGGTGTTATCGCCCCTCAAAAGCGAACTCAGCCAGGCGGCGGCGTTGGTCATGGCCGCCAACGGCGAGCTGTCTCACACGCCCAGCGCGGATTGGCGGTGTTATTCCCCAGAGGCCGCCCAGGCCGCCGAGATGGCCAATCTCTACTTGGGTATCATCGGCCCCCAGGCCATCGATGGCTTTGTCGAGGATCCCGGCACCTTCAACGGCGCCGTGCCCCACCGCCGGTGGCTCTTTTATCCCCCCGCCCGGGAGATGGGTTTGGGGGCGGTGCCGCCGAGGGAAGACCAATGGTCGGCGACGGCGTTGTGGGTGGTGGACGACAGCGGCGTTCGCGCCAGCTCCGGGGGGAATGGCGGCATCAACCCAGGGGAGATACCCTCGTCGGCCGTTGCCTGGCCGCCCCCGGGGTATGTCCCAGTGGATTTTATCTATCCCCGTTGGTCGTTTGCCCTGCCCGATGCGGACTTCAGCGCTGCGGCGGTGACGGTCACCCAGGATGGCCAGCCCGTGGATGTGGTGTTAGAGCCGGTCCTCGACGGCATCGGCGACAACACCTTGGTGTGGATTCCCGACGGTGATCTCCCAGGGGTGGCCGACAATGATGTGGTGTTCCAGGTGACCATCGACGGCGTCGTGGTGGGAGAACAGCTCGAGCGCTACCGCTATGAGGTGGTGGCCATCGACCCCTTTCGTTTGGAGGGGGAGTGGGTCGTCGAGGGTCCTCCGCCTTTGGACAAGGGTCGACCTCAGAATTACAGCTTTGCCCCCTTGCCCGGGGTCGAGCGCTACGAAGTGCGGGTGGCCAGGCGCTCACCCGCGGGGGAAGTGGGATGGTATGGCGCTCCCACGACCCCTCGGGGATATCACCACCTGACGGCGACGGATTTCGCCGCGCTTCCCACCCTAGAGGCCGTCACTACTTTGGTGCCCCGGCGCCATGGGCGGCTTGAATTTCGCCTGTGGCGGCGGCTGATGTCCACCACCACCGACCTAGTGTTAGAGGTTTCCACCGACGACGGCCACCGTTGGTCGCTGCTGTGGGCGGCGCCGGGTTTGTCCAACCGCTACGAATCCGAGGGGGGGTTTGCCCCAGTGGTGGTATCCTTGGCCGACTACGTCGACCAGCCCATTCAGCTGCGCTTTCGTCTGGTTTTCGAACAGCGGGCTTACGTGGGGGATCGCTTGGACTACGGGGTGCTCCTCGACGACTTGGCCGTCGCCGACGTGGATGCCCTGGTGGTGGACCAGGCCTTTGTGGTGACCGAGCCGGCCTTTGCCTTTACCCCCACCGCCCTCGATGGCTACTACCTCCAGGTCCGGCCAGAGTTGGGGGGGCATTGGTTTGCCTTTGGTCCAGCCACGGTGGTTCAACCCGTGCCCAACCCTACCGCCGAGGTCTCCTCTCCATCTGTGGCGTCTCCTTGATGCCCTCAGCCCGGGGTTTCCCCCCTTCGGGCAGGGCCTCTCACCCCCCCATTCCCGCCCCCATGGGACCGGCATGAGTTTCGACAATTTTGAGCAGTTGCCCCTCAAGGTCTTCACCGAAAAGGCGTACTTGGATTATTCCATGTACGTCATCCTCGACCGCGCCTTGCCCCACATCGCCGACGGCCTCAAACCCGTCCAGCGGCGCATCGTCTACGCCATGTCTGAGCTGGGGCTAACGGCCACGTCCAAGCATAAAAAGGCCGCCCGCACCGTGGGGGATGTGTTGGGCAAGTACCATCCCCACGGCGATACGGCCTGTTATGAGGCCATGGTGCTCATGGCCCAGCCCTTTTCCTACCGCTATCCCCTGGTGGATGGGCAGGGCAATTGGGGCTCCCCCGACGAGCCCAAGTCCTTTGCCGCCATGCGCTACACCGAGGCGCGGCTGTCGAAGTTCGCCAAGGTGTTGTTGGACGAGTTGGATATGGGCACCGTGGAGTGGGTGGCCAACTTCGACGGCACCCTGGAAGAGCCCTCCCTACTGCCGGCGCGGCTGCCCCATGTATTACTCAACGGCGCCACGGGTATCGCCGTGGGGATGGCCACCGACATCCCTCCCCACAACGTCAAGGAGCTAGCCCAGGCGGCCATCCACCTCCTCCAGCACCCCGAGGCCGAGGTCAAAGACCTCATGGCCCATCTCCCCGGACCCGACTATCCGGGTGGGGCAGAGATCGCCGCCGGCGAGGAGGAATTGCTCCGGCTCTACCAGAGCGGTACGGGAACCCTGCGGGTTCGAGCCCGCTACGAGCGGGAGGACAACGATATCGCCATCACCGCCCTGCCCCATCAAGTGGCCAGCGCCAAGGTCCAAGAGCAGATCGCCGCCCAGATGCAGGCCAAGAAGCTGCCCATGGTGGACGACCTGCGGGATGAATCAGACCACGAAAATCCAGTGCGCATCGCGATTTCCCTGCGCTCAAATCGGGTGGATGGGGATTTGGTCATGGAGCACCTGTTTGCCACCACCGACCTAGAGCGCAGTTTGCGGGTCAACATCAACGTGGTGGGCTTAGACGGGCGTCCCCGAGTCAAAGACCTCAAGACTCTGTTGGGGGAATGGCTCAGCTTTCGCCTGGCGACTGTGCGGCGGCGACTGGCTTTTCGCCTCGACAAAGTCGAGCGCCAACTGCACCTGTTGGCGGGCCTCCTCAAGGCGCTGTTGAACATCGATCGGGTCATCGAGATCATCCGCAGCGAAGACGAACCCAAGGTCGCCCTCATGGCGGAATTCGCCCTGAGCGAAACCCAGGTGGAATACGTCCTCAACACCCGATTGCGGCAGTTGGCGCGCCTTGAGGAGGTCAAACTGCGGGCCGAGGAAGCGGCCCTCACCAAGGAAAAAGCCGAGATCGAGGGTCTACTGGGATCCGAGCGGCGGTTGAAGAACCTGGTGCGCCGGGAACTCACCGCCGACGCAGAAGCTTACGGCGACGCCCGTCGCTCCCCCATCGTCCAGCGCCCCGCAGCCCAAGCCCTAGGGGAGGAGGAGCTCATACCCAGCGAGCCGCTGGTGGTGTATCTATCCCAAAAAGGTTGGGTGCGAGCGGCCAAAAAGGAGGTGGACCCCGAATCCCTGAGCTATCGCGCCGGCGATGGACCCCTGGCCCAGGCCGCTGGGCGCAGCCACCAACAGGCGGTTTTTCTCGACGCCAGCGGTCGTAGCTACACCCTCCCCGCCCATAGCCTGGCCTCCAGCCGCGGCCACGGTGAGCCCTTGACGGGGCGCTTGTCGCCCCCCTCCGGGGCGGCCTTTGTCGCCGTTTTGTTGGGCAACGGCGACGAACTCTACGCCCTGGCCTCCGATGCTGGCTATGGTTTTATTCTGCGCCACGAAGACCTGATGAGCCGCCAACGGGCGGGCAAGGCGGTTCTCACCCTGCCCGAAGGGGCCAAGCCCTTGGCGCCGGTGCGGGTGGCCGACCCCGAGAGCCAATTGCTGGTGGCCGCCACCAGTGGGGGCTATCTCCTGGCCTTTCCGGTGCGGGATCTGCCCATGTTGTCTCGGGGCAAGGGCAACAAGATTGTCAGCATTCCAGCCCGAGGCGACGCCGAGCGGCTGGTGGGATTGCTGTGTCTACCCCCGGGGGGCGGGGTCGTGGTTTACAGTGGCCAGCGCCACCTCACCCTCAAACCCCGCGATCTAGAGGCCTACCGCGGCGAGCGCGGGCGGCGTGGCAAGCGTCTGCCCCAGGGGTTTCAGCGCGTCGAGCGATTGCGGCCCGCCGAAGCTTGAGGCGTCCCTTGGCCCATTGCCCTGACCCCACTCCTCTAGAGCTCATCATCGCCGCTCGCCGAGCCCTGGTGAGGTTGCTGGACCATGGCGATCTCCCCGAACTGGCCGCTGAGGAACGGACCCAGGCTCGGCGAGCTGTCGAGTGTCTCATGGCCGTGGAGGAGCACTTGACCGGCGGGGTATCTGTTGGCGTTGGGGCCGAGCCCCCCGACGCCTTGAGGGCTCAGCGGGCCCGGGTGGCGGCGGACTTGCGGTCTAACGCCCTGGCTTGGGACCGAGACGCCGTTGTGGCGACCCTCGCCGCCGTCGTGGCGGCCTGGCTCCCCATCGATGCCCCCGCCGTCAGCACGGGAATGACCCATCTGCCCCACCCGAGTGTGCCCGACGGCCGCTACGGGGATTCGGCGGTGGATCGCGGTGCCAACACCCGTCCCGTGAGGCGCTCCAGCACGGCCAAGGGCGCCGAGTCCGGCCGGCGCTGAATGTGTGGGGGCAAGTGAAAGGTCTGTTCCAACAGGTACTGCCCCCCCGAAACGGCGTGGAGTACCTGATCGGTAAACGCCACCCAGGTGCTACCGGCGGCAAAGGCCACCTCCCGCTGGGGGGTGTGGCTCTGGTAGTGGTCGTCGGCTTTGCCCAGGCGGTGGAGGGATAGCATGTAGTGGTCGTAGAGGGTGCGCCGCGTCTTGGTGAGCTTCAGGGCCCAGAGCAGGGTCGCGCTGCCGGGAAAGGGCGGCTTGATGGCTGGGACAAAGTGGCTGGCATAGGCTTCGAAGGGCTCCCCCACTCGCCACTGGCGGGCCCGACCCTGGGGATCGATATTGCTGAACAGCCGCAAAATGCGCCCTCCCCCCGTGGGGGTGGCGGGGAAGGCGTCGATGTGGAGGCGGGTGTCGTCTTGATTCACCGAGCGGATGCGCCCGGCGGCCTCCACCGGGCGCAAACTGGTGCGCGCCCGGCGCAGGGCCGGCGCGTAATCGGGCAGTAGCCCGTGGACGAAGTGCTGGGCGGCGTCGGCAAATCGCTGGAGCAGGGTGGTCAGCAGGGCGACATCGACCCCAGAGTCGTGGCCCTTGAGGGTGCCCCGGTGGGGATCGAAGCTGATGTTCTTGGCCCGACCGGCGAGGGTAGTGGTCAGCAGGGCGACCTCCGGTGGATCCAAGGGGAAGGCGAGGCGGGAGAAGTTCAGCACCCGGCCGTTTTCCAAGTCAACGGCTGCCCAGTCGCTTTCCAGGGGAGGTGTGTGCCAATCGTCGTGGCGGTATTCGACGACGGAATCTTCGAGGAGGGCTCCTGGGGCATCAGAAACCGGGGTTTGGGGAGGCGGAGAGCTCATCGATCCAGGTCACAAACGAGTGGTCGTTGGAATTAATGACAGCGCTTGACGCCTGGCCTGCGGTGGCTCGCCAGACCATGAGGGCGATGGCCAGGCCGATCAGGAGGGCAGCTAGGAGCAGCCCGGTGACCAGCACCTGGAGCCAACGGGGCAGGCCCGGGGTGTGGGAGCGCCGCTGCGCAGGGCGTTTGGGTCTAAGCGGTACCACATTGTCGCGATTTTCAGGGGCCATGGGGATCCGTTGGCGGCATCGTGGGCTGAAAGCGTTGGTTCAAGGCCTCGGCGGCGTCGAAGTGGCCGTAGCCGACGAAGACGGTGGGCTGGCGTCCCCGCTCCCGCATGGCGCCCGGCGCGACGATCCCCATGGGCCATAACACTAGCGATTCCAAGCGTTGGCTGCCATCGATGATGCCATTGGGACCAAAGAGGCCCTGGCCGTAGAGGGTATGGTAGGGAACCAGGTCATACCAAGTATAGCCGGCGCCACGGAGCTCCTGCTTCTCCCTGTCCACCGACGCGGTGGACACCCGCTGGAGGTAGTGGCTCCCCGAGGCCAAGCGCAGGGCGATCCGTCGTTGGGGTTTGAGGTGGGGTGCCGGTTGGGGCACCAAGGGCGGTTCGGGCCATCCCTGGGCTTGGGCTTGCAGGGTGAGGCGTGGCGATGGGAAAAACATCCAGTAGCAGCCGCAGGGATGGATGGTGTCGTAGAGCAAGGGGACGCCATCGACGTCGAGGGTCACTCGCCACACTAAGCCGTCTAGAGCCCCTCCCAACAGGTCCAAGGGGCCGGTCTTGGGGCGTCGGTCAAACCAGACGACATAGACCAACTGGAGGAGGACGCGTCCTTGCCAGCGGCCGAAGGACGAATAGTGGTATACCGTGGGTGGGGGGGTGACCCCGGGGATGCCGCGGGCGTTGCGCCCCGGCACCCCGGGTCGATCGAAGTCTCCGGCGGTGTCGATGGTTAACAATGGCGCGTGGCGGGTTACGAGGGCGCGGTATTGATCGCCGCTGATCTGGGGTATCCCCAGGCCATCCCTGGGGAGGGGAGAGACGGGGGTCGCCATGGTGGAGGGTGCGTCCCGAGGCCCGTAGTGGTGTAACTCCCCGGTTTGGGGTAAATCCTCCGGGGGTGTTTGGAAGGTGGCGAGGATTTCGGCGTGGAGTTGGTCCACCCCCGCCTGGGCCGCCTTGGCGGTGAGGGGGTAGAGGCCGAGGACCCGCCGCAGATGGCTATAGTCGTGGGGGACGGTGGCGCGGCGGCGCAGCTCCGCCAGCCTCTGGGGATCCCCGGCCAAGGTTTCATTGTGACGGGCCGCGCAGTGTTCCAACACTTGATACAGAGCGCCGGGATCGTCGATGCCATAGTGACGGCTGAGGAAGTCTCGGCCCGCGGTGGGTAGTTGCCGCCAGTGAATGAATCTCACCTGGCGATCCGCCGCGGCCAGGTGGTCCAACCAGTTCCGCAGCCCTGGTTCATCGAGGGCGTCGTGGCGAAAGCTCGCCAGAAAGCGATCGACCCTCAGATGGGGAAAATCCTCCACGGGGCGAGGGTAACTGGGCTCTGGAGCCCAGCGAGCGGCAAAGCCATCCAAATGGCTGTAGAAGCGCCCACAGTCGGCCGGTGTTGGGGGCTTGGCTTGGGTCGAGGTGACGACCAGGCCGATGGCGAGGCCCACCAACCGGACGACCAATCCCCATTCTCGTCCGATTCTGCAGGTCCGACACCGCTTGGGGCTTGCTTTGGGGCGGTCTAGGTCCACGGTTTCCCGACCCTTAGGCAACCGCTGCCGAGGGACCCCGGGCTTGGAAGGCGCCCTGGGGGGCTCCCAGGAGCTGGCCGTCGCCCACCACCACACGGCCACGGAGCAAGGTCGTCACGGGCCAACCCCGAACTTCAAAGCCCTCATAGGGGGTGTAGTCGCAACCGTGGTGGAGGATATGTTGGCGAATGGTTTCCCGCCGGTTGGGATCCCACAGGGTGATATCGGCGTCGGCGCCCACGGCCAGGCTGCCCTTGCGGGGATAGAGCCCGTAGAGTTTGGCGTGGTTGGTGGCGGTGAGGGCGACGAATTGGGGTAGGGTAATGCGTCCGCTCCCAACGCCCTCGGAGAACAAAATGGGCAACCGCGTTTCCACTCCGGGGATGCCGTTGGGCACCCAGCGAAAGGCGGTGCGTTCCCCCTTGTGTCGTTTCCCCGTGGGCCCCTCGTAGCGAAATGGGCAATGATCTGAGGAGAAGACCTCGAACAGACCCTGTTCGAGGCCCTGCCAGCAAGCCTTTTGGCTGGCTTCATCCCGGGGCGGCGGGGAGCAGACGTATTTTTCCCCTGCCATATTGAGGCCGTCGAGGTCTTTCTCCGTCAACACCAGATACTGGGGGCAGGTTTCGGCAAAGATTTTGAGACCCCGCCGCTGGGCCCTGATAATCTCTTCGAGGGCCTCGCCGTTGGAAACGTGGACCACTACCAATGGCACTTGGGCGATTTCCGCCAAGGTGACGGCGCGGTGGGTGGCTTCCCGCTCCACGGGGATGGGTCGAGATCGAGCGTGACCCCGGGGTTCGGTGTGGCCCGCCTGTTCCAAGTGTTCGGTGAGAAAGCGAATGGCGTCGTAGTTTTCGGCGTGGATCATCACCAGCGCCCGCTCCCGGTGGGCGGCGGCCATGACGTTGAGGATCTCCAAATCGTCGAGCTTCATATCGGGATAGGTCATGAAGACCTTGAGGCTGGTGTAGCCATCCCGCACCAAGGCCGGTAGTTCTTGCCCCAGCACTTGGTCGCTGGGGTCGGTGAGGATCAGGTGGAAGCCGTAGTCGACAAAGCTGTGGCCCTTGGCGCGTTGGCGGTAGTCGTCCACGGCCAGGCGCAAGGACTGTCCCCGCTGCTGGAGGGCGAAGGGCAACACGGTAGTGTTGCCACCGAAGGCCGCCGAGCGGGTCCCCGAGGCAAAGTCATCGGCCATCACCGTGCCATCTGAGGTGGGTTGCTCGATGTGGACGTGGCTGTCGATGCCGCCGGGCAAGACCAGGAGACCGTCGGCCTCAATGGTGTCGCGCCCTGGACCCAAATCCGTCGCCAGGGCGGCGATCACCCCGTCGCGGACTCCCACATCGGCTCGGAAAACGTCGGCGGCGGTGACCACCGTCCCGCCGCGGATGACTAAATCGTAATCACTCATGGAGGGGTGCCTCTCTCAGGGGCTGGGATTTGAGCAAGGGTTTACTTGCCATTGAGTGTCATTCGCGGGCTGTGGACCTTCGCCGCCGGTGCTAGCACCGGCACAACACTTGCGTGTTACCAAAGGCGAGTAAACTACCTGAGCTTGATGAGCTTGAGAAAAACCCAATGAGGTTTGACTGATGTCAAGCCTCATTGGGGGTTCTCCCCTGTGAAGGGGCTTTTGGGGTGGGATTTGATTATTTTTAAATGCCTCGGGCTCACTTATACCGCTGCAGCCAGCTTGAAGATGGGCAGGTACATGGCGACAACCATACTACCAACCATGAGGCCTAGTAGGACGATGACGATAGGCTCGATCAGAGTCGTGATGTTATCTATCATATTGTCGACTTCTTCTTCATAAAAGTCGGCTACCTTTGCTAGCATCGTGCCCAGAGATCCAGATTCTTCACCGATGGCAACCATCTGTAAAACCATATCGGGGAAAAGCCCCGTTTGCCGCATGGCAAAATTGAGCTGTTGTCCAACGGAAACACTATCCCTGATGTCATAGACAGCAGTTTCGAAAACGTGATTACCAGTTGCAGTGGCGACTGACGATAATGCTTCGACTAGGGGTACGCCGCCATCGAACATGGTAGACAGGGTGCGTGCAAAGCGAGCGTGGGATGAAAGAAAAACTATGGGTCCAAAGAGGGGGACTTTGAGGATCCAGCGATCAACTAACTGGCGGAATTTTGTTGATCTTTTCCTGGCTTGAATAAAGCCGATTATCGGGCCAACGATCCCCAGGATGATCCAGTGCCAATAGTTGACGAAAACATCAGAAATGCTGAGGATGAGTTTGGTGAAAGCTGGCAGGTCAGCACCAAAGCCTTGGAAAAGGGCTTCGAACTGCGGTATGACGAAAATCATCATAAATGCGGTGACGAGAAAGCATATCACAAGTACCGCGGTGGGATAAACCATTGCCTTTCTGACTTTGGCTTTTAGTGATTCGTTTTTTTCTAGATATGCTGAGATCTTGTTCAGCATTATTTCGAGAACACCAGCCTCTTCCCCAGCGCGGACGAGGCTTACATATAAATGATCAAAGTGAAGAGGGTACTTGGCTAGTGCATCGGCCAAGCGAGTGCCACCTTCCAAATCGGATTTGATCGAGGTAATGACTTGTTTGAGTTTGTCTTTTTTGGTGCTCTGGGCAGCCATATCCATTGCTTGAACAATAGCAATGCCTGCGCCCATCATGGTGCACAATTGTCTACTAAATAGCATTATATCTTTGGCATTAATGTCTCCGCCCACTGTGAAGAGCGGCTTGGGTTTTTTGTTGACCTTTGTAGGTGTGATTCCTTGTCTACGTAGCTCTGCTTTGACAATGTTGACGTTTTGACCTCGCAGTTCACCCTGTACTCGCTTGCCGCGTTTATCGGTGCCACGCCAAGTGAAAGTGAGATCGTCTTCCTTTTTTTTGCTAAGAGTGGGTTTTCTGGCCATGATGACTTAATCCTCTTGAGAAATGGTGATGATTGAAGGCATAAATGGTAAATTCTGGCCTTTAGTCTATGGTGATTCGATTGATTTCTTCCAGGCTGGTAATGCCTTGTCGAACTTTGTTCAGCCCCGATCGGCGAAGATTGGAAACGCCCTCTTTCAATGCTTGATCCGCTAGTTGTATTGCGTTGCCGCCGCTCATAATGATTCTACCCATTTCTTCGGAAAGTGGCATAACCTCGTAGACGCCAACTCTGCCTTTGTAACCCCCCACGCAAAGATCACAGCCAACGGCCTTAAAGATTGTTAAGTCATCAATTTCATCTTCGCTGAAACCTTGTTGAATGAGCATTTCAGGGGGCACATCATATTCCTCTTCACGGCAAACGCTACACAAGCGTCTACCGAGTCGTTGAGCAATAACAAGACTTACGCTAGACGCTATATTGTACGGAGCAACACCCATATTGGCAAGGCGGGTAAGAGTCTGAGGGGCGCTGTTAGTGTGCAAAGTGGAGAGTACCATGTGACCAGTTTGAGCGGCTTTAATGGCTATTTCTGCAGTTTCGAGGTCTCTTATTTCACCAACCATGACAATATCTGGGTCTTGGCGCAAAAAGGCTCTCAAGGCATTGGCAAATGTTAGACCGGTTTTGTTGTTAACATTCACTTGATTGATGCCGGCGAGATTGATTTCCACAGGGTCTTCGCAAGTGGAGATGTTGACCTGTTCCTGGTTTAGGATGTTTAAGGCGGTGTAAAGAGTTACCGTCTTACCGCTTCCTGTTGGGCCAGTAACGAGAACTAGGCCCTGAGGTTGTTTTATGGTGTTGATAAAAACTTCCCTTTGATCAGGAGCAAATCCCAGTATATCAACTCCCAGGGCAGCTGCACTGGCGTCGAGTATTCTCAACACGATTTTTTCACCCCACATGGTGGGAAGGGTATTTACTCGAAAATCGATGGATCGACGTCTCGAAAGGCGAAGCTTAATACGTCCATCTTGGGGTACCCTTCTCTCGGCAATATCCATCTGGGCCATAACTTTGATGCGAGCTGCAATGCGACTGGCCATGGCTATGGGAGGAGTGGTTATCTCCCTCAAAATACCATCTTGGCGAAATCTGACTCGAAAGGTTTTTTCATATGGTTCAAAATGGAGATCTGATGCACCTTGGTTGATGGCGCTCAGTAGCATTTGATTGACAAAGCGCACTATAGGTGTTTCTTCGGGGTCGGCGCCGATGTTTTCATCGCCATCTTCACCGACTACTTCAATGCGATCAGCGGTTTCATCGAGGTTGCTGAGTTCGTCACCTGCTCCAGTAATTGCTTTTTCAACAACCAAATTGAATCCAGTTTCAGCGACTACGACAGGCTCCGGATTCATACTGGTTTGAAACTTGATCTCTTCAAGACCTTTGAGATCTGTTGGATCGGGCATGCCAACATATAAGGTCCTGCCGCGCTTGTACAGTGGCAAGGCCCGTAAACGACGAATGAGATCCTCTTTTACATCTTTGATCGGAGCATCTTCGAGATCTATGCTGCCAAGGCTGGCAATTGGATAGCCAAGTTCTAGGGCAATGTGGTGCGCTAAATCTGCGGCTGGTACCAAACGCTGATCGACTATATAGCTAATGAAGGGGCTTTCGGCTTCAGCAGCTTTTTCGATTGTCTTGAGGGCTGTTTCTTCGTCGATGAGTTCTTTTTTGACGAGGATGCGAGCTAGACCACTTAAAGTGACTTTAGGGGTAGCGTCTTGAGCTTGGTTGGGCGTGTTGGGTGTTAAAGCCATTTGAGTGACCTCAATCAAAAATGTTTAGAGAAAAATCAGTTAAGTGTAACTGCTGAGGCTAATGGAAAGCCACGATAGCCTTGAAATATTTTTAAATTGGTTGTCTCGTGTAATTTTTCAAAAAAGTCATGTGTGGCTTGGGTGGGCCACAATTCAAATCGTTGTGCCATACAGCAAAAAAGAGTTCAATATGACTGGATATTGCGTGTGATAGCTTTGATGCTTTGGAAGAGCACACTCCTGCCATGTACGATTTGTCCAAATTGCGCGCGAAGCTTGCTGCAAAGAAGATTCATCGATTAGATAAGTTTAACACCTGGAAGTAACGCCTGGAGGGCGAAGTCGTCCTGGAGGCGCGCCCCTCATGGGCCTCGCCGGTGGTGTTAACCGTGGTTGAAGACACCCACATCGGCCCCTCACCACCTGCGCGCGCCGGCCGCGCCGCTTTGTGTTGGGGAGGCCGTCTTGACATTGCCGGTAGGCATCGACCCGGTTTGATTAGGGCATGTCCTCGCTCAGATCGCCACCCCGTCGCGATGATCGGCCCCTTGCCCACGAGGATCCACTGGGCCTTAGCCCCCATCGACTTTTGCCGGAGTATTGATGGTTTGTCGATGATCGTCAACGAGGTTTGGGAGGGGATCGCTGAGCCAAGCGCTATGCCTCTTTACCCGCCGGCGTCGCGGCAAGCTCAAGGCATGGGTGTGGGGT
Organism: Candidatus Competibacterales bacterium; assembly: GCA_050330975.1. GTDB lineage: Bacteria > Pseudomonadota > Gammaproteobacteria > Competibacterales > Competibacteraceae > JBHJHK01. Next base: position 3,971 of record JBHJHK010000428.1, on the reverse strand, counting down.
GAGGAAAGCTTTGTGCTTTACTACGAGTGCAAAGAGCAAGGGGTCTTTGCCTGGCCCAAACGCCAGGGCGATCATGTGGTGCTCACCCGTGCCCAACTCAACGGGCTGTTGGCGGGCCTAATCTTGGAACAGTGTCCCAAGGTGGCCCCGATGAAGGGGCAACGGGTGGCATAAGCCAAGCCCTTGTGCTGGAACAGTTCCACGAGTGGTTGGCGCGCCATCAACACGGCCAAAGCCAATGGTTTCGATCTATAAGCATATCTCACCGATCTCTTCGCCAAGTTCCCCCAGGTGGATAGTTTGGAAGTCCTAGAGGCGCTTTTGCACTGGAAGCTCGCCCCGGAGGACTTGGTACCCTGCCCAGACCTACGCCTGCCCCTCCTAGCGAACAAAACTGTCCTTAACTGAGCCCTTACATACAAAAATTGTCAAAAACGAGCCCAGAATCAGGAGCTTTATGGAATTGTTACACTTTCACTCTGGTTGCTGAGATGATCTCGAGTGAGTTATATTCAGTAGGTATTCCATTTGCTTCTTCATTCTAAGTGCGGTTGTGTGCCAAACATGGGCTAGTAAAGGATTGATGGGAATATGGTCTTCTACTGATTCATCAATAAATTGGATAGCCTCCTCGTAAAGCCCAGCGCTTTGAAATGTGTGCACTATTCTGATAAGCAAATGAAGGTCGGGGTTTTTTTTGAACGCTGCTTCTAGGTTCTTCATGGTGTTGTGGAAATCCTTTTTGTTTCTGTATATTTCATGCTTGGTATAGAAGAGTGAAAATTGAGCGGGGGAGTTTTCGTAATTCTTGTTGTTAAATATTGCGTTAATCATTTTTAGAATGTCATCTTCCTCGATAGGGCAGTCGTCCTCAGTAGCAGCTACAAATAATGCTTTAACGACTTCTGCAACTCCAAAGCTGTGAGACATCGTCTCTAGTTTGTGGTATGTTAATTTGTCCGCTTCGAATTTATTTTTTGCAATACAGTGTACAAATATTTTGTTTGCAAGTGCGACTGGATGTTCTGGTGAGCGCTCATAAAATTCATCGACCTTTCTAATGGCTTCTAATGTGTTGCCTTGTCTTAACGTCATTTGAATATCAAATATTGTGGCTCGCGCAGAGCCAGGGCTCAACGTAGCCCAATATGCTGCGGCAACTGGTGGGTTGCCCCACAGTGAGGTGATTTGATGAAGTGTTATCGCTATCAGTCCAATATAACCAATCAAAAAACAATAATAGATTTTTTTCTTTGATTGTAGGAAGTGGTTGAACAAAAACGATCCAAATAGACAAAATCCCATGAGTGGTGTGTAGTTTCTATGTTCAAAGTACAATTCAAGGGGTATGAAGGTGCTTTCTAGGGAATGGCCTAGTAAAAACCAAAAAACCGCTAACAATAACATCGGGAGGGTTTTGATCAAAAAAATGGCCAGAGTTATCAAGAAAAACCAGAAAATTATTGAGAGCAAAACATCGCTGTTGTAGATGCTGCTGTATATGGGATAGTCATCATGAAATATACCAAATTTGCTTGCTTGAGGAACGAAGGCAGAAAAAAGATAATCTTTCAAAACAACAGTTTGGGTAATCAGTCTTTCATATAAATTAAAATCACGTATGCTGTAACCATTAATTATACCTTGATATCCAACATATAAATATGTGGCCATGATAATCACAGGAATCATAAACAATAGAGTTACCCATGTAGTGTGAGTTTTTTGTATTCGTTTTGTGGGTTGGTCTTTGAGGTTAAAAATTAATGTTTCAAGGAGAAATATGTAAAATGTAAGTACGATAATGTTTTCCTTGGACAATAAGCCTAGTAGGCCACAAGTGAACAGAGCGCAGATCATGTATATATAAGAGCGATAAGGTTTTTCGTTCAGTGTTTTACGTGCTTTGGTGTAAAATATGAGAGCTAGAATTGTAAATAATCCGCTCAGCAGTGTCATTCTTTGGATGACCAGTAGGGTGCTGGTTGCTAGTAAAGGATTGAGGCACCAAACGAGAGTTGCAACAAAAGAAAAGAACAACCTTTTTTTTATGTCATTGATGGTTTGGTTTTTTGGGTAATGAAAAAAACCACTAATAATGTAACAAAAATAAAAAAACAAAATACTATTCAAGCAATGAAGGAGAATGTTGACATGAATGAAATCTGAAGGATTATTGGGCCAGGAGTCTTTGTTGATAAGAAAAGAGGCTAGTGACAAAGGTCTACCAAAAATACTGGAGTGGCCATCAAAGACGAACAAGATCGTTTGATATGAATTGATGTCAACAATTCTTGTCAGAGGTTCGAGGTTGGGTATGTCATCAAATATGAATCTGCCGGTGATGCCAGGGTAATAAAGGAAGTAGGTTAAAAAGGGTATAAAAAAAATGAAAAAAAAAGCTGCGATGAAATATGTGATGCGTTGGTTGACCATTTTTGATATTCCCGAATTATGAATATTGGTGAATTGCTAGTTTGAGTACAGATTTAGGGTTTATCTGTAAGCGCTTTTAAGTTGACAAGATTACTAAAGATTTAGGTTGAGTGATACTGCGTCTCATGGGTTCACGACCAGAGGATGTCTGAGGAGCGCAGGGGCAACGTCAACCGACACACCCATAAGTCAATATTGGCTCACTTAGGTTCAACAATGACGCCGGGATGGCTTGGGCCAACAAGCATTTTGCCGCCGAGTCGGCCACAGCTATCCCAACTTTTAACATCTGGAAGTGCCCGTTTGGGGGCGCAGGTCTCCTGGAGGCGCAACCCTCATCGGCCTCGCCGCCAGTAGCGCTTTTTGCCGGAGTATTGACGGTTTGTCGATGATCGTCAAAGAGGTCTTGGGAGGGGATCGTTCAGCCAAACGCTGTGCCTCTTTACCCACCGGCGTCGCGGCAAGCGCAAGGCATGGGTGTGGGATGAAGAAAGCTTTGTGCTTTGTCCTAAGGTAGCACCGATGAGGGGGCAAGGGGTGGCATAAGCCAAGCCTTAGAGTTGGAATAGTTTCACTAGTGGTTGGAGCGCCATCAACCCCACGTTCTACCCAAAAGCCCGATCGGTACCACCCTTCACTACACCCCCAATCAGTGGACTCAGCTCGTGGACTTGCTCCAGGATGGGCGCTACGACCCGGACAATAACGCCGTGGAGTAGGCGGATGGCCTGGAATTCTAGAGGCGCTCTTGCCCTGGAAGCCCGTACCGGAAGGCTCGGTAACCTAATCAAGCCTACGACTGCCCTCTTAGAGAACAAGACTGTCCTAAACTGAACGCTTAACTTACCGCTACACCCCGTACGCGAGACAAGCAGAATGGCATTGAAACATACCCAATGGGGGCGCCGCGGAAGCCCGCCTTTGAAAGTGGTATTCCTAGGGGTTGATAGAAGCGTTGAAGTGTAATGCTAAAATTTGTCACTCATAAAATAACGGGCGGTTGTGGATACTATCTTCGCGATCAACTCCCCGTTTGAGCCACTTTGCTATTCATTGCGAGTGGGAATTTGAGGGTATGTTTTTAGAGAAAGTTAGTTAGCTTACAGCGAGCGAACACGGGAGTATGAGTGGCGAATATGTTATTTCTTGATTGCTTCATGATATTAGAATATGCGTAAAAGCTGTTGGCTATTAAGCAGACAAACTATTCAGAGAAAAAGTAAAATGATTCTAAGGTGAACTCTAACGGAAATTTCCCTGGCAAATACAAGCATGCTTGTTGAGCATGCAAGAACAAAATAGAATTGAAAGCGGAAATATGATTCGCTGTGTGTCAGGTAACGCTCCAATGCGAATGTTGATCTTTGAGGCGGTTGACATCTCTTGCGATAACTTCACCATTCATAGCATTGCATTATCATGTATTACACTGTTAGCAATACTGTGTACATTTTTGACCTAAAGCTTGACATATCAATGAATTAGCCACACTGCAGTTCGCAAAATATTTAAGCTAAGCTTACCGCAGCAACTTC